>NZ_JBJZON010000016.1:0-173158 GCF_047200735.1 Pseudonocardia oceanicola
GTCTGAGATGGTCGCGCTCCTTGCCGGTGGTCCTTCCGGCAGCACTGTCCCTGAGGTATTTGAAATCGAGCCCGATATCGACGACGCGCCTCGCTTCATCGTCATCCTCAAGCCCACTGCCTATGTTGAGGGCTACACGGGAGATGACATAACTGGCGAACTAAATGCATTTGGCCTCATTGAACGCGTTATCCGACCTGGCGCAACCTACTCCCTCGAGAAGCACCTGCTTCCAGGTGTTGGGCGGGCACTACGTCGGCAAATGATGAGTGGCGTCGCTAACAATATGCCGCCCAGCCTGACAACTGGTGAACGAATTGATGTAGATGACCTCCAGATCCGCGGTCCGGCCGTAATCATTGATGTTGCGTCGATTTTTACGTAGGTCGCGTTGAGTCAGGGCCGTCGCGTCTAGGCACGGCAGTGTCCGCCAGCCGACTCCGCCAGGGGTTGCGCCATGCCATTGTCATTATTCCCGAGGGCACACCCCGACCTGGCGCAGGTCTACCGCGCAGCACCTAAGCCAGTCCCCCGCTACTGGCCCCCGACGTCACCGTCTCGCGTGCCGGTATATTCGTCTCTGTGGCTGATGAAACCTGGGACGGCAGGAAGACAAGCATCCCGCCCGTGCTAAATGGTTCGAGCTTTACCTGTCCAAATTGTCAGACTATTGCGCACCAGCTTTGGGGCGAGGTCCTAGTTTCGATTCCGGGACGCGCCGTGGTCTCGATCGAGAAGAAGGCGGACCAAGCTACTCCGTCGAGGTGGCGAGGTGCGAAATGCCAACACTGCAGCCAGGGCTCAATCTGGCTGGAGGATAGCCTCATTTGGCCTCGCCAGGGGATCGTGATTAGTCCGCATCCAGACATGCCGCCTGACGTCGCAGAGCTGTTCAAAGAGGCTGCGGAAGTAGGCGCTGTATCCAGAAGAGCGAGTGCTGCACTAGCTCGCGCAACTCTGGAGCGCCTCGTTAAGCATCTCGACACAGGCGAAAGAGGAACACTAAACGACAGAATCGGCCGATTGGAGGGTCGCGTGAGTTCTGGCCTGTTCCAGATGCTTGATGTGGTTCGCTACACCGGAAACGAGGTCCTGCATGAACAGGAAGCCGGCGATCTCGCTGCGATTGCACTTGATGACAGCGACGGCCCAGCGCTCATCGAAGCTTTTCTCGACTGCGCCAACCGTCTAGTAGATGAGCTGATCACTCGACCGGCCCAAGACCAGCAGCTGTGGACAATGTTGCCGCCATCCATTGCCGAGAGCATCAGGAAACGAAGCGGACGTAACGGGAACTGAATTCGATACTCCTTCCGTACGGCCGCGCGGCGGTTGGGGACCGGCCGTAGGCCGCACGCCCCGGCCGCCGGGAAGCGGCGCGGCGGCGGGGCCGCCGCCTTGACCAAGTAGAGAAAGTCTGAACCCCGCGGCCTGGCGGCGCGCCTGACCAGCGGTTAGAGAAGGCGGTCTGTGTACCCGCGGGCGGCGAGCAGGGTCATGGCGTCCCGGATCTCGGCAGGCATGGGCTCGGGTGCTGCGTGGCCCCGGGCGGCATAGACTTCGATGCGCTGGGTGTCGCCGACGAGCATGGAGATCACGCGCTGCTCGTCGCCGATGTTGGCGACGTAGTCGCGCAGGCTCACCTGGGCGCCCGCGGTGACGGGCTCGACCTCGGGCCAGAGTTTGCGGCAGGTGGCTCGGGCTCGGCGCTGTTGGTAGGGCCGGCTGATGAGGGTCACCGTGTGCACCTGGTGGCCGGTGGCGGCGAGCAGGTCGCGAGTGAAGGTGATGTTCTCGCCGGTGTTGGTCGCTCGGTCCTCGACGAGGATGGCGTAGGAGGGGACGCCCAGCTCGATGGCGTGTTCGCGGTAGTGCACGGCCTCGCCGCGAGGGAACCGGTCGACGGTCGTCGGGGCGTTGGCGCCCGTGAACACGATCAGCGGGAACAGGCCACGGTGGTAGAGCTCGGCGGTGGTGGTGGCGACGGAAAGGTCGTGGCTGCCGAGTCCAATGCCGACGTCAGTCCGGGTGTCGGTGCCGTTGTCCAGCCGGTGGTAGTTCCACAGGGCCTCGACGGCGTGGGCGATCTCGGGATCGTCGAGGGCGGAGCGGGTGTGCGGCATGGCTCAGTCGGGGATCTGGAAGGTGTAGGTCCAGGCGAACCGGCTGGCGGCGTGGACTCCGCGGGCGAACTCGACGCAGCGGCCGTCGGCAGTGAAGGTCTGGCGTTCCAGGATCATCACCGGCTCCCCCGCGGGCAGTTCGAGGGTCTCGATCTCATCGGGGGTGGGCATGCGGGAGTGGATGGTCTCGGTCATCCGCTCGGGCTCCATGCCGTTCGAGGTGAGCACGCCGAACCCGCCGCCGCCAGGGATGGGACCGGGCGTGGGGTCGACGATCGGGGTGCCCTCGACGTCCTCGGGCCGGTAGTAGCTGGCGAGGGTGTGGGTGGGCTGCCCATCGTCTTTGACCAGGCGGGCGCGTTCGTAGACCTCGGCGCCGGGCTCGACGTCGAGGGCTTTGGCGATGGCGTCGTCGGCGTGGACCTTGGCGACGGTCTGAGTCTGGTCGCCGGGCTTCCACGGCATCCCGGACGCCTCACGGTCGGCCGAGAAGCCGATGATTCCGGCCTTCCAACGGCTCTTGGCGTAGCGCTCGGTCCCGAGCCGGCGCATCGGCGGCCGCGCCCGCACCACGGTGCCGCGACGGCGGATCGGGGTCACCAGGCCTTCGGCTTCGAGCTGAGCGACGGCCTTGCGCACGGTGTGGATGTTGACCTCGTGGCGCGCGGCGATCTCGTCCTGCTTGGGCAGGGTCGAGCCCGGCGGGTACTCCCCCGCCTCGATCGCCGCCCGCAGAGCGTCGGCGACGTCCCGGTAGCCGCTTGCCATGTCACCTCCATCTCGCGTGCCCGCTGACCGGCGGAAACCATTGGCGCTCGCCAAAAGCCTGCCTGTCGCTTGTCAAGGCTATCTCTATGCCATCCGGGCGATAGAGCTATCTCTGTTTGACAGGCACCGCCGCGCGTGCTCCACTGGGTGAGCCCGTTAGAGATAGCTCAATCTGACTCGGAGGTCCACCCATGCGAGACATTCCCGTCAACCTCGGCGGCTACAAGCTGACCGTGGTTGAGCCACCTGCCCCGAAGATGCGTGAGGACGCCAACGGCGCCCACGTCCCGGTGACCGATCGGGACGGGGCCACGCAGTTCACGGTGTCGTTGTTCGCGAAGCTGCGGGTCAAGCCCGGGGAGAAGGCACCGAAGGGCGAGGAGATCAAGGTGACGCTGGGGACCGATCCCGGCCCCGACTTCGGGGAGGACGCCCGGGTGGAGCTGATCGACGCCCGGGTCACCCCATACCAGATGGAGACCGCGGGCCGGGTGAACGCCGGGCTGGCCTGGCGGGCGATGGGCCTCAAGCACGCCCCCGCCCCCGCGCCGCGTCCGCAGGGCGACAAGTAGCACCACCCCGGGCCATCAGGCCTGGCATCCCGACGGGCCTGACCGGCCGGTTTCGGGCACGGGGCAGCCGACCCCTTCTCTCGGCGAAACCAGCAGCAATTCCGCAGTGGCTGCCCCCTGCCCGAAAACAGCCCGCCCACCACCAGGAGAACCACGTGAGCACCACGAACTTCTGCCCGGACTGCACCGGATCTGGGGCCTGTGACACCTGCGACGGCTACGGCACCACCCCCGACACCCACCCCGCCGCGGACGACAGCCGCGACTGTCCGGCCTGCCCTGGTGACGGTGTCTGCCCCGGCTGTCACGGCACCGGGATCCCCTGCACCGCAACCACTCTCACGGAGACGTCATGCCACTGACCAGCACCGGCCCTCGCGCTCAGCACGGCCGCCGCCCCACCCACGGCGTCGGGCGACTCGTGCGCCGCCTCGAACGCGAACGCAGCCGGTTCCTGCACCCCACGACCGCCGAGATCCCCACCGAGCAGGCGTGGCGGGCCGGGGTCGCCGAAGGACTGCGCCTGGCGCAGCTCGCCATCCGGAAGGGAGTCTGACCATGCACCGCCCCAGCAACCGCCCGTCCCTGCGCCACCGTCACCGCCAGGGTGTGCGGCACTCGTCCCGGCCCGTGGGTGGGGAGTTCCGCGGCCTGGCCTGGCTGGTCCGGCACCCACTGTTCGCGCTCGTACCCACCGCCCTGATCGCCGTATCGGTGATGATCGGGGCGATGCCCACCGCGGCCGCGCTCGGGCTCCTCGCATTCACCGCGGTGGTGTGGGGGCGGCTGCACCCGCCCTCCTTCGACCGGTGGGCCGCACCGACCCTGCGGGCGTTCTGGCGGCGCTGGACCACCTACCGAGGACGGCGCTGGGCGTCGGTTCTGGCCGACTGCGGGCTCGCGCGGGAGAACCCGCACACCGGGCGGATCGACGCCCCCCGGATCCTGCGGGTCCGGTCGGTCACCCGCTCGATCGACACCCTGCGCGTGCGCCTGACCCGCGGCCAGGACCTCACCTTGTGGGCCGGGCGAACCGAGACCCTCGCCGACGCCCTGCGCGCCCATCGGGTTGCCGTGACCCGCCACCGCCCCGGGGTGCTCACGGTCGTGGTCGAGCGGCAGATGCCGTTCACCCTTCCGATCCCCGCCCCGTCCATCCCCGCCGACCCCGACGCGGTCGACCTCGCCGCGCTCCCGGTCGGGCAGGACGAGTACGGCCACCCCTTCCACCTCGCAGTCCCGGGCCGTCACGTCCTGGTCGCCGGCGCCACCGGCTCCGGGAAAGGCTCGCTGATCTGGGCGCCCCTGCGCGCCATGGGACCCGCGATCCGCGACCGGCTCGTGCGCGTGCACGTCATCGACCTCAAAGGCGGCGCCGAGACCCAACGCGGCGCCCGGCTGTTCCACCGCCACGCCACCACCCCAGCCGAGGCCATCGCCCTACTCGGCGAGGTACGCGACGAGATGAAGCGGCGCCAGGCCCACATGGCCGAGCACGGCCTGCGCCGCCTCGACCTGACCTCGGACACCCCGCTCGACCTCGTGATGATCGACGAACTGGCGATGCTCACCGCCTACGGCGAACGCGCCGACGTCCGCGACGCCCTGCGCCTGCTCGCCGAAATCCTCACCCAAGGCCGCGCCTGCCTCACCAGCGTCATGGGCTACGTGCAGGAGCCCTCGAAAGACGTGGTGGACGTCCGGGAGCTGTTCCCCACCCGGATCTGCCTCGGGGTCACCGCCTCCTCGCACGTGGACATGGTGCTCGGCGACGGGGCCCGGGAACGGGGTGCGCTGGCAGACGAGATCCCCGGCGATCTCACCCACGCCGGGATCGGCTACGTCATCGACCAGGCCTCCCGGCTCCCGATCCGCTTCCGCGCCGCCCTGGTGACGGACGACGAGATCGACGAGCTCGTGCAGCGCTGCGCTCCGCCCGCCCCGCCGACGCTGCGTGCGGTGGATGGGGAGGTGGCCTGAATGTGGGCCGTCACCGGATGGGCCGCCGCGACCTGGCTACGCGTCACCCTCACCCTCGCCGCCCTGCTCGGAGCGCTCTGGCTCGTGCTCGGCACTGGCTCAGGCTGGTTCTGGGCCGCCGTCGTCGGCGCGGTCCTGGTCGAGTACCGGGCGACGAGAGCCCTGGCCGCTGAGTGGGGCGCTGAGGCCCGCTACTGGTGGTGGTGGACCCGATGAGCCGCCTCCCCAAGCAGCGGCGCGAGGTCGACGGCCAAGCCCTGCTCTTCGACGACGACACCACCGACCGCGTCCTGCGCGACGCCCACGACCCCGGCTACCTCCTCCTCGGAGTGTCGGAGGCGGTGCACACCCGCCACATCGGCACCCGGGCCGCCGAGCACGCCATCCCCGTCCGACCCGACGTCGCCACCACCGTCCACCAGCTGATCGCGGCCGGGCGGCTCGTGCACGGGTCGCGGATCTCGGTGACCGTCGACGGCCGGCCAGAGCCCGAACCCGCGGTCACCGTCGATGTCGCCCGCAGCGCCGCGGGACAGCAGCCCGGGGAGTCGGTGCGGGTGTTCGTCGATGTCGTCCGCCCCGGGCACGGCCTGGTCACCGCTGACGCCTTCTCCGGGCAGATCGTCCGCGACGGCGGCGCCTACCTGGTCGAGACCGACACCGGCCAGGTCATCGGCCGGGCCCGTTCCTTCCGCGCCGGTGCCGAGCGGCTGGCCCGCCACCACGGCCTGCGGGCGGACTCGGTCGAGATCGACCACGAACACAGGGACTACGCACGATGAGTGACCTCGACCTGTCCACCCGGCTGCGCAGCATCGACTACCCGGCCTGGCGGGCCCGCATGGAAGCCACCGGCGGGTGCGCCCACCCCGTACGGCTGCGCGGCTCCTCGACCATCACCACGAGCGGTGGCGAGGTGCTGGCGCGGCGGTCCGGGGAGGTGTGGGCCCCGTGCGGGAACCGACGCGAGACCGTCTGCCTGGCGTGCTCGGACCGCTACGCCGCCGACGCCTTCCACCTCATCCGCGCCGGACTCGCCGGACAAGAACGCGGCATCCCCGCCTCCGTGACCGACCGGCCTCGGGCGTTCCTCACCCTCACCGCACCCTCGTTCGGTCCGGTCCACACTCGACGGCTCACCACCCGCGGCAAGGTCATTCCCTGCGCGTGCGGGGACTACCACCGCGAGCCTGACCCGCGCCTCGGGGGCGCGATCGATCACGACACCTACGACTACACCGGCGCCGTCCTGTGGCAGGCCCACGCGGGCAAGCTCTGGCACCGCTTCGCCATCGCCCTCCGTCGGGCCCTGGCCGGGCGGCTCGGGGTCTCCGGACGGCGCTTCGGGAAGGTCGCCCGCCTGTCCTACGCCAAGGTCGCCGAGTACCAACGCCGCGGACTCGTGCACTTCCACGCCGCCATCCGCATCGACGGCCCCGACGGTCCCGCTGATCCGCCACCGGCCGGGCTGACCGCCGAGGCCCTGCACGACGCCGTCCGGGAGGCAGCGGCCGCGACTGTCCTGGACGTCGCCCGGCCCGACGGGACCACGCTCACGCTGGGCTGGGGCGCCCAGCTCGACCTACGCGAGATCACCCCCACCGCCCACGACGCCGTCACCGACGAACACGGCGAGATCACCGACTCCCGCCTCGCCGGCTACATCGCCAAGTACGCCACCAAGGGCACCGGCAAGACCGACGGGCATCCCGACCGACCGATCCGCTCGCTGGCCCACCTCGAGCAACTGGACCTGGCCGAGCACCACCGCCGGCTCATCGAGACCGCCTGGCACCTCGGCGGCCTCGACGGCTACCGGGAGCTGAACCTGCGCAAGTGGGCGCACATGCTCGGGTTCCGCGGCCACTTCCTCACCAAGAGCCGCGCCTACTCCACGACCTTCCGCGTCATCCGCGGCGAACGGCGGGCGTGGCGGCTGACCGAACAGCTCGCCGAGCTGGGCCACCCCGTCGACGATCCCGTGATCATCGTCAACAACTGGGTCCTGGTCGGGATCGGCCACCACACCGACGCCGATCGCGAACTCGCCATTGCCCACGCCGAACGCATCCGAGACGACCGACGCGCCACCAGGAGGACGACATGAACGAGCGGCTGTGGGGCGTCAAGGACGTCGCGGAGTACCTCGGCATCCCGGTCCAGACGATCTACCAGTGGCGGACCAAGAACTACGGCCCGCCCGGCCGTCGGATGGGCAAGCACGTGCGCTTCGTGCCCGAGGAGGTCCGCGCTTGGGTCGCGAGCCTGAGCCGAGAGGTCGCCTGATGAGTCGGCCGCCTCTCCCGCTCGGGACGCACGGTCGCATCCGGATCTACAAGCTCGGGCCCAAGCGGTACCGGGCCCGCACCCAGATCCGGGACTACGACGGCGTCGTGCGGGACGTCGAGCGCACCGGACAGAGTGGTGCGGCGGCCGAGATCGCGTTGAAGGCGGCGCTGCGGGACCGGGGACGAGCCGCCCGCGATGGTGAGATCAACAGTGAGTCGACCGTCCGGCAGCTCGGCGAGCTGTGGCTGGCCGAGATCGACCGGGCCGTCCGCCTCGGCAAGCGCTCGCCGTCGACGGCTCAGGCGTACCACTACCGCTTCGGGCGCCACATCCGCGACGGCATCGGGGCCCTGCGGCTGCGGGAGCTGTCGGTGTCCCGCCTCGACCGGCTCGTGATCGAGGTGCACGACCGCTTCGGCACGTCGGCGGCCAAGACGACCCGCACCGTCCTCAGCGGAATGATCGGCCTGGCCGTCCGGCACGACGTGCTCGATCGCAACCTCGTCCGTGACGTCGGCCGGATCGAGAGCGACACCTCCTCGGCCCGCGCCCTCACCGTCGACGAGGCGCGTGACCTGCGGGCGAAGCTGCACGCCGATCAGCGCTGCCGGGACTGGGACCTGGTCGACTTCACCGACTTCATGCTCGCGACGGGTCTGCGGATCGGCGAGGCGTCCGCGATGACGTGGGCTGCGCTCGACCTCGACGCGGGCACGGCGGAGGTGCGGGGCACGGTCGTCCGGATCACCGGTGAGGGCCTGGTCATCAAGCGGCGTCCGAAGAGCAAGAGCGGCTTCCGGAAGCTGGAGCTGCCGACGTGGGCGGTGGGGATGCTCCTCCGCCGCCGTGCTGCCGTCGCTCCGAACCAGTGGGACGTCGTCTTCACCTCGCCGAACGGCGGGCTCCGCGACCCGTCGAACACCCAGGCCGATCTCCGGAAGGTCTTCACGGCCGCCGGCTACGACTGGGTGACCTCACACGTCTACCGCAAGACCGTCGCGACGCTGATGGACCAAGCCGGCCTCACCGCCCGCCAGGCGGCCGACCAGCTCGGCCACTCCAAGGTGTCGATGACGCAGGACAACTACTTCGGCAGACGAGTTGCTGCGACTGGTGCCGCCGCAGTGCTCGAAGCTCTGAAGGACACGCGGCTCGACAGATGAGGCTTTCCTGGTTGCGAATAGACAGTCGACAATCTGGCTAAGATCAGCGGGTGACCATCGGCCCCTCAGGCTCATTCGACTCCGCCACACCTGTGCCAACGCCGCACGGCTGGACCCCTCACGGTGAACTGACCGTCGGCTCTGAGGTCTACGCCCGCGATGGCTCGATTACTACAATCACCGCGACGCTCCCTGGTCGCGTCGAACCTTTGTTTGAAGTAGAGTTCCGTAACGGCGAGACCATCAGCTGCACCAGCGATCAGAGATGGCCGATGGGCGAATTCAGAGGCATCGGCCGTGTCTCGCGAATCTCCACCATCGCCGAGATGCTCAAGGTTGGACTTATTTATGAGCGGCGCCTAACGTCCGGCCGGACCAAAGCGACTCGAGGAGGGGTCGCCAGATGGAGAGGCGAACCGAGTCCCGCGGTGTTCGGCCATCATGTGGACGCCGGGCTGCCTCCGTACGTGCTTGGGTACTGGCTGGGAGACGGCGACAGGGACGGCCCCCGGATCACGGCTCACCAAGCTGACCTGCCCTCCCTGCGCTATCAGTTCGCCGTAGAGGGAGTCCCGCTCGGAGAGCCCAAGAGAACCCACGGCGAAACGATCAGGGTTCGCTTCGGCTCGCGGGGGATTGCAATGAAGGCGTTGCGTGATGGGAACCTGTACATGAACAAGCACGTCCCATCCGAGATGCTTAGAGCTTCACTTCCTCAGCGATGGGACCTACTTCAAGGTCTCGTAGATTCAGACGGTTCAGTAGGTCAGAATGGTGTCGTTGAGGTGAGTCTGAGCGATCCAGGACTCGCAGGGGGCGTGATCGAGTTAGCGAAGAGCCTTGGATTAATGCCAACCGCAAGCGTAAACAGGTCTTACCTGAATGGCGAAGAGTACCGCATGCGGACGCGTATAAAGTTCACGCCTAGATTGGACGAAGCAGTATGCAGGCTCCCGCGGAAGCTTGAGAGGACCCGACGACCCCGTCGTCACACGAACCCATTCTCGCGTTCACGCACTGTCGTAGCGGTTGAACCTGTCGGACCGTCGTCCACCAGCTCGGTGGTCGTGGAGGACGGGTCGCACCAGTACCTCGTTGGCCGTGACTTCTTGGTCGCTTGCGATGCGAATCCTGGGGGTATTCCGGGGGCCGATCATGGTCGAGAGTCGGGGCCGACGTCCTGACCTGCTGCTGAGTGGGCCCCCAGGGGATCGAACCCTGAACCCGCGGATTAAAAGTCCGCTGCTCTGCCGATTGAGCTAGAGGCCCCGGCCGTGGCCGGGCGGGGTGCCCGGGTCCGACCGTGGCCGAGCCTACTGGACCGTGGAGCCCCGTCGGCCGGGCCACACAGCGGCGCCGACCCGCCGGCCGGGCGGTGGCCCACGACCGGGGCGCCCGGTCGCGGAGCGGGCGAGGTCCCGCAATCGCACACCGTCCCGGCACGCCGCCGCACGCGCATGGACAATGGGGTCCCGTGACACTGCTGGACGCCCCCGAGAGCACCGCGCGCCCGGTGCTGCCGCCGCTGCGCATCGGCCGCCACGAGGTCGCGACGCCGGTCGTGCTGGCGCCCATGGCGGGCATCACGAACCCGGGGTTCCGGCGACTGTGCCGCGAGCAGGGGGCGGGCTTCTACGTCTGCGAGATGATCACTTCGCGCGGGCTGGTGGAGAAGAACCCGCTGACCTTCCGCATGATCGCGTTCGACCCCGACGAGCAGCCGCGGTCCATGCAGCTCTACGGCGTGGACCCAGCGGCGATGGGCCAGGCCGTACGGATGATCGTCCAGCGGGACCTCGCCGATCACATCGACATGAACTTCGGCTGTCCCGTCCCGAAGGTGACGCGCCGGGGCGGCGGTGCCGCGCTGCCGTTCAAGCGGCGACTGTTCGAGCGGATCGTGCAGGCGGCCGTCGACAACGCCGGGGACCTGCCGGTCACGGTCAAGATGCGGATCGGCATCGACGACGGGCACCACACCTTTCTCGAAGCGGGCCGGATCGCGGCCGACTCGGGGGTCGCCGCGGTGGCACTGCACGCGCGGACGGCGGCGCAGCGGTACTCGGGTCAGGCCGACTGGTCCGCGATCGCCCGGCTGCGCGACCATCTGCCCGCCGCGCTCCCGGTGCTGGGCAACGGCGACATCTTCAGCGCCGCCGACGCGCTCGCCATGGTCCGCGAGACGGGGTGCGACGGCGTCGTCGTCGGGCGGGGGTGCCTGGGCCGGCCGTGGCTGTTCGGCGACCTCGAGGCCGCCTTCGCCGGCCGCCCGCAGCCGACCCCGCCGAACCTACGGCAGGTGGCGGCCACGCTGCGCCGCCACGCCGTGCTCCTGTGCGAGCACATGGGCGACCACAAGGGCATCCGCGACGTCCGCAAGCACATCGCCTGGTACCTCAAGGGCTTCGCGGTCGGCGGCGACCTCCGGCGCAGCCTCGGCATGGTCGAGAGCATCGACCAGCTCGACGAGCTCCTCGCCCGGCTCGACCTCGACCAGGAGTTCCCCGCCGACGCCGAGGGCCCGCGCGGGCGGCAGGGCTCGCCGGGCAAGGTCGTCCTCCCGGAGCGTTGGCTCGACGACCCCGACGACCCCGCCGTGCCGTTCGGTGCCGAGGTCGAGCACTCCGGCGGGTGAAGCCGGGACCGACGGCCCGTGGATTCCCGCTCGCTCGGTCGGGTGGAGTAGGACGCGAACGGGTAGGAACGTCCCGTCCGCCTCAAGAACCACACGCGTCACGACGACGATAGGGGCAGCAGGGGGGTGATCGCGATGGACGTCAGGGCTACGGTACGGACCTTGGTGCACGACGTGCCCACGGTCACGGACACCCCGCCGGCCTCCCCGCGCAACCGCGCCGCCCTGCACACCGCCGCGGCCGAGCGCCTGGCCGCCGAGGGCTGCTGGGAGCAGGCCTACGGCCACCTCCACGCGGCGCTGCGCCTGCTGCACGGCGAGGAGCCCCTGCGCGACGCGCACGACGAGCTCGACCGCCTCCGCCGCGAACACGCGGAGGCCCGCGAGCAGAGCCGCCGGGACAGCCTCACCGCCAGCTACAACCGTCGGTACCTCGACGAGCGGCTCGCCGCCCTGCTGGCCGATCTCGACGGCACCCCCTTCCGGACCACCGGACTGTGCCTGGCGCTGGTCGACATCGACCATTTCAAGCTGGTCAACGACACCTACGGGCACCTGTTCGGCGACCGGGTCCTGCAACGCATGGTGACCGAGCTCGACGCCGCGCTGCCGGAGGGCGGGTTCTGCGCGCGCTACGGCGGCGAGGAGTTCGCGCTTGTCCTTCCCGGTCGCGACCTGGCGCAGGCCGTCGAGATCAGCGAGCAGGCGCGGGACCGGATCGCCCGGCACGACTGGTCCGACCTGCACTCCGACCTGCGGGTCACCGTGAGCATCGGAGTGGCCCACGCGGCGGGTCGGATCGCCGAGGTCGAGCGTCTGATCGGCGAGGCGGACCTGCTGCTCTACACGGCCAAGGAGGCCGGCCGCAACGCCGTGGCCTACCGGGCCGCGCGCGGGGGCCGGGTGCGCCTCGCCGGGCCGGCCGGCGCACGCCGGTCGATCCCTCAGCCGGTTCGCACGACCGGCTGACCCTCCGCCGGACGGAGCATTGCCGCTCCGTAAACTCGACGGCGGGGCGGACACGGCCGGTGACGGCTTCTCCGCCCTTCCCGCTGTCGGTGGGCCGGAGGTGACGTGCAGGACGAGGACGACCGGCGGTCGCGGGGTTCCCGCGCGGGCCGGCGGGCCCGGGGGGACGGGCCTCCCCCCGCGGACGACGTCCTCGCCCGTCTCGGCATCCGTGCGGCCGAGCACGGCCCCGGCTCCGGGGTGGAGCAGGAGCGCCCCGCGGGGCGCGAGCGACGGAACCCTGGCGGCGCGGCCGCCCCCGCCGTGACGGGACTCGACGGGCACGGCACCACACCGGCGCCGAACGGCCGCGCGACCCCCGACCCTCGGACGGCGGGCGCCCCGATCCCGGGCAGCGTCCCGCCCCGTTCCGCCGCGCCGCCCGCCCCGTCCGGCCACACGGGCGGGAGCCGTGGCGACCGGCGCTCGCCGTCCTCGGGCCGGCGTGAGCAGTCGGGTTGGCGACGGTCGCCGGCGCGCGGACACGACTGGTCCGACGCTGCGGCGACGACGGGCCTCCGGTCGAACGCAGCCCGCCCGCCGCAGGGCCCGTCCGCCCGCGCGACGCGCACGGTCGGCCTCCCGACCGGCGGCACGGACGCGGCGACCCGCAACGGCGGGACGGCCGGACGGTTCCGCCCCGATCCGCCGGCCGACAGCCCCGCCCGCCCATCCGCTCCCGGCCCCGCCGCCCCGAACGGCTCGTCCGGCTCGTCCGGCTCCGCCGCCCAGAACGGCTCGCTCGGTTCCCTGAACGGCGCACCCCACGACGGCAGCCGAATCCCGGACGCACTCCGCGACAGCGGCCGCCCCGCCGCAGCGCCACCCGACAGCGGCCGCCCCGCCGCAGCGCGGCACGACAGCGGCCGCCCCGCCGCAGCGCGGCACGACAGCGACCGCCCCGCCGCAGCGCGGCACGACAGCGACCGGCTGCCGGCCCCGCCCTCCGAGCGCAGCCGGCCGACCGCTCCGCCTCGCGACAGCAGCCGTCGAGCCGCGGCGCCATCCGACGGCGGTCGACACGCGACGCCGGCCCACGGCGGTCCACGTCCCGGCCACCCGACCGACGGCCACCGACCGTCGGTTGCGCCCTCCGACGCCGTCCGACCACCCTCCGACGCCGGTCGCCCGCCCGCCACACCCCGCGGGTCGGGCCCGGGACAGCCGACTCCCCATGACGCCGGCCCGAGCGTCCGGACCGGAGAAGGCCGGACCGGAGCGGGTCGGGCCGGAGCGGGTCGGGCCGAGGCGGACCCCGTGACCGCCTCCTCCACCACCCGGCTGCGCGCACGCCCGGGTGCGCCGGACATCGCCGGCTACCCCGTGCGCACTCCCCGTGGGGAGGACACCGCCCTGGTCACGCCCGTCGTCGACGAGCCCGACGGGAGCGACGCGCTCGCCGACCGCACCCGCGCGATCGACGCGAGCCTCACCCGGTTGACCGCCGCGCACGCCGGGGTCGCGCTCGGCCACGACGGGGGCGGGGACGACGGCAGCGACGGCACCGATCCCGACGGAGCCGACGGACCCCGAGCACGCCGCGCCGACCGCCGAGCGGCGCCGCCCACCCGCCTGGCCGTGGCCGGCCGGGTCATCGCGGCAGCCCTGGCGGTACTGATCTTCCTCGGCGTCGCGCTCAGCTGGGGCGCCACCCGCTGGATGGACTCGACGATCCGCACGGTGGCCGCGCTCGACCCCGAGGTCGGGGTGATCGACGCCGAGGGCCAGGCCGGCGACGAGAACGTGCTGGTGCTGGGCACCGCTTCCGGCAGCTCGGGCACCCCGGCGACGACCGGCGAACGGACGGACTCGCTGATGCTGGCGCACGTCGCGGCGGGCGGGGAACGGGTCGTGGGCGTCTCCCTCCCGATGGGCCTGGAGATCAACCGGCCGCCGTGCCCGCGCTGGGACGCCGCGGCCGCGACCTACCTCGACGAGACCGTCCCGGCCGAGACCCGGACCGCGCTGTCCTCGGCCTACGCGGTGGGCGGGCCGCGGTGCCTCGTCCGCACGGTGCAGCAGCTGACCGGGATGTCCGTGACCCGGTTCGTCGCGCTGGACCTGCCCGGCATCGCCGGCATGGTCGACGCGGTCGGCGGCGTCGACGTCTGCGTCGTGCAGCCCGTCGAGGACCGCACCCTGGGCCCGGTCGTCGCGCAGGCGGGCACCTCCCGGCTCGACGGCGCCCGGGCCGTCCGCTTCGCCGAGGCGGCGGCCGTGCCGTCGGATCCGTCGCCCGCGCTGGGCCGGCTGCAACGCCAGCAGCAGTTGCTCGCGGCCACCTTCCGCGAGGCCCTCTCCGCCTCGACCCTGCTCTCCCCCACCACGACCCGGGACTTCGCCGCCGCACTGGGCCGGAGCATGCTGTCCGACGAGGTCGGGGTGCACGAGATGGTCCGGCTGACCTCGACCCTCGACCGGACGGGAACCGGGGGCGCCACCTTCCTGGCGCTGCCCGCCTCCGCCGTGCCGAACACCCGTGGCAATCTCGAGCTGCGCGACACCGAGGCCTCCCGGCTGTTCTCCGCGCTGCGCAAGGACCAGCCCCTGCCCACCGCCACGACGCCGGTGGCGTCCGCGACCGGCCCCGAGCCCGGCAGCGTCACGGTCGGCGTGGTCAACGGCGCCGGGCGGGACGGGCTCGGCCGTCAGGTCGGCGACTCGTTGCGCGCGCTCGGCTTCGGCGTCGGCGAGGTCGACAACGCACCGCAGCCCTCCGCCGAGACCCTGCTGCGCTTCTCCCCCGACCGCGCCGACGCCGCGGAGCTGCTCGGCGAGGTCGTTCCCCGTGCGCGCCTGGTCCAGGACCTGGGCAGCACCGGCACCCTGCAGCTGGTGCTCGGGAACTCCTTCGACGGCACCATCCGGGCACCGGTGACGGAGGCGCCGACCCCTGCCGCACAGGTCCCGCCCGGCACCTGCGGCTGACCACCGACCGAGCGTTCATCGCCGGTTCACGTCCTGCTGCTGTACGGCCGATCGACCCCCTCTACCCTCGGACCATGCGTGACGCCTACACCGAACAGCTCGACGAGCTCGCCGACGCCCTGGCGGGAATGTGCGACGGCGTCGCACTGGCCATGGAGAAGGCGACGCGCGCACTCCTCGACGCCGACCTCCGGCTCGCCGAGCAGGTCATCGACGAGGACGTCCGGATCGACGAGATCCGGCACTCGGCCGAGGAGAAAGCGTTCGCCCTCCTGGTGCTGCAGGCCCCGGTGGCGACCGACCTGCGGATCGTGGTCTCCGCGATCCACGGCGCCGGCGACATCGAGCGGATGGGCGATCTGGCCCTGCACGTCGCACAGGCGGCGCGGCGTCGGCACCCGCAGCCCGTGCTGCCCGAGCAGATCGCGCCGTACTTCGCGGAGATGGGGCGGGTGGGCGTCGCGCTGGCGCGGAAGGCCGGTGCGGTCATCCGCAGCCGCGACCTCGCCGCCGCCGCCGAGCTCGAGACGGACGACGACGCGATGGACGACCTGCACAAGCACATGTTCACGGTGCTCATGGACCGCAACTGGACCCACGGCGTCGAGGCGGCCGTGGACGTCACGCTCCTCGCGCGGTTCTACGAGCGCTACGCCGATCATGCCGTGGCCGTCGCGCGGCGGATCGTCTACGTGGTCACCGGGCAGATGCCGGGGCCGCTCGCGGTATGAGATCCGCTCCGGCGTTTGGCCGGCCCCGTGTTCGGGGCACTAACGCTGCATGTCCAACCATGTGTACCGGGTCACCGAGATCGTCGGCACCTCTCCTGACAGCGTCGACGACGCCATCCGCAACGGCGTGAGCCGCGCCAACGAGACGCTCCGCCAGCTGGACTGGTTCGAGGTCACCGAGATCCGTGGCCACCTGCAGGAGGGCACGGTCGAGTACTTCCAGGTCGGGCTCAAGGTGGGCTTCCGGCTCGAGCCCTGACCCCGGACGGCTGACGACGACCGCCGTTCATCGATCGTTCACACCGCTCGCGCGGTGGGAGATCGTCCGGTTTCCTAGGCTGATCCCGTGCGCAGGGAGACGTTCGACGAGAACGCCGTGCGGCTGCAGACGCTGCTCGGCGAGATGGGCGAGGTCGTCGTCGCCGCCGTGCGCGCCGCGTCCGCCGCTCTGTTGGAGCGGCATCCGCGGCTCGCCGAGCGGGTCATCGAGGGCGACCCGGCGATCGACGACCGACGCGCGCGGATCGAGGCCCTCGCGACCGAGACGATCACGATCTTCGCGCCCGTCGGCCCCGACATGCGCGCGGTCGTCTCGGCGATCCAGTCGGCGCACGAGCTCGAGCGGGTCGGCGATCTCGCCCAGCACATCGCCGAGGCGGCCCACCGACGGCACCCGGACCCGTGCGTGCCCGAGCAGGCCCGCGAGATCCTCCTGGAACTCAGTACCCAGGTCGGCGCCATGATGAGCAAGACGGTCACGGTGCTGCGGACCCGCAACGTCATCCTCGCCCTCGAACTGGAGAGCGACGACGACCGGGTGGACGCCCTGCACCGCGACCTGTTCGCCCTGATGTTCGGGGACACCTGGACCTGCGGCATCCCGGCCGCCGTCGACCTGACCCTGCTCGCCCGCTTCTACGAGCGCATCGCCGACCACGCCGTGGCCCTGGCCGAGCGGACCGTCTACGTGGTGACCGGCCGGCACCCCGAGGCCCTGCAGCTCTGATCCGACGGTGCCGGGAACGGCAGACGCCGGCGGTGTCGTGCACCGCCGGCGTCCGTCCGCAGGTCCCCGGCTCGCCTCAGCCGAACCGGCCGGAGACGTAGTCCTCGGTCGCCTTCTGCTTCGGCTGGGAGAAGATCGTCTTGGTGTCGTCCATCTCGACGAGCTTGCCGGGCTTGCCGGTGCCCTCGATGTTGAAGAAGCCCGTGAAGTCGCTGACCCGCGCCGCCTGCTGCATGTTGTGGGTCACGATGACGATCGTGTAGTCCGTCTTCAGCTCGTTGATCAGGTCCTCGATCGCGAGCGTCGAGATCGGGTCGAGCGCCGAGCACGGCTCGTCCATGAGCAGCACGTCGGGCTGCACCGCGATCGCGCGGGCGATGCAGAGCCGCTGCTGCTGGCCGCCGGACAGGCCGGAGCCGGGCTTCTCGAGCCGGTCCTTGACCTCGTTCCACAGGTTGGCACCGCGCAGCGAGCGCTCCACGGTGTCGTCCAGGTCCGCCTTCCTGGACTTCTTGTTGTTCAGCTTCATGCCCGCGATCACGTTGTCGTAGATCGACATCGTGGGGAACGGGTTGGGTCGCTGGAAGACCATGCCGATCTGCCGCCGCACGCCCACGGGGTCGATGCCCGGGCCGTAGAGGTCCTGGCCGTCGAGCTCGAGCCTGCCCTCGACGTGGGCGCCCGGGATGACCTCGTGCATCCGATTGATCGAGCGGAGGAACGTCGACTTGCCGCAGCCGGACGGCCCGATCAGGGCGGTGACCGTCTGCTTCTTGATCTTCATGTCGACGCCCTCGACGGCGAGGAACGACCCGTAGTAGATGTTCAGGCTCTTGGCCTCGATGTTCTTGCTCATGGCGTGTCCTATCGGGTCTTCGGGGCGAACGCGCGGGAGATGATCCGGGCGACGATGTTGAGCACCATGACGATCACCATCAGCACGAGGGCGGCCGTCCAGGCCCGGTCGATGAACGGCTCGCGCGGGATGCCCGGCGCCACGTACGAGTAGTACGAGAAGACCGGGAGCGTGGCCATCCGGTTGTCGAACGGGTTGAGGTTCACGCCCGTCGTGATGCCGACGGCCACCAGCAGGGGCGCCGTCTCGCCGATGACGCGGGCGATGGCCAGCGTGATGCCGGTGGCGATGCCGCCCGCCGTCGTCGGGATGACGACCTTGAGGATCGTGCGCCACTTCGGCACGCCCAGGGCGTACGCGGCCTCGCGCAGCTCGTTCGGGACGATCTTGAGCATCTCCTCGGTGGAGCGCACCACGATCGGGATCATCAGCACGGTCAGCGCGACGGCACCGGCGAAGCCCATCCGCACGCCCGGGCCGAACACCAGGGCGAACAGGGCGTACGCGAAGAGACCGGCGACGATCGACGGGATGCCCGTCATGACGTCGACGAAGAAGGTGATGGCCCGCGACAGCCGCCCGTGTCCGTACTCGACCAGGTAGACCGCCGTCATCACGCCGATCGGGATCGACATGACCGCGGCGAGCCCGGTGATGATCAGCGTGCCGATGATGGCGTGGTAGGCGCCGCCGCCCTCGCCGATGACCCCGCGCATGGAGTTGGTGAAGAAGGCCGGGTCGAAGCGGGCGATGCCGTTGCCGACCACGGTGACGATCACCGAGGCCAGCGGGACCATCGCGAGCAGGAAGGCCGCGGACACGATCACGGTGACGAGCCGGTCGGCCGCCCGCCGCGCTCCCTCCACGAAGCGGGAGGTGGCGTAGGTGGCGACGGCGTACAGCACGGCCGTGAGGAAGACCCAGAGGCCGACGCTGAAGCCGGTGACGGCGAGGAGCGCGCCCACGACGACGGCCGCCCCCACCAGGATCCCCCACGGCGCCCACCGCGGGAGCGTGCCCTGCACGCGGGGGACGTCGGACGGGGTGATGGCGGGGGCGTCGAGCCCGCGCTCCGCCGTGTCGAGGTCGTTGCGCTCGGTTCCGGTGGACATCAGTTCGCTCCGGAGAACTCGCGGCGGCGGTTGACGATGTAGCGGGCCAGCATGTTCACCGCCAGGGTGACGACGAACAGCACCAGGCCCGAGGCGATCAGCGTGTTGACCGCGAGCCCGGAGGACTCGGGGAACTGCAGCGCGATGTTGGCCGCGATGGTCGACGGGTTGGTCGAGCTGATCAGGTTGAACGTGATGACACCCGACACCGACAGCACGATCGCGACCGCCATGGTCTCGCCGAGCGCGCGGCCGAGGCCCAGCATCGCACCCGAGATGACGCCGGAGCGGCCGAACGGGATCACGGCCATTCTGATCATCTCCCAGCGGGTGGCCCCGAGCGCGAGCGCCGCCTCCTCGTGCAGCTTCGGGGTCTGCAGGAAGACCTCGCGGGCGACGGCGGTGATGATCGGCAGGATCATGACCGCGAGGACGAGGCCGGCCACCAGCATGGTGCGGCCGGTGGTCGAGACGGGGCCGGCGAACAGCGGGATCCAGCCCAGGTAGTCGTCGAACCAGGTGGCGAGCCCGACGGACGCGGGCGCGAGCGTCCACGCGCCCCAGAGCCCGTAGACGATCGACGGCACCGCGGCGAGCAGGTCGACGAGATAGCCCAGCCCCTGCGCCAGCCGGCGCGGCGCGTAGTGGCTGATGAACAGGGCGACGCAGACGGCCAGCGGCGTGGCCACCAGCAACGCGAGGAACGCGCTGAGCAGCGTGCCGAACAGCAGCGGCCAGACGTAGACGAGCAGGTTCTGCTCGCCCGGGAGCTCCTCGGCCGGCGCGACGAGGGCCGGGAAGGCCTCGATCAGCAGGAACGCGGCGACCCCGGCCAGCACGACGAGGATCAAGATCCCGGCGCCCTTCGCCGATCCGGCGAAGATCCGGTCACCCAGCTGGCTGACCGGCTTGGCGGTCTTCGGCGGCGTGGGCGTGACTTCCGTTGTGGTCACGGCATTCCCTCAGCAGACGAGGTGGTGGGACGAGGGCGCGGCCGAGGGCCCCGGCCCGCACGATGGCACGGACCGGGACCCTCGACCGTCGGCAGGCACCGGACTCAGCCGGCGGCCGAGATGGAGTCGATCACCGGGGTGATCTGGTTGCGCAGGGTGTCCGTCATCGGTGCCGAGCCCGCCGCCTGGGCCGCGGCCTGCTGCCCCTCCGGGCTGACGATGTAGGAGAAGAAGGCCTTGACCAGGTTCGCCGTGTTGGCGTCCTGGTACTGCGGACAGCCGATCAGGTAGGAGACCAACACGATCGGGTAGGTGCCCGAGGCAGTGGTGTCGCGTTTGAGGTCGAAGGCGAAGGAGGTGTCGCCCTGGCCCTCCACGCGCTGCGAGTCCTCGAGGATCTTGGCCGCCGCCTCGGGCGTCGGGCTGACGTACTCGTTGCCCACCTTGACCTGGGCGACCTTGAGGTCACCGGCCTGGCTGGCGTCGGCGTAGCCGATGGTGCCGTTGCCCGCCTTCACCGCGCCGATCACACCGGAGGTGCCCTGGGCGGCCTCGCCGCCCTGGACCGGCCAGTTCCCGTCCGCCTCGTTCGTCCACACGTCCGGGGCGGCCGCGTGCAGGTACTCGGTGAAGTTCTCGGTCGTGCCCGACTCGTCGGAGCGGTGCACCGGGGCGATCCGCTGGTCCGGCAGGGTCACGCCGGGGTTGTCCGCAGCGATCTCCGGCGCGTTCCAGGTCGTGATCGAGCCGTTGAAGATGCCCGCGACCGTCGCCGGGGACAACTTCAGCTGGTCGACGCCCTCCAGGTTGTAGACCAGCGCGATCGGGGAGATGTAGTCCGGGATCTCGATGACCGAGCCGCCGCAGCGGCTGCGGGCCTGCTCGAGCTGGTCGCCCTCGAGGTAGGCGTCCGACCCGGCGAAGGCCGTGCCCCCCTCGACGAACTGGGTGCGGCCGCCGCCCGAGCCGACCGGGTCGTAGTTCACCGTGGCGTCGGGGTTGGCCCCGGTGAAGTTGGCGATCCAGGCCTGCATCGCGGCCTGCTGCGCGCTGGAGCCCGCACCGGCGATCGTGCCGGACACGTTCGACGACGGGGCGCTCGACTCGCCACCGGCCGAGGAGCCTTCGTTGGCCGCACCGCAGCCGGCGAGCACGATGGCGCCGCCGGCCGCCAGGCCGACGGCGGCGATCCGCGCGCGCTTCGGGCGCATGGTCTTCACTGCTGGTTCCTCCGTGTGTCGGGGAGCCGGTCGGAACCGGCCGCACACGCGGCCCGTTCCGAGCCGCTCGGCCACGAACGCTAAGTGCGCTCGGTGGACGCTCGACCCACTACGGATGAACGAAGGGTGAACAGGTAGCCCGAACGGCACGGGATTCATCACCCGCCCGACGGCGCGTGATCGGCCCGTGACCTCGGACGTGGGCCGCGACACGGAGCGGTGACGGGCGGCCCGTGGAGTCTCACGTGGAGTACATGACGTCCGTGGCGTGGACCGCGAAGCCGAGCTTCTCGTAGACGCGCACCGCCGGCGCGTTGTCCGCCTCGACGTAGAGGAGCACGGTGTCGAGGCCCCGCGCGGCCAGGTGGTGCAGACCGGCGAGGGTGAGCACGCGGCCCAGCCCGCGCCCGTGCGCCGCCGGGTCCACCCCGAGGACGTACACCTCACCCATCGCGGGCTCGGCCGCCGTCGGCGAGTGCACCTTGGTCCAGTGGTAGCCGAGCAGGGTGCCGTCGGCGTCCACGGCCAGCAGGAAGCCCTCGGGATCGAACCAGTCCTCGGCCTCGCGTTCCCGGACCTGCTCGAGGGCCCAGCCACCCTGCTCGGGGTGCCAGTGGAAGGCGGCGTTGTTGACGCGGAGGAAGTCGGCCTCGTCCTCGCCCACGACGAAGGGCCGGATCGTGACGCCGTCGGGCACGGTCGGGGCGGGCAGCGCACCGGCCTCCGGGGTGCGGCGCATCTGCCACAGCACGCGGGCGCGCTCCAGTCCGCGGGACGCGGCGAGGGCCGCCGCGGCCGGCAGGTCACCGTGGGCCCAGACGTCGAGCTCCGGGGCGCGGGCGGTCAGCTCGGCGAGCAGCGCGCCACCGATCCCGCGGCGGCGGTGGTCGGGGTGGACGGCCAGCTCGGCCGAGGTGCCGTCCAGCTGCGCGTAGCCGGCGAGCGCGTCCCCGGCCCCCACGAGCCCGCCGCCGGTCCGGTCCGCGGCCTCGGCGGTACCGACGACGAGGTGCGTGACGCCCGCCCGTGCGCCGCCGCGGAGGTTGATCAGGAACTGCTCGGAGAAGGGTTCCCGCCCGTCCGCGCGTCCGGCCGCCACGGCCAGGTCGCGGACCGCCGCCGTGGTGGCGGGGTCGAGCTCGGACAGGACCCGGACGGCACTCACCGGGACGACCCTACCCGCGGGCCGTCCCGGCGCGCCGGGATCGTACTGTCGCCGCCTCCGGGATCAGCGCATCGTGTGCAGACCGCGGAGGGTGGCTCGGTCGCCGTCGTCGTCCGTGTCGGCGTCGTTGTCCTCCGGGACGCCCCCGGCCGGCACGCCCAGCCCGGCGCGGCCGGGGCGCACGAACTTGTAGCCGACGTTGCGCACCGTCCCGATCATCTGCTCGTGCTCGGGGCCGAGCTTCGCGCGCAGCCGCCGGACGTGCACGTCGACGGTGCGCGTGCCCCCGAAGAAGTCGTAGCCCCAGACCTCCTGCAGCAGCTGGGCACGGGTGAACACCCGACCGGCGTGTTGCGCGAGGTACTTGAGCAGCTCGAACTCCTTGTAGGTCAGCTCCAGCAGACGCCCGCGCAGCCGCGCCGCGTAGGTCGCCTCGTCGATCACCAGCTCGCCCAGTACCAGGGCGCCGCCCGCACTCGCGGAGTCCGCGCCGGGGCGGGACTTGAGCAGCCGCAGCCGCGCGTCGACCTCCGCGGGACCCGCGGACGGCAGCAGGATCTCGTCGACCACCCACTCACCGGAGACGGCCACGAGTCCGCCTTCGTTGAGCACGGCGATGACGGGCACGTCCGTCCCGGTGCTGCCGAGCAGCCGGCACAGGCTCCGGGCGGCGACCAGGTCGGACCGGGCATCGACGAGGACCGCGTCGTGGGGACCGGCGTCGAGCAGCGCGGCCACCTCCGGCGCCGCGGTCCGGACGCCGTGCGGGAGCAGGGTCAGCGCGGGGAGCACCGAACCGGGATCCGTGTCCGCTGTCAGCAGTAGCAGTTCCACCGCTGCCTCCTCTCCACCGGGGAATCGACGGCGGACGCCACGCCCGGCGTCCGCCGTTCCGGTCACGGTGGGCGACGCCGACCTCCGTTCCACACCGCGTGACCCGGCGGGTCCGTCACGCGGATCGGTCAAGAATAGACAAGCGGTCGCCACGGACACGAGTTCCGCGAGCCAGCTCACCCCGTTCGACGAGCCCGTGCGCTGCAGGAATGCCCGTGCGCGACGATTTCCCTCGCCCGGAGCCCGCTGTGGTTTCGCGCGAGTTACGCGCCCGTGAGGGCACTGTGACAAGTGACGGGCGCCGGGGCCGCCGCACGGGTCGGCGTCGGGGGTCTCTAGGTTGGGCCCGCGCGACGTGTGGGAGCCGGAGGTCGAGAGTGAAACGCCTGATCGTCGCGGTGCTGGTGCTCGCCGGGGTACTGGTCGCCGCGGACTATGCCGCCGCCGCGGCCGCCGAGTCGGTGGTGTCCCGCGAGCTGCGGGACCGCCTCGGTCTGGCGGACGACCCGTCGGTGCGGATCAACGGCTTCCCGTTCCTCACCCAGGCGGTCGCGGGCGAGTACGGCTCGGTGGAGCTGCGGGCGGACCGGATCCGGGTCGGCGACCTGCACAACGTCCAGCTGCGCGCCGACCTGCGCGACGTCGAGGCGCCGCTCTCCGGCCTGCTCGGCTCCGGCACTCCCTCGCTGCGCGTCACCACGGCCGAGGGCGCGGCCCGGGTCGGGGCCGACGACCTGCAGCGGATGCTGCCGGGCGTCGAGCGCTTCAGCATCGGCAACGTCGACGCCAACGCCATCGCCGCCGTCGTGGACGAGGGCGGCGACCCGACGATGCGCCGGCTCGACCCGGACTCCGTCGCGCGGATCTCCGGCACCGTGACCGTCGCCGGGCAGGAGTACCAGCCGGTCGTGCTCGCCGAGCTGCAGGTGGCGGACGGGGTGATGCGGGTGGTCCCGCGGGACGTCCGCAACAGTGACGGCGATCCCCTGCCGGCCCCGATCACCGATCTCGTGCGGCAGGCCTTCGCGCTGCGCATCGACCCGGGCGGCCTGCCCTTCGGAGTCGTGCCCACGAAGCTCCAGGCGCGCGACGGGACACTGGAGATCTCCGGCGAGGCGCACGACGTCGTCATCGGGGCCGCCCCCGAGTCCGACACCGCCGGCTGAGCGCGGAACATCGCCGCGGCCCGCCGGGTTTCGTCGGGACGTGCGCAGCACGGGTCTCGTCGTCCTGCTCGCGGCACTGGTACTCGGCGACCGCGCGGTGTCTGGTGCTGGCCCGGGCGCTGTCGGTGCTGCGGACGCCGACCACGGTCGGCTCCGACCGCACGGGCCGCGGGCTGCTGCGCGTCCCCGGCGTGCTCCGCCGGGCCGAGCTGGATACGCCCCTCGCTCCCGAGCTGCGCGGACATCCGGCGTGACGGGCATCCATCTTCCGGGTCGCCGCTCCCGCCGACCGGGCGTTTCGGTTACCCTCGCTGCCGTGAACTGGCCGCTGACCCGACGCCGCGCAGTGGACCTGTGCCGTCTTGCCGGCTGCCTCTGTCGGTCCTCCTGATCCGACCTTCTCTCGTCGAGCACCTCAGGAGTTCCCCCATGCCCGCACCGGACGGGTCCGGCGCGCCCGCGCGCACGGCCGCGCCGTGGGCGGGACCGTGCTCGGGCTCGTCGCGACGGCGTTCGCGCTGGTGGCGGCCTTCCTCACCGCGCCTTCCTCACCGCGCCTTCCTCACCGCGGCCTTCGGCTTCTGCCTGGGCGGCGAGGCGTACGGCCTGCTCGCCCGGGCGCGCACCGCGCGCGCCCGACCCCATCGTTTCACCACGACACCGACACACAGGAGTGACATCAGCATGAGTCGCGAGGACGTCCTGGTCGACGCCGACTGGGCGGAGAAGAACCTGGGCACCGAGGGCGTCGTGTTCCTCGAGGTCGACGAGGACACCACCGCCTACGACGGCGGCCACCTCCCGGGGGCCGTGAAGATCAACTGGACGACCGAGCTGCAGGACCCGGTCCGCCGCGACATCGTGTCGCAGGAGCAGTTCGGCGAGCTGCTCTCACGCAAGGGCGTCTCGAACGACGACCTGGTGATCCTCTACGGCGGCAACAACAACTGGTTCGCGGCGTACGCGTACTGGGAGTTCAAGCTCTACGGGCACGACAAGGTCAAGCTGCTCGACGGCGGCCGCAAGAAGTGGGAGCTCGACGGCCGCACGCTGACCACGGACGTCCCCGAGCGGGCCGCCACCAGCTACACCGCCAAGCCGGCGGACGGCTCGATCCGCGCGCTGCGCGACGAGGTCGTCGACGCCATCGGGACCAAGAACCTGGTCGACGTCCGCTCGCCCGACGAGTTCTCCGGCAAGATCCTGGCCCCGGCCCACCTGCCGCAGGAGCAGTCGCAGCGGCCGGGCCACATCCCGTCGGCCATCAACATCCCGTGGTCCAAGGCGGCCAACGAGGACGGCACCTTCAAGTCCGACGACGACCTCACCGCCCTCTACGGCGAGGCGGGCTTCGACGCGGGCAAGCCGACCATCGCCTACTGCCGCATCGGCGAGCGCTCCAGCCACACCTGGTTCGTGCTGCGCGAGCTGCTGGGGCACTCGGACGTGAAGAACTACGACGGCAGCTGGACCGAGTACGGCTCGCTCATCGGCGTGCCGATCGAGCTGGGGAGCAAGTAGGACATGTGTGGAGCACCTGACCAGGCGGCGCTGCTGCCCGCCGGGACCGACCTGACCAAGGAGACCGTGCTGGCCGGCCGTGTCGTGGCCGACGGCAAGCCGGTCGGCGGCGCGTTCGTCCGGCTGCTCGACGGCACCGGCGAGTTCACGGCCGAGGTCGTGTCGTCGGCGTCCGGCGACTTCCGGTTCTTCGCCGCCCCGGGCACCTGGACCGTGCGGGCCCTGTCCCGCAGCGGCAACGGCGAGGCCACGCTCTCGCCGGACGCGCCGGGCCTGCACCGTACGGAGATCGCCGTCGCCTGAGGGCCGCGGAGCCCGCACCGCCCCGGTCACCCTCGTGGCGGCCGGAGCGGTGCGCTGTCCGCGAGTCGCGCCCTGAGCCCCCGCGAGTCGGGCCCTGAGCCCCCGCGAGTCGCGCCCTGGGCCCCCGCGAGTCGGGGTCAGACCGTCGCGGGCGCCGGGGCCAGGCGTGCGGCCGTCACGTGGGCGACGACGACGGCGACGATGACGAGCGGCATCACGGCCAGACCGTCGGTGCCGAGCAGCAAGGTCGCCAGCAGCACCGAGGTGAGGGGCAGGCGCAGCATCACCACGGACATCGCGCCGAGCCCGATCGCGGCCCCGGCCACGAGTGGCAGCCCGGGCAGGTGCGAGAGCAGGATGCCCCCCGCCGCGCCCACGAACAGGGCCGGGAAGATCGGGCCGCCGCGGAAGGCGGCGAGGCACAGCGCATAGGCCAGCACCTTGGCGACGAGCACGATCGTCAGCGCCGGAACGGTCCAGGAGGCGCTGCCGAGCAGCAGCGGCCCGACGGAGTCCTGGCCGGAGAACAACACGAACGAGACGTCGCGCCCGGTCAGGACCGCCGCGAGCACGGCCAGCCCGGCCACGACCACCCCGATCACGGGCCCGGCCACCATGATGCGGCTCTCGGCGTGCCGCCGCACGACGCCCGTGAGCGTGCGGATGACGAGGCCGACGAGCGCCGCGAGCAGACCCGCGAGCACCGCCCACCCGAACTGGACGACGTCGGTCCGGCCGAAGGGGGGGAGCCCGGGCAAGGTCAGCGACGCCGTGCCGAACCCGGTGAGCGAGTCGAGCCCGAGGAACACCAGTGAGCCGATCCCGGCCGCGAGCAGGCCGGGCAGCAGCACTACGCCGAGCGCCGCCCCCGCGGCCAGCGAGGCCTCCATCAGCAGGAACGCGCCCAAAATCGGCGAGCCCAGCAGGGCACTGATCGCGGCGAAGCTGCCGGTCGCGGCCAGCACCGCCGCCGTCCGGCCGTCGGCGCCCCGGCGGACGGCGTGCAGGGCCAGGACGCCGAGCCCGCCGCCCAGGGCGATCAGCGGGGCCTCCGGTCCCAGAACGACCCCGAGCCCCAGGCCGGCGAGCGCGGCCAGCAGGATCCCGGGCAGCTCGTTCGGGACGGGCACCTGGCCGGCGTGGAAGCCGTCGGCCGGCGAATGCCCCCCGTGCCCGGGCAGGTAACGGATGACGGCGGCCACCGCCAGACCGCCCACGGCGAGGACGGGTAGCGGCCACCACACCGGCGCGACGGCGAAGCCCAGCGCACGCGGGAGATCGGTGTAGGTCCAGTCCTGGAGCCCCGCGACCAACTGCAGGAAGAAGTACGCGGCCGCCGAGATCGGGGCGCCCACGAGAGCCGCGAGGACCAACAGCCGGGCGTAGCCGCCGGAGCGGAGGATGTCCTCGGGGGTCGGTGGAGCCGCCGGCGTCGTGCCCGCCGCACCGGCCCTCGCGGCCTCGTCCGCCTGCGCCATCACCGCTCTCCCGTCCGTCGCGCCGGTGCTCCACCCTCGCGGCCGGGCGCTCCCCAGGCACCGCCCGGAGTGGGTGACTCAGCGGCCGGCGCCCGTCACCTCGGCCCGGTCACGGGCCCGGACCGCCGCGGCGGCCACGCGCTCCGGCCCGCTCGTCATCGCCCTCCGCCAGGGCGGGACCCCCTCGATCTCGATCTCCAGCGAGAAGCTGAGGAAGGTGCGGATCACGACGATCAGTCCGAGGATCGCGATGTTCTGCAGGGTCGGCTCGACCGCGATCGTGCGGAGCAGGTCCGCGGCGACCAGGACCTCGATCGCCAGCAGCAACGTGCCGCCGAACGTCTCGCGGAGGGTCTGGTAGCCGTCGCGGCCGCGCCGGGTCGATCGCCAGACCCGCGCCGAGAGCACCACCGACCAGAGGATGCCGACCACGAGCACCGCTGCGCCGAGCACCTCGAAGATCACGGCGGCGCCCTCCATGAGCCGGAAGACCGTCGTCGACGGCTCCTCCGCGGCGCTCAACACGTCCATCCCGGGCCTCCCGCCGGGAGCCTGCTCCGTACGGGGGCGCGCCGTCCTCACCCGGGTCGGGCGACCGGGGGTGGGGCGGGACTATGCTCGCCCGCCGTGCACTGGTTCTTCACCGTGCTGCTGATCGCGGCGAGCGCCGGGACGGTCGCCTTCACCGGCTTCCTGCTGCGGCGGCTGTTCACGACGGCACCCGACGCCACCGCCGCGCTCGCGGCCCGGCCGACCGAGGAAGTCCCGGAGGAGCCCTCCGTATGACGCAGCCCGACGGCAACGACGTCCCCACCATGATCACCGGCCCCGCCAACGCCGCGCCGGACTCGCCGCAGCGCAACCGGCCGCAGTGGGACGACCTGCCGGTCCCGGACGACACCGCCAACCTCAGGCAAGGCCCGGACCTGCACGAGCAGTGCCTCGGCCTGCTCCCGTTGATCGGCGTGTGGCGCGGCACCGGCGAGGTCGTCTACCCGACGATCGACGGGCCCTTCCACTTCGGCCAGCAGCTCGTCTTCGCGCACGACGGCCGCCCGTTCGTCTCGTACGAGGCGCGGGCGTGGCTGCTCGACGAGGACGGAAAGGTCATCCGGCCGGCCGCCCGGGAGACCGGGTTCTGGCGCCCGCAACCCGACGGCTCGCTCGAGGTCCTCATCGCCCATGCCACCGGCATCATCGAGGTCTGGTTCGGCGAGAAGGGGGACCTGCGCTCCTGGCAGATCGAGACCGACGCCGTGATGCGCACCCCGTCGGCGAAGGAGGTCGTCGGGGCGAAGCGGCTGTACGGCCTGGTCAACCAGGGCGACCTCGCCTACGTCGACGAGCGGGCGATGCAGGGGCAGCCGATGCAGCCGCACATGTCGGCACTGTTGCAGCGGGTGGCGGGCTGAGCGGCGACCCGCTCGGTCACCCGTGCCGTCCTGATCCTTCCGGAAGGCGCAGCTGGGCTGCCGCCGATCTCTCGCGCTGACGGGCGAACGAACGCAGTGGACCGCGTCGGCGGGGGAGCGCGTCAGGGACGACGGTTCTGGCCCAGCATGCGGTCGACCTCGGCACGGTCGAGGCCCGCGAGCTCGGCGACCTGGTTCGGACCGAGACCTGCGTCGGCCAGTTTCCGGACGACGCCGCCGAGCTCGTCCCGCCGGGTGCGCATCTCCTCCGCCAGCCTGCTCAGCTCCTCCTGCTGGCTCTGCAGCTCGACCGTCGCGCCGACCGCGCGCACCGGGTCGTCCAGGAGCACCGCGAGGAGCCGGTCCCGGGCGTCGCCGCGACGCGGGTCCACCAGGGCGTTCGACGGCTGCGCGGCGCGGGCGCGTGCGGCCAGGGCCTGCCGGACGGCCGCGGCGACGGTGCGGCTCGACCCCGCCTCCCCCGGCCCCGGCTGCTCGACCGCAGCCTGGTCGCCGCCCGCCTGCTCGGCTGCCGACTGCTCGGCTGCCGGCTGCTCGAGCTCCGGCTGCTGGAAGCCCGAGTGTTCACGGCCCGTCTGTTCGGGCCCAGGCTGCTCGAGGCCCGAGTCTTCACGGTCCCTCTGCTCGGGCCCGGGCTGCTCGAGCCCCGAAGTGGACCCCGTACCTCCCGCAGCGACAGGTACGCCGCGCGAGGTGGTGTCGGCCGGACGGGCACCAGTCGGGCCGGCCGCGTCCGGTTCGACCGTCGGGCCGCCGGCGCCGGCAGCACCCCCGGCCGGGTCGGAGGGGTCACCCTCGCTCCGCGTCTGCCGGCCGAGGGCCGCGGCGAGCCCCACCGCCCCGAGGGCCGAGAGCTGGGCCGCGCTGGGCCGCTCGTCGGCGGGAGCCACGGCATCGGCGGCGGTGGGACGGTCCGCGCGGTCGGTCACGTCGGAGGAGACGGGCGCCTCCGCGCGAGGCACCGCGGCGGCGGGAGCGGCGGCGCCGGGCGAGGTCCTGGCGTCGGCCGGTCCGGTCGAGGCTGCAGCGGGCGCAGCGGCGCTCTCCCGTCCCTTCCCCTGCTCCGCTGCACGGACCCGGGCGTACGGGGTCGGGGCGCCCTGGGCCGCGGCCATCAGCCGGGCCGCGCGGGCCGCCGGGGTCAGCTCGGATGGTTCGCCCGGCGGGGCCGCCCCGCCCCGGAGGGGGGTGTCTTCCGCGGAGCCGTCGGCCAGGGAGTCGGCCTCGACCTTCGCCGTGCTCCGGTCCGCGGGCGAGCCGGTCGCAGCCGGCGCGGGCTGCGCAGCGGGGGCCCCGCGGCTGCCCGCGTGTGCCGCGCCGTCCGCGACGTCCGTGTCGGGTGCGCCCGCCGCGACCTCCGTGTCCGCCCCGTCGGCCGCGACCTCGCCGTCCAATCCGCCGGCAGCCCCCTCGGTGTCCGGTCGGCCGGCCGCGACCTCGGGGGCCGGTCCGCCGGCAGCCACCTCGGGGGCCGGCCCGCCGGCAGCCCCCTCGGGGGCCGGCCCGCCGGCAGCCACCTCCGTGTCCTGCCGGTCGGCCGCGGCCTCCGTGTCCTGCCGGTCGGCCGCGGCCTCGGGGGCCGGCGCGCCGGAGCGGGACTCCTCCTGCGTCACGGAGTCACCCGTCGCAGCGCGGCGGGCCTCGGCCTGGATCGCAGCGGCCTGCTCGGCGGCCGCGCGATGAGCACGGGCGCGGGCGAGGAGCACGTCGGACTGCACGGGCAACGGCGCGGTGTCCGCCTCGCGGACCGCCACGGCCTCGGCCACGGTCCGCGGGCGCGCCTGCGTTGACCCGGCAGACCCCACCGCCGCGGCAATGGCCCGTGCGCCGCCGGCCCCGTCGCCGCCGGCCCCCTCACCGGTAGCCCCAGCGCCTCCGGTCCCACCGCTTCTCGTCCGTGCGCTGCTCACACCCTCACCGGCGCCGCCGGCATCGGCACCGGCAGTGCCTGCGGCTCCAGCGCTTCCGGTCCCACCGCTTCCGGACGCGCCCGCCGCGGAACCTCCGGCACGTCCGGCGTCAGCGCCACCCGCCTCAACACCACCGCCCGCCGCAGCCGCGGCGACACCCGCCGGCTCGGGCTCGGGCCGGGGGGACGGCATCTCGCCGACGGACTCGCCGGTCCAGTCCGCATGCGTCGGCTCGGCGCCGGGCTGTGTCCTCGCCCTGCCGCGCACCGCGCGCACGACGACGATCACGACCGCGATCACCAGTGCCGCGGCCCCGACCCCGAGCGGCACGAGGACGTCGGCCGAGAACGCCTGCTCCATGGACGCGCACGGTACGCCGATCTACGTCACGGTGCGCAACGGTTCTATCCGGAGCGTGACCCCGAGGTCGATCGGTTCGAACGGGTGGCGTCCTTGCCCCCGGACGGCCGCCCGGCGCCGGCCGACGACCCTTCCGACCCGTTGCACTCACCGCTCGACTGACCACCCCGCGGCTCGTCGGACGTTTCTGACCTGCCGTTACGCGGCTTCACCGCGTCGCGGCCCGGTGCGGGCTTCGGCCGGACCGCGCCGACCTTGACCGTCTCGGACACCTCGTCGGGCGCGGCCGTCGCGTCCGGCTCGACCTTCTCCGCAGGCGTGTCGTCCGGCGCGTCCGACGCGGACGAGGCCGCGGCGGCGGCCGACTTTTCAGCCGATCCGGTGTCGCCGGATCGCTTCACCGGGGACAGCGCGGAGACCGCAGACACCGCAACCGTGCGGTCCGGTTCCACTGGCCGCGCAGGTGTCCCGGGCTTCTCGACGTCCTCATCGGACTTCGCCACGGGCACCATCGCGGTGGCGGGCTCGGCCTCCTCGCGGCTCGCCCCGCGGTCCTCACCCCGGGCCTCGGAGGCGGGCCGGAACAGGTCGCCCGCCGAGCCGGGCCCACCGGAGTCCGGCCGGCGGACCGCCGTGGTCTCCTCCACCTCCGCCGCGGGCGACGCCGACGGTCGGGCCGACGACGGTGAGGACGGCCGGGACGGCGCGGCCCCCGGCAGCGGCTGGGCGGCGGCCGACGCGGCCGGCCCGTCGGCCGGCGCCGGCTTGGGCCGGGGGCTCGGCCGCACGGGCCGCTCGGTCCGCGACTCCTCCTTGTCCGGCGACGCCGTGGGCGGGGTGACGGCGAAGCGGGCGGTCGGGGCGCCGAGCAGGCCCTCGAGCTGGCCCCGGAGCCGGGTCAGCTCGGCCACGACGGCGTCGCGCTGCCGGCTCAGCTCGGCGAGCTCGGCCCGCGCACCCTCCTGCTCCTTGCGCACCGACTCGCTCTCCGCCTTGGCCTCGCGACGGGCGGCGGCGCGGATCTCCTCGGCCTCCTCCTCCGCGGCCTGCAGGATGCTCTGCATGCGGTCGGTGAAGGAGCCGATCATGTCCGGCGACTCGGGCCCGCCCGGGCGCGGCCGTGGCGTGGGACGCGGGCGGGCGCCGGGCGGCGGCCCGGGCGGCGGCCCCATCGGCCCCACGGGTCCCATCGGGCGCTGCCCCGGCCCCATGCCCGGCGGCGGCCCCACGGCCGGGAAGGGCTGGCTGCGCGCGGCGTCGAGGTCCGCGCGCATGCGGGCCAGGACCCGCTGCAGGCGCGCCACGTGCTCGTCGACCTGCCTGCGGTCGTAGCCGCGGAGCACGACGTCGAACCGCGGGGCACCGGGCGAGCGCTCACCCCCGTCAGCCGTCATGTCCCGACCCTTTCCGTCGCCGCCCCACCACTCACTTCGCCGAGGGTAGGGAGATCCGTACTCGCGTTCAGAAGCGTTCACCCTAACGGAGCACGACTCCACCCGGCCAGTCGACTTGCGACAGCAGCCCGTGGAGCACTCACCCTGGCCACGGTCCCACGCCTGCCGACGCGCCTACCATCGGGGCCGTGGACACCTCGCTCAAGTCGACGCTGCACCGGCGCGGCCTGCGGATGACGCCCCAGCGCCAACTGGTCCTCGACGCGGTCCGCGAGCTGGGCCACGCCACCCCCGAGCAGATCTGCACCCAGGTGCAGCGCGCGGCGCCGGCGGTGAACATCACGACCGTCTACCGCACGCTCGACCTGCTCGAGGAGCTGCGGCTCGTCCGGCACACCCATCTCGGGCACGGGGCGCCGACCTACTCGGAGCGGGAGCACGAGCACGTCCACCTCGTGTGCCACCACTGCGGCGCGGTGAGCGAGGCGCCCACGGCTCTGATGGACGGGCTGGTCGACCGGTTGCGCGAGCGGGAGGACTTCGAGCTCGACGTCACGCACGTGGCGCTGTCGGGACGGTGTGCGACCTGCCGCGAGGACGGGAAGGCCGGGCAACTCGAGGAGAAGGAGACACGGGCGTGACCGAGGTTCCCGAGGGCGGCGCCGAGCAGCCCGACCCCGACACCGCCGTTGCCGCGCACCGCGGCGACCCGCTCGCCGAGCAACGCGCGATGGCCCGCTCGGCGGCGGTCGTCGACCGCTCCCACCGCGGCGTGATCGCGGTCCCCGGCGAGGACCGGTTGAGCTGGCTGCACCTGCTGCTCAGCCAGCACGTCAGCGAGCTGGCCGAGGGCGCGGGCACCGAAGCGCTGATCCTGGACGCACAGGGCCGGGTGCTGCACCACGCCCTCGTGTCCCACGTCGGCGACACGGTCTGGCTCGACACCGAGCAGGCCGACCTGGGCGAGCTGCTGGGTTACCTGCAGAAGATGGTGTTCTGGTCCAAGGTCGAGCCGCGGGACGCGACCGGTGAACTGGCCGTGTTGTCGCTGGTGGGACCGGACACCGCCGCCGTGCTCGCGGCCGCCGGTCTGCCGGCGCCGGCGGGCGGGTACGCGAGCGCCGCCCTGCCCGGCGGCACGGGGTTCGTCCGCCGCATGCCGTGGCCCGGCCCCGACGCCGCCGACGTCCTGATCCCCCGCGCCGAGCGGGACGACTGGTGGGCCCGGCTCACCGCCGCCGGTGCGCGCCCGGCCGGGACGATGGCCTTCGAGGCGCTCCGGGTGGAGTCGCGGCGCGCCCGCGTGCACCTCGACACGGACGACCGGACCATCCCGCACGAGGTCGACTGGATCCCCTCGGCCGTGCACCTCACCAAGGGCTGCTATCGCGGGCAGGAGACGGTCGCGCGCGTCGCCAACCTCGGTCGTCCACCGCGCCGGCTGGTGCTGCTGCACCTCGACGCCGGCGACGAGGAGCTGCCGGTGACCGGCGACCCGGTCCTCCGGGACGGCCGGAAGGTCGGTCGCGTGGGGAGCGTCACACAGCACCACGAACTGGGCTCGGTCGCCCTGGCGCTGCTCAAGCGCTCGGTGCCGGCGGACGCCGAGCTGGTCGCCGGGTCCGACGAGCGGGCCTCGCCCGCGGCCGTCGACCCGGACTCCTACCGGGACGACGACGGAGCCCCGCCGCCCGGGCGCGCGGCCCAGCTGCGCGTGCGTTAACCGGCCCGCTGTCGGGCGGCGACCCGCCCCCAGAACTCGCGCAGCCGCCCGTAGCACTCGGCCGCCTCGTCGAGTTCCCCCGCGCGCAGCATCCGCAGCGCGCGGCGGACCTCACCCGCCGAGTCGTCGGTCCGCAGCGCGTCGTCGTCGAGGAGGTCGACCAGGCCGCCGTAGTCGAGCTCGACGATCGAGGTGCGGTCGAACCGCTCCAGCCAGCCGCGGGTCTCGGCGAGGACCTCCGCCGGTCCCTCCTCGCCGACCGACGCCTGCACCACCCGCTCGGCCTGCCCGGCCCGGCCGAGGGCCTTGGCGATCGGCACGCGCCACCAGACCCGGCGCTGCGCGTCCAGCCTGACCTGCCGTTCCTCGGGGTCGACCAGGGCGAACCAGGGCAGTGGGACCGTCCACGCCGCCGTGACGACGTGGGCGGCGGAATCGCCGAGCTCGGCCACCGCGCGCTCCGCCCGCCGCCGGGCCGCGGCCTCCGGCACCACCAGGGCGGAGGTCCGCAGCACCGGGCTCTCCTCGGCCAGGAAACCCAGCACGGCCGCCGCGGCCCGCGGCCGGGTGTCGAGCGGGCACACGAACGGTTCGCCGCCTTCCCCGCCCAGGACCAGCACGTCGACCGGAGCACCCGCCCCGCCCCCGGCGTCACCGGGCAGGAGCCGACCGTGCAGCATCGCCTGCAGACACAGCTCGCGCTCCCGGCGTCCCGCCCGGTCCGGCCGGACGGCCCCGCGCGCCAGCCCGGCCCGCACCGCGACGCCCGACGGGCCGTCGAACGCGCGCAGCGGCTCGTACACCCGCAGGTAGGAGAGGAACGGCGACGGCACGGTCGGAGATCCTTCCGCACCCGCCCCGCCCTCGGACACGGCCTCCGCCGGATCGGGCCGCCGGATCGGGCCGCCGGTGCGGTCCGAGCCGCGCGCCGGACTCGGTCACACCATCGATGCCACGTCGCACGCTCGCGGTGTCGCACGGTACTGTGGAGCCCAGGACAGTGATGACACAGACGGGGCCGCCGAGACATCCGGCCGCCCCTTCCCTGTTGTAAGGGGGACCAGCCATGGGGCGCGGACGAGCCAAGGCCAAGCAGACGAAGGTGGCCCGAGCGCTCAAGTACAGCTCCCCCACCATGGATCTCGATGCATTGCAGCGGGAGATCGGCAGTGGGACGGCGGTAACCGACGACGACGAGCAGTACGACGAGTACGCCGACCGCTACTCGTCGTACGACTCCGACGAGGACGACGAGCGCCGCTAGTCGGTCCCTCCGCCCACGCCGCGGCGGGCTGTTCAGCACCACCGGACGTCACGGACTCGCGCCTCCCACCCGTCGCGGGACGGGTGGGAGGCGTCCGTGCCGCGGACGGCCTTTCTCGTGCTCCTGCGGGAACGTGAGCCTTCCCACGGTCCCCGCGCCGCGCCCGCCCGGGGCACGGGTTCGGGCCCCGTCACGCTCTGCCGTCACCGGTCGTCGTCGCAGGTCAGCGGCCGTTCAGTCCTGAGCACGAGCTCTGGGCGGGCGGTGCGCCCACCGCGCGCCGACCGATCTTCACCCGATAGCCTCACGCCGACGAGAAGGCGGTGAGTGATGCGCGGGAACCTGTTCGCGGTGGCGGTCGACCTGGTCGTGCTGACCGTGCGTCACGACCAGCTCAACGTGCTGCTCGTCCGGCGCGCGGAGCGGCCCTACGAGAGCCACTGGGCGCTACCCGGCGGTTTCGTGCAAGCCGACGAGGACCTCGGGGACACCGCGGCCCGCGAGCTGGCCGCGCAGACCGGCGCGGCCACCCAGGGCGCGGTGCAGGGGCACCTGGAACAGCTGGGCGGGTACGCGGCACCCGGCCGCGACCCGCGCGGGCGGGTGCTCAGTATGGGCTATCTGGCGCTGCTGCCGAACATCCCCGACCCGGAGCCGACGGGCGGCCCGACGGCGGCGTTCCTGCCCGTCGAGGACGTCTACGGGCTGGCCTTCGACCACGACGCGATCCTTGCCGACGGCGTGGAGCGGGCGCGAGCGAAGCTCGAGTACACGACGCTCGCCGCGGCCTTCTGCCCGCCGGAATTCACCGTGACGGACCTGCGGCGGGTGTACGAGGCCGTGTGGCGCACCGAGATCGACCCGCGCAACTTCCAGCGGAAGGTCACCTCCACGCCGGGCTTCCTCATTCCCACGGCCACCCGGGTCACCGGGGGCCGCGGCCGTCCGCCGCAGCTCTTCCGCCGCGGCCCGGCCACCGCGCTGCACCCGCCGATGCTCCGCGAGCCCGTCGCCGTCGCCCACGCCTGACGACGTCATGGCGCCAGAACACGCAGATCGGGCCCGAAGGCGCACTGTGGTTCCACAACGCGCGCCAGACCGGGCCTGAGAGCACTGTGGATCCACAACGCGCGCCAGACCGGGCCTGAGAGCGCACTATGGATCCACAACGCGCGCCGGGCCCGGCTCGAGAGCGCTCTCCGGCACGAGCAGGCGGGGTCAGGTCAGAAGCGGGGGTGCTCGCCCACCAGTTGCACCCGGGACCCGACCTCGCCGGAGGTCTCGCCCTCGGCGCGCCTGACGTCGCCGAGCACCCAGGCCGGGACGTGCCGGGCGGTGAGGACGGCGAGGGCGCGGTCGACGTCGTCGGGCGGGAGGACCGCCACCATGCCGACGCCCATGTTGAAGGTCTTCTCCATCTCGGCGCGCTCGACCCGGCCGCGGCCCTGGATCAGCTTGAAGACCTGGTCCGGCGTCCAGGACCCGCGGTCGGCGACGGCCACGAGCCCCTTGGGCAGCACACGCTCGAGGTTGCGGGCCAGCCCGCCGCCGGTGACGTGCGCGAAGGTCCGTACCCCGGTCTCGGCGGCCAGGGCCAGGCACTCCCGCGCGTAGATGCGGGTGGGGACCAGCAACTCCTCGCCGAGGGTGTGGCCGAACTCCTCGACGTGCCCGTCGAGCGGCATCCGCGCGATGTCGAGCAGCACGTGCCGGGCCAGCGAGTAGCCGTTGGAGTGCAGGCCGGAGGACTCCATCGCGACCAGCACGTCGCCGGGGCGGACCCGCTCGGGCCGTAGCATGCCCTCGGCCTCGACGATCCCGATCCCGGTCGCCGACAGGTCGTACCCGCCGGCCTCCATCAGGCCGGGGTGCTCGGCCGTCTCGCCGCCGAGCAGCGCGCACCCGGCCTGCTGGCACCCCTCGGCGATGCCCTTGACGATCGTGGCGACCTGGGTGGGCACGAGCTTGCCGACGGCGATGTAGTCCTGCAGGAACAGCGGCTCGGCGCCGCAGACCACCAGGTCGTCGACCACCATCGCGACCAGGTCGAGGCCGATGGTGTCGTGCTTGTCCATCGCCTGCGCGATCGCGACCTTGGTGCCGACGCCGTCCGTCGAGGCGGCCAGCACCGGCTCGGTGTACTTGCCGAGCTTCGGGGCGAACAGCCCGGCGAACCCGCCGATCCCGCCCAGCACCTCCGGGCGGGTGGCCTTCTCGGCGTACGGCCGAAGTTGCTCGACGGCCTCCTCACCCGCCTCGATGTCCACGCCCGCGGCGGCGTAGCTGGCGTGCGGGTCCTGTCCGGGGGTCGACGGGGGGGTCGGCATGGGTCGGGCTCTCGTTCCTGGAGGGAGGTCTCGGACACGGGGGCACCCGCGTCCGCCGGGTCGGCGGGTGTGCGCCGCCCCGGCCGCCCGGTCCGCGGTGGCGGACCGGGCCGGCCCAGGCATCAGGGCCTGTTCAGGGCTTCCGCAGCACCGTAGCCGACGGACAGCGGCGCCGGGGTGTCCCGGGCCGTCTCCCGCAGCGGACCGGGGTCGCCGGACGCGGCACCCGCGGCGTCGAGCGCCGGAGCCTCGAGGAGGTGCTTGCCCAGCCGGGCCTCCTCGGGCAGCGGGATCGGGTACTCCCCGTCGAAGCAGGCGCAGCACAGCCGGCTGCGGGGCTGCTCGCTGGCGGCGACCATGTTGTCCACCGACACGTACGCGAGGCTGTCGGCCCCGATCGAGCGCCGCACGCCCTCGGTGTCCAACCCGCTCGCGACGAGTTCGGCGCGGCTGGCGAAGTCGATGCCGTAGAAGCAGGGCCAGCGCACCGGCGGCGAGGCGATCCGCACGTGCACCTCGAGCGCGCCGGCCTCGCGGAGCATCCGCACGAGCGCCCGCTGCGTGTTGCCGCGGACGATCGAGTCGTCCACCACGACCAGGCGCTTGCCACGGATGACGTCCCGCAGCGGGTTCAGCTTGAGCCGGATGCCGAGTTGGCGGATGGTCTGCGAGGGCTGGATGAAGGTCCGGCCCACGTACGCGTTCTTGACCAGGCCCTGCCCGTAGGGGATGCCCGAGCCCTGGGCGTAGCCGATCGCGGCGGGGGTGCCGGACTCCGGCACCGGGATCACCAGGTCCGCCTCGACCGGGCTCTCCAGGGCGAGCCGCCGGCCGATCTCGACCCGCGCGGCGTGCACCGAGCGGCCGGAGATCGAGGTGTCCGGGCGGGCCAGGTAGACGTACTCGAAGACGCAGCCCTTCGGCTCCGGGGCGGCGAAGCGCGAGCTGCGCATCCCGTCGGAGTCGATCGCGAGCAGCTCGCCCGGCTCGACCTCCCGGACCATCGAGGCGCCGACGATGTCCAGCGCCGCGGTCTCGCTGGCGACGACCCAGCCCCGCTCGAGCCGGCCGAGCACCAGCGGGCGGACGCCGTGCGGGTCCCGGGCGGCGTAGAGGGTGTTCTCGTCCGCGAAGACGAAGGAGAAGGCGCCGCGCACCTGCGGCAGCAGCCGCATCGCGGCCTCCTCCACGCCGGTGTCCGCCGCGGAGGCGGCGAGCAGCTCGGCGACCAGGTCCGAATCCGTGGTGGCCTGCACCCCGGAGTCGCGGCCCCGCTCCTGGAGCGTGCCGACCTCGTCGCGCAGCTCCGCGGTGTTCACCAGGTTGCCGTTGTGCCCCAGAGCCAGCCCGCTCCCGGTGGCGGTGGTGCGGAACACCGGCTGGGCGTTCTCCCAGGTGGTGGACCCGGTGGTGGAGTAGCGGCAGTGACCGACGGCCAGGTGGCCGCGCAGCGACGAGAGCGTCTGCTCGTCGAAGACCTGGCTGACCAGGCCCAGGTCCTTGAAGACGACCATCCGGCGGCCGTCCGAGACGGCGATGCCGGCGGCCTCCTGCCCGCGGTGCTGCAGGGCGTAGAGGCCGTAGTACGTCAGCTTGGCGACGTCCTCACCCGGAGCCCAGACGCCGAAGACGCCGCACTCCTCCTTCGGGGAGTCGTCGAGCTGACGAGGGGTGGGTTCGTCGGAGTGGACGGGGGTCTCGTTCCGGCTGGAACTCAACGCACTCGCTCCTCGGGGCACTCGGTGTCGCGGCTACTCGATGGTACGCCGCCGCAGGCCCCGAACCCATCCGGCGGGACCGGCGTCACCGAACCACCGGCCCTGCCCCAGGTCGCACCCGAGCCGCCGGAGCCGCTCCGCCTGCACGTCCGTCTCCACCCACTCGGCGGTGACCTCGAGGCCCAGCGCGTGGGCCATCGCGACCAGCGAGCTCACGATGCTCTCGTCGACCGGGTCCGGCCGCTCGTGCCGGAGCCCGTCGATGAACGAGCCGTCGATCTTCAGGGCGTGCACCGGCAGCCGGCGCAGCCAGGCGAGGCTGGAGTAGCCGGTGCCGAAGTCGTCGAGCGCGAGCCGCACGCCCGCGGCGCGCAGCGCGGACAGCGCGTCCATGGTGGCGGGCTCGTCACCCAGCACGGCCTGCTCGGTGATCTCGAGCTGCAGCCGGTCCGGGGCGAGCCCGGTCTCGGCGAGCAGGGTCACCACGTCCTCGACGAAGCTCTGCTCCGGCAGCTGCACCGGGGAGACGTTGACGCTGACGTAAGGTGCGTCGACGCCGAGCTCCGCCTGCCACGACGCCGCCTCCCGGCAGGCCGCTTCGAGGACCCAGCGGCCCAGGGGGACGATGGCCCCGCTGCTCTCGGCCAGCTCGATGAAGCGGCCCGGACCGAGCAGGCCCTGCTCGGGGTGCTCCCAGCGCACCAGCGCCTCGACGCCGCGCACCGAGCGGTCCGTCAGCCGCACCAGGGGCTGGTAGGCCAGCCGGAACTGGTCCCGCTCGACCGCGCTGCGCAGGTTCGCGAGCAGCGCGAACCGGGCCGCCTCGCCGGCGTCGCGCTCCGGGTCGAACACCGCCCTGGTCCCGCCGCCCTGGCCCTTGGCCCAGGACAGCGCCACGCCCGCCGCCCGCTCCAGTTCGGCCGGGCACTCCGAGTCGGTGCCGCCCTCGGCGATCCCGATGCTCGCGGTCACGCCGATCCAGCGGCCCGAGACGTGGAACGGCGCGGCGAGGGCCTCCAGGAGCCGGTCCGCCACCCCGCAGACCTCGCCGACGCCGGCGGGGTCGGTGAGCAGCACCGCGAACTCGTCGCCGCCGGTGCGGGTCACCAGGTGGGGGCCGGCCGCGGTGCGCAGCCGGTCGGCCAGCGCGGCGAGCAGCTCGTCCCCCACCGCGTGGCCGTGGATCTCGTTCACCCGGCGGAAGTCGTCGACGTCGAGCGCGCACAGTCCCACCCGGGTCACCGTGCCGTCGAACGCCTGCCGCACGGCCTCCTCGGTGATGTCCCGGTTCGGCAGGCGGGTGAGCCGGTCCCGCGAGGCCGCCTCGACCAGCCGGGTGCGCAGGCGGTACCGCTCGGAGACGTCCTCGATGACCCCGATCAGGTGGCTCGGCCGGCCGGTGTCGTCCCGGATCAGGGAGCCGGTGACGTGCCCCCAGACGTACATCGGGGTCGGGCCGGCGAACCGGACGTCGATGCTGACGGTCTCCGGGGTGCCGTCGACCAGGCGGCGGTAGGCGGCGTCGAAGGCCTCGTAGTCGTCCGGGTGCACGAAGTCGGAGACCGGGCGCGGCAGGGTCGGGCGCTCCAGCATGCCCATCATCCGGCAGGCGGCCGGGTTGAGGTCGACGACCTGGCCGTCGAGGGTCGCGATGGCGATGCCGACCGGGCCCTGGGTGTAGATGGTGCGGTAGTGCGCCTCGCTCTCGGCGAGCGCCTTCTCGACGTCCCGGCGAGCCCGCAACGTGGCCCGCATGAGGTCCTCCTGCGCCTGGTGGGCGCGGAAGCGCAGGGCTCCGGCGAACCCGGCGGCCAGCTCGTCGAGCCCGAGGGCCAGCCGCTGCCGGTCCTTCGCCGAGATCAGGCCCAGCGCACCGGGCCCGGCCTCGCGCAGCAGCCGGACGGTGCCGGGCAGGACGTCCTCCGGCGCGGCCCCGACCAGGCCCGCCCGGTCGCCGCAGAAGCCCGACGCGGCCAGGTCGGCCCCGATTCCCCGGACGGTCAACGGCCAGAAGGGCTCGGCCCGAAGCGCCGCGCGCAACCGGACGAGCAGGGTCGCGAGCACGCTCGCATCCTCGATCCCCGCGTGCGGCAGCAGTTCGGCCCAGCGTTCCGCGAGCGAGCGGACCTCGGGCCCGGGCTGCTCGCCCAGGATCCCGCCGAGCCCGCCGACCGCCCCGGCCGCGGCCGTGCGCAGGAGCCCGGGCGGCAGACCGTCGGGACCCGGGAGGTTACCCGCTGCCACTACGCAGCCACCTCCCGTCGCCTGTCGGGTTCGTCCGTGTGCCGATCGGGGCAATCTTGGGCCTCGTGACGTTGTTTCGCCACCAGTACGGCGCAGGCATCCCCCGTTCCGGGGACCCGACGCGGGCCCCGGTCGGCGGTTCTCAGCGCAACGGGAGCAGCGCGCCGACCTCCGGGGCGCGTGAACCCGACGCGCTCACCGTGCCCGATCCGACCGCATCCGTCCAGTTCAGACGCCCTGTGGCGAGCGCCAGCCAGGTCCGGGCGTCCGTCTCGACGATGTTCGGCGGAGTGCCCCGCGTGTGCCGCGGCCCCTCGATGCACTGGATCGCCGCGTAGGGCGGGATCCGCACCTCGACGCTGCGGCCGGGCGCGCGCTCGGCCAGGGCCGCCAGGGACTCCTTGACGGCCTCCTTGACCACGCTCCGTGGTGGAGCGGTGCCCCCGGCCAGCCATGCGTCGAGCAGATCGGTCTCGGTCACCGCGTCCGTCACAGCGTCTCGGCGCCCGCCCGGACCTCGAAGCCGGCCTCGAACAGCGCGGGCAGCGTGCCCTCCCAGGCCGTGCGCAGCTCCACGAGCGGCAGCGCGGCCACCCCGTCGATGGCGAGCTCGGCGCCCGCCGGCTCCGCCGCACCGACTGTGCCGAGCCGCTCGGCCGGGACTCCCGCCTCGGCGGCCGCGGCCAGCAGCTGGTCGGCTGCCTCGGGCGCCGTCGTGACCAGCACCCGCCCGGCGGTCTCGGAGAACAGGGCCACGAACGGGTCGGTCGCGAGCGCCGCCGGCAGCGCGACGGCGGCGCCGTGCCCGCCGACCAGGCTCGCCTCGACCAGGGCCTGGGCCAGACCGCCGTCGGACAGGTCGTGGCTGCCGGTCAGCACGCCGGCCTGTGCGACGAGCAGTTGCGCCAGCCGCTGCTCGTGCGCCAGGTCGACGGCCGGGGGCTCGCCGCCCAGGTGGCCGTGCGCGACGTGCGCCCACTCGCTGCCGCCCAGCTCGTCGGCCGTCTCGCCGAGCAGCACGACGACGTCCGCCGGGCGGCGGAAGCCGGCCGGAACGCGGGCGGCCACGTCGGCGATCACGCCGAGCACGCCGACGACCGGGGTCGGCAGGATCGCCTGCGAGCCGGTCTGGTTGTAGAAGCTCACGTTCCCGCCGGTGACCGGGATGCCGAGCTGTGCGCAGCCGTCGGCCAGCCCGCGGACGGCCTCGGAGAACTGCCACATGACGTGCGGGTCCTCGGGCGAACCGAAGTTCAGGCAGTTGGTGACCGCCAGCGGCACGGCGCCGGAGGTCGCGACGTTGCGGTAGGCCTCGGCCAGCGCGAGCTGCGCCCCGGCGTACGGGTCGAGTGCCGCGAACCGCGCGTTGCAGTCGGTGGCGACGGCGATGCCGCGACCGGTGGACTCGTCGACGCGGACCACCCCGGCGTCGGCGGGCTGTGCGGCGGCGGTGTTGCCCCGGACGTACCGGTCGTACTGGTCGGTGACCCAGGCGCGGCTGCACAGGTTCGGCGAGGCGGCCAGGCGCAGGATCTCCGCACGCAGCTCGGACGGCGCCGACGGCCGGGGCAGGGTGGCCGGGGAGTTCGCGACGAGCTCGTCCTGGCCCTTGCCCCGCACGACCGGTCGCTCGTACACCGGGCCGTCGTGCGCGACCGTCCGCGGCGGCACGTCGACCACCGTCTCGCCCCGGAAGTCGATGACCAGCCGGTCCCCCTCGGTGACCTCGCCGATCACCGTCGCGATCGTGTCCCACCTGCGGCACACGGCCATGAACGCGTCGACGTTCTCCGGGGCGACGACCGCGCACATCCGCTCCTGCGACTCGCTGGAGAGGATCTCGGCGGCGGTCATGCCGGCCGCCCGCAGCGGGACGGCGTCGAGGTCGATGTGCATGCCGCCGTCGCCGGCACTGGCGAGCTCGGAGGTCGCGCAGGACAGCCCGGCGCCGCCGAGGTCCTGGATGCCGACGACCAGCCCGGCGTGGAACAGCTCCAGACAGCACTCGATGAGGACCTTCTCCGTGAACGGGTCCCCGACCTGTACGGAAGGCAGCTTCTTGCGCCCGGTGCCCTCGCCGAAGGTCTCACTGGCCAGGACGGAGACACCGCCGATGCCGTCCAGCCCGGTGCGCGCACCGAACAGGATGATCTTGTTACCGGTACCCGAGGCGAAGGCCAGGTGCAGGTCCTCGGTGCGCATGGCGCCCACACACAGGGCGTTGACCAGCGGGTTCCCGGCATAGCTGGCGTCGAACACGACCTCGCCGCCGACATTCGGCAGGCCCAGGCAGTTGCCGTAGCCGCCGACCCCGGCGACGACACCGGGGAGCACCCGCACGGTGTCCGGGGCGTCGGCCGGGCCGAAGCGGAGCGGGTCGCCGACCGCGATCGGCCGCGCGCCCATCGCCATGATGTCGCGGACGATGCCGCCCACCCCGGTCGCGGCGCCCTGGTAGGGCTCGACGTAGGACGGGTGGTTGTGCGACTCCACCTTGAACGTGACGGCCCAGCCGTCGCCGATGTCGACGACGCCGGCGTTCTCGCCGATGCCCGCGAGCATCCGCTCCCGCATCGCCTCGGTGGTGGTCTCGCCGAAGTAGCGCAGGTGGACCTTGGAGGACTTGTAGGAGCAGTGCTCGCTCCACATCACCGAGTACATGGCGAGCTCGGCGTCCGTGGGACGGCGGCCGAGGATGTCCCGGATGCGGGCGTACTCGTCGTCCTTCAGGCCGAGCTCGCGGAAGGGCTGCGGCTGGTCCGGCGTCGCCGCGGCGGTCGCGACGGTGTCGATCGGGATGTCGGTACCGGTGCGGGCGTCGAGCTCGGTCACGGGTACCAGCGTAAACGCCGTGGAGGACCGCTTCCGCGAGCCGTCCGTCACCCTGGGCGGTCGCCTCGGGCGCGGATCGACCGCACCGGGATCGACCCGCCGACCCACCGCACCGGCCGTTCGGCCCGGTCCACGCGCGCCCGGATCCCGGTACCGTCGCTGACGGGGTCGGGTGCGGGAGGAGGCCGGTCGTGTCGAAGGTCGTGCTGCGGGTCGCGCAGATCGTCGGGGTGCTGGTGCTGGCGGGAATCGCGATCAGCGTGGCGGTGGGGCTGGTCCAGTGGCTGCTGGGGGTCGCGGTGATCGTGGCGATCCCGCTCGGCGGGTACTGGATCTACAAGCAGGTCAAGGCGCGCAGGCAGCCGCCGGCGCCGGCCACCGGGGCACCGACCGGGGTGCCCGCGCGCGCCGGCGGCTCGGACCGGCGCGTGGAGCTGGAGGGACGCGCGGTGCTCGACGCCTCCGGCCGCTGCGGATGGTGCGGCTCGCCGACCCTGCACAAGGACGAGTTCGGCTTCCCCACCACGCCGCTCAAGTACCACCGCGCCGAGATCGAGGCGATGCTCTGAGGCGCCGAGCCGTCGGTCAGTCGTCGGTGAACGTGCCCAGCGTGCGGAAGTCGAGGTAGTCCCCGAGGGTCAGCGCGACGTCGCCGAAGTTCAGGACGTCGCCTTCCGCCATCGAGAACGGCTCGGTGTTGGCCAGCCGGACGGTGCCGTCCCCGGCGGGGACGGTCTCGAAGCGGAGCTCGCGGACCCCGTCCGGGGTGAGCAGGTGCGCAGTGCGCTCAGGAACGGATGACATCCCCGGGACGTACCCGCGTCGTCCGAGGTCACTCCGCTCACGCGACCACGAACGCAGGACCGCCCTCCTTCAGGCGCCGGGCAGCTTGACCACGCTGACGAAGAAGTGGTCGATCTGCTTGATGGCCTCGATGAAGCCGTCGAAGTCCACCGGCTTGGTCACGTAGGCGTTGGCGTGCAGCTGGTAGCTGCGCAGCACGTCCTCCTCGGCCTGCGAGGTGGTGAGCACGATGACCGGGATGGAGCGCAGCGCCTCGTCCGCCTTGACCTCGGCGAGCACCTCCCGACCGTCGCGACGCGGGAGGTTCAGGTCGAGCAGGATCAGGTCCGGCCGGGGGCTGTCCCGGTACGGCTCCTCGTTGCGCAGGTAGGCCAGCGCGGCGGCCCCGTCGGTGACGACGTCGAGCCGGTTGTGCAGGTGCTCCTCGAACGCCTCGCGGGTCATCAGGACGTCGCCCGGGTCGTCCTCGACGAGCAGGACGTTGACGACGCGGGCGGGATCGGTGAGGGCTTCGCTCACGACGGGAACTCCTTGCTCGGTGCGGCGCCGGCGAGTGCCGGGTCGGCGGGGGGCGGGGTGGCCGGGGAGACGGGCAGGGTCAGGCGGAAGGTGGTGCCGGGCTCGTCGGGCTCGCCGTGGTCGACCCAGATGCGGCCGCCGTGGAACTCGACGATCTTCTTGGCCAGCGCCAGCCCGATCCCGGTCCCGGCGTAGACCTCCCGGCCGTGCAGCCGCTGGAAGATCACGAAAATCTTGTCGGCGAACTCGGGCTCGATGCCGATGCCGTTGTCGGACACCGAGATCTCCCACTCGTCGCCACGCAGCACGGCGCCGATGCGGACCACCGGCGGCACGTCCGGGCGGTGGAACTTCAGCCCGTTGCCGATCAGGTTCATCAGCATCTGCTGGATGAGCGAGGGATCGCCGGGCACGGTCGGCAGGCCCTCGGGGATCACGACCTCGCCGCCGGCCTCCTCCGCGGCGGACGCCAGTTGCGCCGCGGCGGCCTGGGCGACCTTGCCGAGGTCGACGGGCTCGAAGCCCGTCGTGGTGCGGCCGACCCGGGAGAAGGTCAGCAGGTCGTTGATGAGCCGCTGCATGCGCTGTGCACCGTCGACCGCGAACTCGATGTACTGGTCGGCGCGCTCGTCGAGCTTGCCGCCGTAGCGCCGCTGCAGCAGCTGGCAGAAGCTCGAGACCTTGCGCAGCGGTTCCTGCAGGTCGTGGCTGGCGACGTAGGCGAACTGCTCGAGGTCGCGGTTGGACCGCTCGAGGTCGCGGGTGCGGTCGTCGAGCTGGGAGTTGGCCTCCTGGAGCTCGTCGACCTCGCGCTGGATGTGGGCGCGCATGGCCTCGACGTCCGTGCCGAGGGCCACGAGCTCGCGGGGGCCGCTGCCGAGCACGTGCGTACCGACCTGGCCCTCGACGACCTGGCGGGTCTGCTCGGCCAGCCGGCGGATCGGCATCAGGATGACCTTGCGCAGCCCGAGCGCGGCCAGCAGCAGGGCCGTCGCCGCCACGGCGGTGATCGCGACACCGACGACCGACAGGAAGGTGATGGCCGAGTCCAGCTGCTGCCGGGCGGTGGCCCGTGCGGCCTGCACCTGGTCGATCACCTCGATGCTGGCGCCGCGCACCTGGTCGAACAGCAGGCGGCCCTGCCGCGCGTCGGGGGTGGGGGCGCCGGCCCGGGCCGCGGCGATCGCGGGCTCGGCGTACTCGCTCCGCCAGGTGTCCGCGGCCCGCTCGACCGCCTGCACCGCCGTGTCCAGCTCGCTGCCGGGCAGTCCCGCGATCAGCGGCTGCAGCGAGGCGACGGCGTCCGCCTCGGCCGCCCGGCCCGCGACGTAGGGGCTCAGGAACTCGGCGTCGGGCAGGACGGTGAAGCCCCGCACGCCGGTCTCCTGGTTGAGCAGCCCGGCCTGGAGGTTCTGGCTCGCGGTCATGCCCGGGCCGATCTGGTCGAAGAGCACGCTGCGGGCGTCGGCGATCCGGACCACGGCCCAGGTGCCGAGCGCGACGGCGAGCAGCGACAGCAGGGCGATGACCGTGGCGCCCACGCTGAACCAGCGGCGCAGCGTCCAGCGCTGCCGGGCCTCCTCCAGGGCGGCGGGGTCCAGGCGCAGCCGGGTGCGCGCGCGTCGGCGCGGCGGAGCGGGCGTGCTCACGCCTCGTCCGCGAGATCGGACAGCAGGAGCATGGCGACGTCGTCCGCGAGCGGGCCACCGTTGATCCGCTCGACGTGTTCGACGAGCCTCCCCGGAAGCCGGGTCATCGGCGTGTCCCGCTCCTTCCCGAGCACCTCGATCAGACCTTCCTGCCAGAGCAGCTCGTCCGGGCGGGCGCCCCGACCCTCGATGAGCCCGTCGGTGAACAGCAGCAGTGCCCACCCGGGCGGCAGCTCGAGGACCTCGGGCTCCCACTTCGCCTCGCGCAGCACCCCGAGCGGCACGCCGACCCGGGGCCGCAGCGACACCGGGTCGGGCCGCAGCGAGACGGGCGGCGGGTGGCCCGCCGTCCGGAGCAGCATGCGGGCGCCCCCGTCGCGGGCCGGGTCGATCGTGAGAGTGCAGACGGTGGTGAACAGGGTGCGCTCGTGCCGCTCGCTGACCAGCACCTCCTGCAGCTTCGGCAGGACCTGCGGCTCGTCCACCCCGGCCAGCACCAACGCCCGCCAGGACACCCGCAGCAGGGCGCCGAGCGCGGCCTCGTCCGGGCCGTGGCCCGCGACGTCGCCGATGATGGCGTGCACCGTGCCCGACGGGCCGCGGACGGCGTCGAAGAAGTCCCCGCCGATCACCGCGCGGGTCCGCCCGGAACGGTAGAAGGACCGGCCGTGCACGGTGCTGCCGTCGAGCAGCAGGGAGGGCAGCAGGCCGCGCTCGAGACGCACCGACTCGGCGGCCACCAACTGCTCCTCGCGCAGCCGGACCATGCTGGCCTCGGCGCGCCGGCGCTCGACGGCGTAGCGGATCGCCCGGATCAGCACCGCGCCGTCGGCCTTGTTCTTGACCAGGTAGTCCTGGGCGCCGACCCCGACCGCGGCGATGCCGAGGTGCTCGTCGTCGAGCCCGGTGAGCACGCAGACCGCCGCCGACGGGTCCGCCTGCAGCACCTCGCGCAACCCGTCGAGGCCGCTGACCCCGGGCAGGTTCAGGTCCAGCAGCACGCAGTCCGCGGCCGGCAGCAGGTTGCGCTCCACCACCGCGCGTACCGACTCGGCGACGGTCACCCGCACGGACGGGTCGACCTCGGCGAGCAGTTCCTGCACGAGGAAGACGTCGCCCGGGTCGTCCTCGACCAGCAGAACCCGGTGGCTGGCCGCACCGGGCAGGGGTCGGGTCACGAACGGCCTCTCGGTCGGTGGAGCGGACCGCCAGCCTAATGGGACGCGGGCGGCCTCAGGCTGCGGGAGCACCCGCGAGCGTGCCCAGGACCGAGGTGAACAAAACCAGTCCCTGCTCCGAGGGCCCGGTGAGCAGGTCGATGGCGTGCTCCGGATGCGGCATCAGACCCACGACCCGGCCGTTCTCCGACGCGACCCCCGCGATGTCGGCGACCGAGCCGTTGGGGTTGCCGCCGACGTAGCGGAACACCACCCGACCCTCGGCCTCCAGCGCCGCCAGCGTGTCCGGCGCCGCGACGAAGCGGCCCTCGGCGTTCTTCACCGGCACCACGATCTCCTCGCCGGGGGTGAAGCCGGCGGTCCAGGCGGTGTCGGCGTTGTCGATGCGGAGCCGCTGGTCCCGGCAGACGAAGTGCAGCTTCTCGTTGCGGGTCAGCGCGCCCGGCAGCAGACCGGCCTCGCACAGGATCTGGAAGCCGTTGCAGATGCCGAGGACGGGCAGGCCCTCGGCCGCGCCCTCGACGACCTCGCGCATGATCGGCGCGAGACTCGCGATGGCCCCGGCGCGCAGGTAGTCGCCGTAGGAGAAACCGCCCGGCACCACGACCGCGTCGACCCCGCGCAGGTCGTGGTCGCCGTGCCAGAGGGCGACGGGCTCGGCGCCGGCGTAGCGGACCGCGCGCGAGGCGTCGACGTCGTCGAGCGTGCCGGGGAAGGTGATGACGCCGATGCGGCTCATACCCGGGTCACCGTCCAGTCCTCGATGACCGGGTTGGCCAGCAGGTCGCCGGCGATGCGGTGCAGGGTCTCGTCGTCGACCGAGTCGTCGACCTCGAGCTCGAAGTGCTTGCCCTGCCGCACCTCGATCCCGGACACACCGATCCGGGTGAGGGCCCGCGAGACCGCCTGGCCCTGCACGTCCAGGATCTCGGGCTTGGGCATCACGTCCACGACCACTCTCGCCACCCCTCAAGACTACGGTGAACAGGGACGACGCCGCCGCCCCCGCCGGGTGAGGCTGGTGACATGCGGCTGCCGGTGTCCGGCGGGACCTCCCGCGGTGGGTGGCGGAGGCGGCGTCCGGATCCGACGTGCGGGACCCCGGGGCCCGCGTGTGCCCCGCCGCACGGCCCGGAGCAGGGTGGGGGCATGCAGCTCACGCACTACGGCCACGCCTGCGTGCTGGTCGACACCGGCGCCGCCCGCCTGCTGTTCGACCCCGGTGCCTTCGCCACCGGCTTCGAGTCGCTGACCGGGCTCGACGCGGTCCTGGTGACCCATCAGCACTTCGACCACCTCGACACCGACCGGCTCACCGCGCTGCTGCGGGCCAACCCGGACGCCCGGCTGATCGTCGACGACGGCACCGCCGGGCAGCTCGACGGGCCCGAGTACGAGATCACCGCCCCGGGCGCGGCGCTGCAGGTCGCCGGTGCGTGGATCGAGGTCGTCGGCGACGGCGACCATGCGGTGATCCACGCGGACATCCCCGTCATCCGCAACAACGGCTACCTGGTCGACGGCGCCCTGCTGCACCCGGGCGACGCCTACGTCCGGCTGCCCGAGGGCCACGACCCCGTGGACACCCTGCTGCTGCCGACGGGCGCGCCGTGGCTGAAGGCCGGCGACGCGGTGGACTACCTGCGCGCGATGAGCCCCCGCACCGCCGTCCCGATCCACGAGGCGGTGCTGGCCAACCCGGCCACGCACTACGGCCTCCTCACCGATCTCGCCCCCGCGGAGACCACCGTCTCGGTGCTCGACCGGGAGCGGCCGACCGCCCTCTGATCTGATCTGAGGCCCGACGAACTGGAGCAGCACCATGAGCCGCCACGTCCAGATCACCGTCGACGCCCGCGACCCGCGGGCGCTGTCCTCCTTCTGGCGCGACGTGCTGGGCTACGTCCACCCCGGCCCGCCCGGCGTGGACCTGACCGCCGGCGCCGACCCGCTGGCCGCGTGGGACGACTTCCTCGCGCGGATCGGCGTGCCCGAGGAGCAGCGGAACTCGCGCTCGGCGATCGAGGACCCGGACGGGCGGGGGCCTCGGCTGTTCTTCCAGCAGGTGCCGGAGGAGAAGGTCGGCAAGAACCGCCTCCACCTCGACGTCCGCGCCGCTCCCGGGCTGCAGGGGAAGGAGCGGATGGCCGCGCTGGAGGCCGAGTGCGAGCGGCTCGTCGCGCTGGGTGGTGCCCGGCTGCGCCGCTGCGAGCCCGCTCCCCCGATGAGCGCCGGCTTCATCGTGATGGCCGATCCGGAGGGGAACGAGTTCTGCCTCGACTGACGGCGCCCGGCTCGCCCCGGATCGGGCTCGGGTGTCATCGAGCGGCCCGGACCGGGTACCGCGACGCGACATGGCACCCCGCCGCTCTCCCGCCTCGTCCCCGCTGTCCGGAACCCCGCTCGCCGGCAGGTACCCGGCCTCGGTCGCCATGGCGTTGCTCGCCCTGGCGCCGTTCATCGTGCTGTCGACCGCGACCACGCTGCTCGACGACGACCTCGCGACCGACCTGGACGCGAGCCGCTACGGGTTGCCGCTCGCCGGGGCGCTGTCCAACGCCACCTACGCCTTCGGTGCGGTCGCCGCGGCCGCCACCCTGCTGCCGTTCGCGGGCGTGGCCTGGCTCAACCGCGGCTCGTTCACCTCGCCCGGCTTCCTCGTCCCGCTCGTCCTCGGGCTCGCCGCGCTGGTCACCCTCGTGGTGCGGCAGTACCGCAAGCGGGAGGCCCTGATGCCGGTCACGGTCATCGCGCACACCCTGCCGGGGACCGGATCGGGCTGGCGATGGTCGTGGGCACCGCCTTCACCACGCCGGTCGAGGTGGCCACGGTCCATCTCGGGCCCGGTCCCTCAGGCGGTGCGGGCGGCCGGGGCGGTGGCGGACAGTGCCGCGTAGGTCGTGGGCCAGGCGCCCGCGGCGAGGACGGCGTCGACCGTCCCCAGCACCGTGCGGATCCGGTCGGGACGGTGGAGGTCCTTGGCGCGCACCCCGATCCGCACCAGGCCGGAGCGCCGGGCGATCCGCAGCGCCTCGCCGTGCAGGACCCGGCAGCGCCACGCCTCGGCCCGCGTGCGGTCCTCGCGGGACACCACGGCCTCCAACCGGAAGCCGAGGGGGCGGGCCCGCAGCAGCACCCCGTCGCCGAACAGGTGGACGCCGGCCTCGTCGAGGCACATCCGGAAGCCCTGCGCACGCACGGCCTCGACGGTGCCGGGCGAGGCGAGCCAGCGCGGGGCGGCGAACAGCGCGGTGGCCAGGCCGAGCCCGGTGACCGCACGGCGGGCGGCGGTGAGCCGGAGCCCGGCCTCGTGCCGGGGCAGGGCGGCGAACTCGCCCTTGCGCCCGACGCCGCCGCGGCGGGCCGGGTCCGGGGTGTGGTCGTACCCGTGCAGGGCGAGTACGTCGGCGCCGCGGGTGCGGTCGCGCAGCCAGGACAGCAGCTGCGGCGACGGCGGCCCCTCCGGCGAGGCGGGCTGCACGAGGTGGGTCAGCGGGACGCCGCGCCGGTCGAGGTCGGCGGCCAGCGCGCGGGCGCGGGGCAGGGCGTCGCCCCGGGCGTCGGTGAGCCCGGAGAGCGAGACGACCAGTCGGGCAGGCATGCCCCGAAGGGAACGCGCCCGATGTGAACGCCCGACGACCCCGCTGTGAGAACCGCGTGATGCTTGCCCGACGCCCGCACACCGCGTCCGGAGCAGCGTTGTGGAACCACACTGCGCCAGAAACCGGTCCGAGATCGCGTCATGGAACCATACTGCGCCAGAAACCGGTCCGGAGATCGCGTTGTGGAACCATACTGCGGCTCCTCGCCGGGGCTACTCCCAGGCGCTGCCGGTGATCCGCTCGTAGACCTCGGCGTAGCGGGCCCGCACCGCCGCGACGACCTCCGGCGGGACCTCGGGACCCGGCTCGGTCTTGTCCCAGCCCGTGGACAGGGCCCACTCCCGCGCGTACTGCTTGTCGAAGCTGTACTGCGGGCGGCCGGGCTCCCACTGGTCGGCCGGCCAGAACCGCGACGAGTCCGGGGTGAGCACCTCGTCGCCCAGCACGATCTCGCCCGTAGCCGGGTCCCGGCCGAACTCCAGCTTCGTGTCGGCGAGCAGGATCCCGTTCTTCTCGGTGATCGCCGCGCCCATCCGGTAGACCTCGAGCGTGAGGTCCCGGATCCGCGCCGCGGTCTCGGCGCCCACCAACCGCTCGACGTCCGCGAACGTGATCGCCTCGTCGTGCTGCCCCTTCGGCGCCTTGCTCGACGGCGTGAAGATCGGCTCCGGGAACCGCGACCCGTCCTCCAGCCCGGGCGGCAGCGCGATCCCGGACACGGTCCCGGTCTCGCGGTACTCCGTGAGCCCACCGCCGGTGAGGTAGCCGCGGGCCACGCACTCGACGGGCAGCATCTCCAGCCGCCGGCACCGCACGGCGCGGCCCGCGAACTCCTCGGGGACGTCCGTGGAGCTCAGGACGTGGTGCGGCACCAGGTCCGCGACCTTGTCGAACCACCAGAGGGAGAGCGAGGTGAGGATCTTGCCCTTGTCCGGCACCGGCGTCGGGAGGATGACGTCGAACACCGAGAGCCGGTCCGACGCGACCAGGACGATGTCGCCCCGATCGGAGTAGATGTCCCGGACCTTGCCCGAGTGCAGCAGCTTCACAGGATCGCCCCGGGCGTGTAGGCGGCGGCCTCGGGCAGCGCGTCGGTGATCTCCGCGACCTGCGTGACGACCGCGGCGACCTGCGCGGTCGCGGCGCCGGTGAAGGACAGCGGGTCGGCGAGCAGCCCGTCGAGCAGGCCGGCCGGGAGCCCGAGCCGCTCGTCCGCCTGCAGGCGCTCGACCAGGTCGTTGTCCTGCTGGCCCTTCTCGCGCATGGCGAGCGCGACGCCGACCGCGTGCTCCTTGATCACCTCGTGGGCGGTCTCCCGGCCGACCCCGGCCCGCACCGCCGCCATCAGCACCTTCGTGGTGGCCAGGAAGGGCAGGTACCGGTCCAGCTCGCGGGCGATCACGGCCGGGTAGGCCCCGAACTCGTCGAGCACGGTCAGGGTGGTCTCGTACAGCCCGTCGAGGGCGAAGAAGGCGTCGGGCAGCGCGACCCGGCGGACGACGGAGCAGAACACGTCGCCCTCGTTCCACTGCGCGCCGGCCAGCTCGGCCGCCATCGACGCGGTGCCGCGCAGCACGACCATCAGCCCGTTGATCCGCTCGGCGGACCGGGTGTTCATCTTGTGCGGCATCGCGCTCGACCCGACCTGGCCGGGCTTGAAACCCTCGGTCGCGAGCTCCTGGCCGGCCATCAGCCGGATCGTGGTGGCGAGCGACGACGGCGCCGCGCCCAGTTGCACGAGCAGCGAGCAGACGTCGTGGTCGAGCGAGCGCGGGTACACCTGCCCGACGCTGGTGAACACGCCCGCGAAGCCGAGGTGCCCGGCCACCCGGCTCTCCAGCTCGGCGAGCTTGGCCGCGTCGCCGTCGAGCAGGTCGAGCATGTCCTGGGCGGTGCCGACCGGGCCCTTGATCCCGCGCAGCGGGTAGCGCGCCCGCAACTCCTCCAGGCGCCGGTACGCCACGAGCAGCTCGTCGGCGGCGGAGGCGAAGCGCTTGCCGAGCGTGGTGGCCTGCGCGGCGACATTGTGGCTGCGGCCGGCCATGACCAGCTCGGCGTACTCCGACGCCCGGCGCGCCAGCCGGGCCAGCACCGCCACCGTCCGGTCCCGGACCAGCTCCAACGACAGCCGCATCTGCAGCTGCTCGACGTTCTCGGTGAGGTCGCGGCTGGTCAGGCCCTTGTGCACGTGCTCGTGGCCGGCGAGGGCGTTGAACTCCTCGATGCGGGCCTTCACGTCGTGGCGCGTCACGCGCTCGCGCTCGGCGATCGAGGCCAGGTCGACCTGCTCGAGCACGCGCTCGTAGTCGGCGATCGTCTGCTCCGGCACGTCGACACCCAGATCGCGCTGCGCCTTCAGCACCGCGATCCACAGCCGGCGCTCCAGCACGATCTTGTACTCGGGCGACCAGATCTCGACCAGCTCGGGGCTCGCGTACCGCGCGGCCAGCACGTTGGGGATCACGTCTGACCAGGGTACGTGGCTACAGAACGCGCAGGAGCGCCGCCCGCGCGGTGGCCCTCGGGTCCGGGTCGGCCTCGATCAGCGCGGACAGCACCGCCCCGTCGACGACCTCGACCACCCGCCGCAGTCCGCCCGGGTCGAGCCGGTGTCCCCCGCGGGCCAGCGCCTCGGTGAGCAGGCCGTCGAGCTCCACGCGCAGGGTGCGCATCAACGGCGCCAGATAGGGCCGGCGCCCGGCCCCGACGAGCTGCTCGTAGCGCAGCAGCACGGCGTCCAGCCCGCCCTTGCGCGAGTCCCGCCCCAGCAGCTGGTCGAGGACCAGCTCGAGCGGGTCGGCCTCGGTGCCCGCCTCGAGCTCGGCGCGGCCCGCGGCGAGGTCCTGCCGGCTGGTGAGCTCGACCGCCGCCGTGACCAGCTCCTCCAGCGAGCCGAAGTAGTACGTCGTCGAGGCGAGCGGGAGCCCGGCCCGCTCGGCGACCGCACGGTGCCGGACGGCGTCGAACCCGCCCTCGCGCAGGAGCTCGCCCGCGGCCGCGGCGAGCGCGTGCTTGCGGCGCTCGCCCTTCTCCGTGGTCACGCCCCCAGTCTGCCCGGGCGCGTCCGGGTTCAGAGCCGGGGGCCGAGCGCCTCGGCCAGCGCGGGGACCCGGTCGGCGAAGGGGACACCGCCGGAGTCCGCGGCGCCGCGCGAGGTCACCACCACGGTCCCGCCCGAGGCGGTCGGCGCCTTCGCGGTGGCCCAGCCGACCGCGGTCCCGGTCTGGACGGGCGGCTCGCCGCGCGGGGTGTAGACGACCGTGAACAACCCGGTGAGCGCGGCGTCGGTCACCTCGAGGTTCACCTCGCGGCCGCCGGCCGGCCGGCAGATCATCGTGGTCGGCGCCTCCCGCGCGGCGGCCAGCGCGGGCAACGCCTCGTCGACCAGCGCCCGCAGCTGCGGGTCCTGCGGGTTCACGCAGTCCCCCGCGGCCGGCCCGAGCGGGTCTCCCGGCGGTGCGGCCGCCGCCCGGGGCACCGCCGCGTCCGCGGCCGAGCCGCGGCCGGCCTGCTCCGGCGCCGCCCCGTCGGGAGCCGGGACGGCCTGCAGGGCGCCGGGCACCGGTGCCGCCTCATGGGCCGGGGCCGCCGCCAACGTCAGGGCGCCACCGTCACGGCTGAGCACGACCCCGGTCGCTCCCCCACCGGCCAGCGCGATCACCGCCGCGGCGACACCCCCCGTGACCAGCCTCCGGCGCCGGGCGAGCCGTCGGGAGCCGGCGAGCACGTCCGCGTGGTCGGAGCCGGCCACGGGCGGGTCCTGCACGGCGGCCCGTTCGGCGGCGTCGTCCACTCCCTGCCCTCCCTCCCGACCGTCACCACCCGGACGGTCCGCACGGTGACCACGGTTGCACCCGGGCCCGGAACTCACCCGTCCGGCCCAGCGTCGTGACCTTTCCGTGACCCGGCGGCACCCTACGTGGCAGGAAGTGACAGAATCCCCGCTCGATGCGGACCCCGACGCGACCCCGGCGCCCTGCGGCGAGAGCCGTGACCCCGGCCGTCTCCTCGGCCCGGGCCACGGTGGACAGACCGGGCCCGGACGCCCCGATCGACCTCCGGTCGGACACGGTCACCCGGCCCACCCCCGAGATGCGCGCGGCGATGGCCGACGCCGAGGTGGGCGACGACGTCCTCGACGGCGATCCCACGATGCGCGAGCTGGAGGAGCGGGTCGCCGAGCTCCTCGGCGCCTCCGCCGCGCTGTGGACGCCCAGCGGCTCGATGGGCAACCTCATCGCGCTGATGGCCCACCTGCAGCGGGGCGACTCGTTCCTCGCGCCCCGGGGCGCGCACGTCCTCGACGCCGAGCTGGGCACGGCCGCGTGGCTGGCCGGCGGCATGCCCCAGCCTCTCGAGCACGACGCCGGCCCCGGCGCGGTCTCCGCCGGCGCGGTGCGCCGGGCCGCGGGCACCGCCGGGCCGTACTACACGCTACGCACCCGGCTGCTGTGCCTGGAGAACACGCACAACGCCGCGGGCGGCACGGTCACCCGTCCCGAGGAACACGCCAGGGTCGCCGGAGCGGCCAGGACCGCCGGTCTCGCGGTCCATCTCGACGGGGCGCGCCTCTGGCACGCGGCGGTGAAGCTCGGCGTGCCGCCGGGCGCGCTGACGGTCGGGTCCGACACCGTGCAGGTCTGCCTGTCGAAGGGGCTGGGCGCACCGGTCGGCTCCGTCGTCGCCGGCTCCGTCGAGTTCGTCGAACAGGCCCGGCGGCTGCGCAAGATGCTCGGCGGCGGGGTGCGGCAGGGCGGGGTGCTGGCCGCCGCGGGGCTGGTCGCGCTCGGCCGGATCGACCGGCTGGCCGAGGACCACGCCCGGGCCACCGCGCTCGCGGCCGGCCTGCGCGAGCGCGGCTGGCGGGTGCAGGAGCCCGAGACCAACATCGTCCTGGTCACGGTCGCCGACCTGGCCGGGACGCTGACCCGCTTCGCCGAGGCCGGGGTCCGGGCCAGCGCCATGGCCGGCAAGGTCCGGTTGATGACCCACGCCGAGGTCGGCGACGCCGACGTCAGCGCCGCGCTCGACCGGATCGGTCCGCTGGAGCCTCGTCCGACGAGCGTTCCAGCTCGTCGAGGCGCGCGTTGAGCCGCCGCACCTCGCCGAGGAGCAGGTCGAGCTTCCGCTCGTTCGCGTCGATCTCCTGCTCGGTCCGCTCCGAGGACTGCCGCAGGTGCTCGACGAACCAGCTGGCGATGGACGCGGTCACCACACCGAGCAGCGCGATCCCCGCGATCATGAGCGCGGAGGCCACGATCCGGCCCTCGACCGTCACCGGGTAGCGGTCGCCGTACCCGACGGTGGAGATCGTGGTCAGGGTCCACCAGAGCGCGCCGCCGAAGGTCGTGATGGACGAGTCGGGTGCGTCGCGCTCCGCGTCGAGCACCGCCAGCGACGCCACGAACCCGACCAGGACCACCGTGCCCGCGACGTAGACGGTCACCCGGCCCCGGAAGTCCTCGCGCAGCTGCCGGTTGAGCACGCTGATCACCGTGACGATCCGCAGCACGCGCAGCTGCCGGAACATCGGCAGCAGCAGGACCAGCAGGTCCAGCAGATGGGCCCGGACGAAGCGACCGCGCCGGCGGGCCAGCGCGAGCCGGACGAGATAGTCCGCGCCGAAGATCGCCCAGATCCCGGTCAGCGCGATGTCGATCCTCGTCTCGGTCGTGGCGGTCTTCGTCGTGTCGAGCACGTCCCAGGCGTAGAGGCCGAGGAAGGCGACCGCGAGGCCCGTCAGCGGCCAGTCGAGCCGGCGGTTCCAGCGCGCGATCCGGGGTTCGTCGGCGTAGGGGTCGTGCGGCGCAGCCATCCCGCGCTCACCTCCGTCGTGCCACGAACGGCTGCAACCGCTCGAGCGCCTCGGTGATCGGTTCCGTCGCACCGGCGAAGGACAGCCGCACGTAGCGGTGGCCGTCCACCGGGTCGAAGTCGACGCCCGGGGCGACCGCGATCCCGGTCTCGTCCAGCAGCTCGTAGGTCAGCCGCATCGAGTCGTCGGTGAGGTGCCCGACGTCGGCGTAGACGTAGAACGCCCCGTCGGCCGGCGCGAGCCGCTCGATCCCCAGCGCGGGCAGCCCGCGCAGCAGCAGGTCCCGGTTCACCGCGTAACGCTGCACGTGCGAGTCCGCCTCGGCGTAGGACTCCGGGGTGAACGCGGAGACGGCCGCGTGCTGCGGGAGCGCCGGCGGGCAGACGGTGAGGTTGCCCGCCAGCCGGTCCACCGCCCGCCGCAACCGCTCGGGCACCAGGAGCCAGCCGAGCCGCCAGCCCGTCATGGAGAAGTACTTCGAGAAGGAGTTGACCACGATCGCCTCGCGCGAGGTCTCCCAGGCACACGCCGTCGCCGGCGAGCCCGGATAGCCGATGCCGTGGTAGATCTCGTCGCTCACGAACCGGATCCCGCGCTCCTCGCAGTGCCGCGCGAGCCCGGCCAGCTCCGCCGGGTCCAGCACCGTGCCCGTCGGGTTCGCCGGGCTGGCCACGATCAGGCCCTGCACGGGCTCGTCGAGCTCCTCCAGCATCTCGACCGTCGGCTGGAACCGGGTGGCCGGCCCGCACGGCAGTTCGACGACCTCGCAGCCCAGGGCGGTGAGGATGTTGCGGTAGCAGGGGTATCCGGGGCGGGCCATCGCGACGCGGTCCCCGGCGTCGAACGCGGCGAGGAAGGCGAGCAGGAAGCCGCCGGATCCCGCGGTGGTGACGACGACGTCGTCGGGCTCCACGACGAGGCCGTGGGCGTGCCCGTAGTGGCCGGCGATGCCCGCGCGCAGCTCGGGGATGCCGAGGGCCACGGTGTAACCGAGCACCTCGGTCTCCAGCGCCGCCGCGGCGGCAACCCGCACGGGGGCGGGCGCGGGGGTGGAGGGCTGGCCCGCGGACAGGTTGATCAGGTCACCGCGGGTGCGCTGCCGCTCGCCGGCCGCCGCCCAGACGTCCATGACGTGGAAGGGAGCGATGCCGGACCGCGCCGAGGGGCCGGCGATCCCGGGGTTCACGGAGGTCACGCCCGCGAGCCTACGAAACCCGGACCCGGGGGGGTGCGGGGCGGCACCGCCACTCGTGCCCACGTCCGGCCGGGGACCGTGCGGCCGGACGCGTGGGGAAGCCCGGGCCGGCGCCGGGCGGGTCGTCGGGGGACCCGCCGGGCGCCGGGACGACCGGGCCGGACGGCGGTCAGGGGCGGTCCGCCGCCCGGCCCTCTCGCCGATCAGCTCTCGAACTGGCCCGTCAGCACGCCGACGACGTCGAAGACCTGCTTGTCGGTGGCGGCGACGCTCTCGTCGACGTACTCGAGGGCCGGCTCCAGCGGCGGGGTGCCGTAGGTGACGTTCTCGTCGAGGTAGGCGCCGACCGGCGCCAGCTCGGCCGCCGAGGCCGGCCCGGCGACCGCGAGCATCGCGGCCGGGGCGGCGACGGCGGCGAAGCCGACCTTCGCGAGCGTCGGGCGGGTGGTGCGGGGAGCGTGCGAACCCATGGGATCTCGCTTTCGGGGGGACGGATTCTCTCGGTCCGCCGCGCACGACGACGGGCGCGGCGACGGGGGAACCCTGTCCGCCCGGCCCCTGATGATCAACCCGCGGCGGCCCGCTTTACCCGCTGTTTGCCTGCCGACAACCAGGGCTGAACGGATCGGCCGACGGATCCGAACGGCCTAACCGCAGCTCAGGTGCCGTCCGGCAGGTGGGCCGGATCCGGGAGACGACGAACGCCCGTCGGCAACGGGCGGGCAACCCCTCGGAAACCTGCACCACGGGGGTGTGAAGCGAAGATCACCGGCCGGGGATCGAGATCTCGCCCTTCTCCGCGCGGAGGGCGATGTCGGTGCGATGGTGCGAGCCGGGGAGGTGGATGCCCTCGACCCTCCGGTAGACGTCGGCGCGGGCCGCGGCGAGGTCCGGGCCGGTGCCCACCACGGACAGCACGCGCCCACCCGCCGAGACCACCGCACCGTCGTCGCGCCGCCGGGTGCCCGCGTGCAGGACGCCCTCGGCCTCGGCCCCGGTGACGACGTCGCCGAGCCGCGGCGTGCCGGGGTACCCCTCGGCGGCCACGACGACGGTGACGGCCGCGCCGTCGCTCCACTCGAGTGCGGGATGGTCGGCGAGCGTGCCGGTGGCGACGGCGTGCAGCACCCCGGCGAGCGGGGTGCGCAGCAGGGCCAGCACGACCTGGGTCTCCGGGTCGCCGAAGCGGCAGTTGAACTCGATGACCGCCGGCCCGTTCGAGGTCAGTGCGAGGCCGGCGTAGAGCAGGCCGCTGAAGGGCGTGCCACGCCGCGCGAGCTCGTCGGCGACCGGCTGGACCACCCGCGCGACCAGCTCGTCCACCAGGCCCTCGCCGGCCCACGGCAGCGGCGCGTACGCACCCATGCCGCCGGTGTTGGGCCCGGCGTCGCCGTCGCCGACCCGCTTGAAGTCCTGGGCGGGCACCAGCGGCACCACCGTCGTGCCGTCGACCAGGCAGAACAGGGAGGCCTCCGGGCCGTCCAGGTAGGCCTCGAGCAGCACCGGGTGGCCCTCGTCGAGCAGGTGCATGGCGTGTGCCCGCGCGACGTCCAGGTCCTCGCTGACCACCACACCCTTGCCGGCGGCCAGCCCGTCGTCCTTGACGACGTAGGGCGGGGTGAAGCGGGCCAGCGCGGCGTCGAGGTTCGCGGGGGTGTCCACGACGACCGACGTCGCCGTCGGCACGCCCGCGGCGGCCATGACGTCCTTGGCGAACTGCTTGGAGCCCTCGATGCGGGCGGCCGCGGCACCGGGGCCGAAGACCGGGATGCCCGCCTCGCGGACGGTGTCGGCCACGCCGGCGACGAGCGGCACCTCGGGCCCGATCACCACCAGCCCGGCCGCCCAGTCCCGGGCGAGCGCCACGACGGCGGCGCCGTCGCGGACGTCCAGCCCGTGCTGCTCGGCCACCGCGGCGGTGCCCGCGTTGCCGGGGGCGCAGGCCAGCGCCGTCACCTGGGGGTCCTGCGCCAGGGCGAGGACGAGGGCGTGTTCTCGGGCTCCGCTCCCGACGACCAGTACGCGCACGGGGCACGAGCCTAGGCCGTGTTCGGAAAGTCCTGGTCGATGGGCTTCGTGATCCAGGTCGTGTCCGGCAAGGCGCCGTCCCGGCCGCATGACCCCCCTCACCCGTCCGGGGCGTTCCGGCCGTCCGCGTGGGTAGCCTCGCGAGCCCCCGCCCGGCGTTCACCGGATCGACGCCCGGCGGACGCGTCCCCGACTCCCCCTCCGCGCAGGCTGGCAACGAGCCGTTTCCCCGCGAAAGGACACCTCCCCGTGCCCACCGCGCTGCTCACCGCCCCGGCGACGTACGCCCCCCTCGTCATCGCCCACCGCGGCGCCTCCGGCTACCGGCCCGAGCACACGCTCGCCGGCTACGAGCTGGCCGCCCGGATGGGCGCCGACTACCTCGAACCCGACCTGGTCAGCACGGCCGACGGCGTGCTCGTCGCGCGGCACGAGCCGATGATCGGCGACACCACGGACGTCGCGGCGCACCCGGAGTTCGCCGGCCGGCGCACGGTTCGCCAGATCGACGGGCGCACGGTCGAGGGCTGGTTCGCCGACGACTTCACCCTGGCCGAGCTGCGCACCCTGCGGGCGGTCGAGCGGTTGCCGCACCTGCGCCAGGAGAACACCGTCTACGACGGGCTGTTCACCGTGCCGACCCTCGACGAGATCCTCGAGCTGCGCGCCCGGCTCTCCGCCGAGCTGGGCCGGGAGATCGGCGTCTACCCGGAGACCAAGAACCCCACGTACTTCGCGGGGCGCGGGCTGCCCTGCGAGCCCGCGCTCGTCGCGGCGCTACGTGCGCACGGGCTCGACCGCGCCGACGCGCCGGTGTTCGTGCAGTCCTTCGAGACCGCCAACCTGCGGGCCCTGCACGAGCAGGTCCCGGTGCGGCTCATCCAGCTGCTCGACGACGCGGGGGCCCCCGCCGACCTCGTCGCAGCCGGGGACCCACGCACCTTCACCGACCTCACCCGGCCCGGCGAGCTGGCCGCGATCGCCGAGTACGCCGCGGGCATCGGGCCCGCCAAGGAGCTGGTGATCCCGCCCGACCGCGGGCCGACCACCCTCGTGGCCGACGCCCACGCGGCCGGCCTGCTCGTGCACGCCTTCACGTTCCGCAACGAGAACTCGTTCCTGCCCGACGGGATGCGGCGGGCGGGGCGCGAGGCGGACCACGGCGACGTGTTCGCCGAGTACCGCGCCTTCCACGCGGCGGGCGTCGACGGCGTGTTCACCGACTATCCCGACACCGCGGTGGCGGCGTTCAGCCTCTGAGCTGCCCCAGTATCGCCCCGGTCGTCGCGTCCGGACGCTCCTCGTGCGGGAAGTGCCCCGTCCCGGGCAGGACGTGGTGGGCGAACGGTCCGACGACCCAGCGGGACGAGGCCCGCGCCGTCCGCTCGAGCAGGCAGCGGTCGTCCGCGCCGTGGATCTGCAGGACGGGCACCTCCGCGGGCCGGGCCACGGCGGCGGCGAACCGGCGGCCCTCGGCCCGGAACTGGGAGCGCAGCGCCCAGCGGTAGTACTCCAGACAGCAGTGCGCCACCGTCGAGATCTGCATGGCCTCGCGGTTGCGCCGGGCCGCCTCGGCGAAGTCGGCGGTCCGCACCCAGTCCGGGCCCGACCACGCCCGCATGATCCGCTCGACCCGGGCGCCGTCGTCGGCGCGCAGGGAACGCTCGGGATGCCGCGGGAGCTGGAACCCGAGGGCGTAGCCGGCGGTCGCGCGAAGCTGGCCGCGGGGGTCACGCACCGTGGAGGAGCGGATCGCGAGCGGGTGCGGGGCGTCGACCACGGTGAGCGTGCGGACCAGCCGCGGGTGCAGCGCGGTGAGCGTCCAGGCGATCAGGCCGCCCCAGTCGTGCCCGACGACGTGCGCCTTCGGCTCGCCCGACGCCCGGATCAGGCCCGCGACGTCGCCGGCGAGGGTCCACAGGTCGTAGCCGCGGGGCGGTTTGTCCGAGTCGCCGTAGCCGCGCAGGTCCACCGCCATCGCGCGGAAGCCCCCGGCGGACAGCGCGACCAGCTGATGCCGCCAGGACCACCAGAACTCCGGGAAGCCGTGCAGGAGCACGACGAGCGGGCCGTCGCCGGCCTCCACGGTGTGCAGCCGGATCCCGTTCGCGGACACCGACCCGTGACGCCAGGGGCCGGGGACCCGGACGGACGACGGGTCGGGCCGCGGGCCACCCCGACCCATGCGGCTCAGCGGGCGGTGCCGCCCAGCTGGGGAGCACCGTCGGACTGGGCCCTCCCCCGGTTCTGCAGCACCTCGGCCGTCTCCTTGAGCGAGGAGATGGTGCGCTCCGGCTTGCGGATCTTCTTCACCCGCCGGTAGCCGATCAGCGCCGCCACGCCGGCGGCGAGGAGCATGATGCCGAACACGATGCCGAACGCCGCGGCCCGGTTCAGCCAGATCGACAACAGCTCGCCGATGGCGAAGAAGAAGAAGAACAGGCTGAACAGGGCGATGACCAGCGCGACGATGAAGAAGACGCTGCCCTGCACGCCCTTCTTGACCTCGGTCGTCACCTCGGCCTTGGCGAGCTCCACCTCGGAGCGGATCAGCGTCGAGACGTGCGTGGTGACGTCGCGGACGAGGGCGCCGATCGACTGCTCGCCGGAGCCGGGTGCGGGCTCCTTCGACAGCGGGATCGATGGCAGCACGGGCGGAACGTCCGTGCCGCTGGAGCTGGTCGGGGTGGCCACCGCGGTCCCTCCTGCGTTGTCGAGCGGGTCCTCCGCACCGGCGGGGCCGGTCGGCGAATGGTCATCGTGCCACGGCGACCGGCACCGTGCCTGGGCGGATGCGCGGTCCACGGTGGTCGTCCCCGGATCGTGGCCCGCCGCCCCCGCGGTCACTCCTCGGGGCGGGACCGCAGCCTCTTGACGGCACCGCGGCGGATCTTCGCGTCCACCCGGCGGCGCTGCGAGCCCTTCGTCGGTCGCGTGGGGCGCCGCGCCGGCGGGTCGGCCGCGGTGGCGGCACGCAGCGCCCGGGTGAGCCGTTCGCGGGCCGCCTCGCGGTTGCGGAGCTGGCTGCGGTGCTCGCTCGCGACCACCGTCAACACGCCGTCGACCAGCCGCCCGCCGAGCCGGTCCACAGCCCGTTCCCGCAGGTCGTCGGGCAGGCTGGGGGAGCCCCCGACGTCGAACGACAGCTCCACGCGCGAGTCGGTGGTGTTCACGCCCTGCCCGCCGGGCCCGGAGGAGCGGGAGAACCTCCACCGCAGCTCGCGTGCGGGCACGACGACCCCGCGGCGTACGACCACGCCGCCCTCGAGTTCCCCGCTCTCCGTCACGGAGCCAGCATGACCCATCCGACCGTCGCACGAACGGCACTCTTGTGCGGACCTACCGCACGAACGGCACTCTCGTGCAGCTCACCGCACGAACGGCACCTTTGTGCGGACCTACCGCACGAACGGCACTCTCGTGCGGGTCGGCCGCACGGGAGTGCCGATGGCGTCGGGGTTCAGTCCTCGCCCTCGCCCTCCTTGAGGCCGGTCTGGATCAGGTCCATGACCGCGGAGTCGGCCAGCGTCGAGACGTCACCGACCTCGCGGTTCTCCGCCACGTCCCGCAGCAGGCGGCGCATGATCTTGCCGGAACGGGTCTTCGGCAGCTCGTCCACGACCATGATCTGGCGCGGCTTCGCGATCGGTCCGATCTCCTTCGAGACGTGGTTGCGCAGGGCCGCGATGGCGTCGGCGCCCTTCGCCTCGTCCTGGGCCACGTTCCCGCGCAGGATGACGAACGCGACGATCCCCTGGCCCGTCGTGGGGTCCGACGCGCCGACGACCGCGGCCTCGGCGACCGTCGGGTGCGAGACCAGGGCGGACTCGACCTCGGTGGTCGAGATGCGGTGGCCCGAGACGTTCATCACGTCGTCCACCCGGCCGAGCAGCCAGATCGCGCCGTCCTCGTCATACTTCGCACCGTCGCCGGCGAAGTAGTAGCCCTGCTCGGCGAAACGCGACCAGTAGGTGTCGCGGTAGCGCTCCTCGTCGCCCCAGATGGTGCGCAGCATCGACGGCCACGGCTTGTCCAGCACGAGGTAGCCACCCTGGCCGTGGCCGACCGGCGTGCCGTTCTCGTCGACGATCGCCGCGCCGATGCCGGGCAGCGGGCGCATCGCCGAGCCCGGCTTGGCCGCGGTCACGCCGGGCAGCGGCGAGATCATGATCGCCCCGGTCTCGGTCTGCCACCAGGTGTCCACGATCGGGCAGCGCTCGCCGCCGATGACCTGGCGGTACCACATCCAGGCCTCGGGGTTGATCGGCTCGCCGACGGAGCCCAGGACCGCGAGCGAGGACAGATCGTACTTCTCGGGGATCTCCTTGCCCCACTTCATGAAGGTGCGGATCAGCGTCGGCGCGGTGTAGTAGATCGTGACGCCGTACTTCTGCACGATCTCCCAGTGCCGGCCCTCGTGCGGGGTGTTCGGCGTGCCCTCGTACATCACCGACGTGGCGCCGTTGGCCAGCGGCCCGTACACGATGTAGGAGTGCCCGGTGACCCAGCCGATGTCGGCGGTGCACCAGTACACGCTCTCGCCCGGCTTGTGGTCGAACACCACGTCGTGCGTGTAGGCGGCCTGGGTCAGGAAGCCCCCGGAGGTGTGCAGGATGCCCTTCGGCTTCCCGGTGGTGCCCGAGGTGTAGAGGATGAACAGCGGGTGCTCGGAGTCGAAGTCCTCCGGCGTGTGCCGGTCCGAGGCGGCCTCGACGGCGTCGTGCCACCAGACGTCCCGGCCCTCGGTCCACGGCACGTCGGTCTCGGTGCGCTTGACCACAAGGACGTGCTCGATCGTGGTGCCCTCGACCGCCTGGTCGGTGTTCTCCTTCATCGGCGCGGGCTTGCCGCGGCGGAACTGCCCGTCCGAGGTGATCAGCACCTTGGCCTCGGCGTCCTCGATGCGGGCCTTCAGCGCGCCCGGGGAGAACCCGCCGAACACCACGCTGTGCAGTGCACCCAGCCGGGCGCAGGCCAGCATCGAGAACACGGCCTCGGGGATCATCGGCAGCTGGATCGCGACCCGGTCGCCGGTGCCCACGCCGAGCGCCGCGAGCGCGTTCGCGGCCCGGCAGACCTCGCGCTGCAGGTCGGCGTAGGTGATCGTGCGGGTGTCGCCCGGCTCCCCCTCCCAGTGGAAGGCGACCCGGTCCCCGTTGCCGGCCTCGACGTGCCGGTCCACGCAGTTGTAGGCGACGTTCAGCTTCCCGCCCACGAACCACTTCGCGAACGGGGCCTCCCAGTCCAGCACCCGCTCCCAGCGGGTACCCCAGGCCAGCCGGTCGGCCTGCTCGGCCCAGAAACCCTCACGATCCGCGTCCGCCCGCTCGTACCAGTCCGCCGTGGCGTTGGCCTGCCCCGCGAACTCCTCGCTCGGGGGGAAGCTCCGGCTCTCGGTCGAGAGGTTGTCGAGCGTCGCTCCGGACTCGGCCATCTCTGGTGCCCTCCTCTAGCCGTGGCGCTTCGGCGCACCGGCGCATCCCGCGGTGGCGCGCACGTCACCGAAAACGTAGTGCTCCGAATGCGCCTGCGCACCGTCAGTACGGAGAGGCGATACGGAGGGGCCACCCCCCGGTCGGACGGGAGGCTCCGGTGGCAGCATGGCGCGGTGCCCGCCCGTACGGACCCGCTCGCCCCGCTGATCGAGCTGCCCGGGGTCGCCGACGCCGTCGCCGGTGCCCGCGCAGCCCTCGTCCCGGTGCACAACCACCAGGTCAACCGGCGAGGCTGGCCCGCCACGTCCGCCGAGGCGGCATTGCGCGGGGCGCGGGCGTCCGCGGCGCTCGACGGCGCCCCGCTCACCCCCGCCCGGGAGGACCACGTCACCGATCCGGTGCTGGCGGGCGCGGTCCGCGTGGCCGACGAGGCGACGAAGCTGCTCGCGGTGTGGAAGGGCGCGCCGCTGCAGGCGCTCGCGCGGCTGCACGTGCTGGCGGCGACCGACCTGATCCCGGTCGAGGAGCACGAGGCCCGGCTCGGGCGCCCGCGCGAGGGTGCGTCGGCCCGGCTGGGTCTGCTGGCCGACCTCGTGACGGGCGGGACCTCGGTGCCCGCGCCGGTCGTCGTCGCGGTCGTGCACGGCGAGCTGCTCACGCTGCGCACCTTCGGGACCGCCGACGGCGTCGTCGCCCGGGCGGCGGCCCGGCTCGCCGCGGTCGCGACCGGGTTCGACCCCAAGTCGCTCGCCGTGCCGGAGGTCGGGCACCTGCGCCGTGCGCAGGAGTACCGCGCCGCCGCGGAGGGCTTCGCCGGGGGGACGCCGGAGGGCCTGCGGGAGTGGATCCTGCACTGCTGCCGGGCCTGGGAGGCCGGGGCGCGCGAGGGCATGTCCATCGCCGACGCCCGGGCCTGAGCACCGCCCGACACGTGAAGGGGCGGTGCCCCTCCACCGTGACGGGAAAGGGGCACCGCCCACTCGCACGAGACTCCGGGATCCAGGCGTGCACTACGTGTCGTGCTCCGGCCTCGGCGTCCGGCGTCCCGGTACGCAGGCCCACGACGACATGCCTCCCGCGGCGTGCTGTGCGTGGAGTGCCCGGCGATCGTGCACGGAGCTCCGGGAAGGGGAGCCGTTGCTTCTCTGCCGCCCCGGCCCTGGCCTCTCGAAGGTCCGTGAGGCCATTCGTACCCCGTGGGCGGCACCACATCAAGGGGTTCGCGGAGGTGCACCGGTTCAGCTCCGGAGGGTGGTGATCAACGCCCCGCGACGCGACCCGGACGGCGGATGCGGGCCACGGCGACGTCGTTCAGAATGCCCCCTACCTGCGGAAATCCGCTGCCCCCCACGCGGGTCCGCTGCGCCCACCATCCGGAGCCACCGGCCGCGGCGAGGCCCAGCCCCGCGGCCGCCAGGCCCAGCCCGGCCGCCGCCGCGGCCAGCGCTTGCGCCCGCGGGCGCAAGCGCGAGCGCAGCGAGATCGGCGCCGCGAAGGTCAGCACCGGCCAGCCCCGCTGCTCCGCCTCGCGGCGCAGCGCCCGGTCCGGGTTGACCACCGTCGGGTGCCCGACGACGAGCAGCAGCGGCAGGTCGGTGATCGAGTCCGAGTAGGCCCGGCAGTCGGCGAGGTCGTAGCCGCACTCGGCCGCGATGGCCCGCGCGGCGACCGCCTTCTCCTCGCCGTAGCAGTAGAAGTCGATCTCGCCGGTGTAGCGGCCGTCCCGCACCGCCATGCGCGTGGCCATGCTGCGGTCGGCGCCGACGAGGGCCGCGATCGGCTCCACCACCTCCAGCCCCGACGCGCTGAGCACCACCACCTCGTCGCCCGCGGCGTGGTGCTCGCCGATCAGCTCCGCGGCCTCCGCGTAGATCATCGGCTCGACGATCTCGTGCAGCGTCTCGGCCACGATGGACCGGACCTGGGCGACCTCCCAACCGGTGGCGAGCGCGGTGATGCGGCGGCGCAGCAGGTCCATCGTGTCCGCGTCGGCCCCCGCGAACAGGAGCAGGAGCTGGGCGTACGCGCTGCGCAGCACGGCACGCCGGCTGATCAGGCCCTGCCGCCGGAAGGGCCGGGAGAAGGCGAGCGCGGACGACCCGGCGAGGATCGTCTTGTCGAGGTCGAAGAACGCGGCGGCCCGCCGCGCGGCCCGGGGAGCGGCCGTTCGTGCGGCGGGAGCTGTCGGAGCGGGCACCGGGAGAGCCTCCCAGACCAGGGGCGACCGACCGGAGCGGGCGCCCGTCGGAGCACGCGGCCGGGGCGGGAATGGGGACGGCCTCCGCCAGGGGGGATTGGCGGAGGCCGTCGGGCGGTTCAGCCCCGGGGGGTCGAGCTGAACCCGCTCGGACGCGGTCCGAGCCGACGACAACTGTAACCGCAAGTACGTCCCGGGGCCATGACTGTCTGCCGGGCGTTCGCCCGACGGGCGGAGCGCACCGGGGCACATGCGGCGCGAGGCGGGTCGGCACTCCGCAGGCACGGCCCGCAGGTCCGGCGTGCGCCGCGGAAGAATCTTCGTTCTTCCCGATCCGACCGCCGGACCCGCCCACCGTGGCGACCGCGCCCGCCCACACGCCCCCGCACGATCGTTGCCCCACGCCCCGACGATTTCGCAGCTCGGCGCCCGTCCCGAGCGGATTTGTCCACACCCGACCCCGACGATCCACAGCGGCGCGATCCGGCCGTCCGACCGGCCCCCGAGGCCGCACGCTGGCAACCGGCCCCGAGGGACGGGGGCGGCGGAGGGAGCGTGCGATGGGTGAGCGGACACTGGTGATGGTCGAGGACCCCGACCTCCTCGACGCCGTGCTCCGGCTGGCGGCGGCCGCGGGGTGCGAGGTGCACCGGGCGGCCGACGCGGCGGACGCGCGGCGGCACTGGGCCGTCGCCCCGTTCGTCCTGCTCGACGAGGAGTCGGCCCGGCGGTGCGTGCACGCGGGCCTACCCCGGCGCGCCGACCTGATGCTGGTCGGCGTCGATCGGGCCTCCCTGGAGGCGCTGGAGTGCGCGGTCGCCCTCGGCGCCGAACAGGCCGTCGAGCTGCCCGCGGCCGAGCCGCACCTGGTCGAGCGGCTCGCCGCCGCGGCCGAGCAGGGCGAGGCGACGGGCGTCGGGCGGGTGCTCGCGGTCGTCGGCGGGAAGGGCGGTGCCGGCGCCTCGGTCCTGGCGGCGGCGGTCGCCGTGGTCGCCGCGTCGGCCGGGGACCGCACCCTGCTCGTGGACTGCGATCCGCTCGGTGGCGGGCTGGACCTGGTGCTCGGGGCCGAGGAGGTCACCGGCCTGCGCTGGCCCGAGCTCACGATCACGGACGGGCGCGTTCCCGCCTCGGCCCTGCACGCCGCGCTGCCCGCGCCCGCACTCAGCCGGTCCGGCGCCGAACTCGGCGTGCTGTCCTGCGCGCGGGCCCCGGCCGGGCCGTCCGCGGGCGCCGTCACCGCCGTCCTCGAGGCGGGACGCCGGGCGGGCGAGACCGTGGTGTGCGACGTCCCGCGCTACCCCACGGACGCGGCCGTCGCGGCCCTCGACGCCGCCGACCTGACCGCGCTGCTCGTCCCCGCCGACGTCCGCTCCTGTGCCGCCGCGGGGCGGGTCGCGGCCGTACTGGCCGAGCAGACGCGCGAGATCGGCCTCGTGGTCCGCGGCCCCTCCCCGGGCGGCCTCGCCCCGGCCGACGTCGCCGCAGCGCTCGAACTCCCCCTGCTCGCTGCGATGAAACCCCAGCCCGGGCTGGCGCGGGCCGTCGAACAGGGCGTCCCGCCCGGGCGGCGCCGCGGCCCGCTCGGCACGGCCGCCCGCGAGCTGCTCACCGTGCTGGCCGGGGCCGGCGGGCCGACCCTGCGGCGGGCCTCGTGAACGCGCTGGTCGACCGCGTCCGTACCCGCCTCGCCGAGGACGGGCGGGAGCCGACCCCCGCGGCGGTCGCCGACGCGGTGCGCGCGGAGTCCGGCGGGGTCGCCTCGGACCTCGACGTGCTCGCCGCCCTCCGGGTGCTGCGCGAGGAACTGGTCGGGGCCGGCCCGCTCGACCCGCTGCTGCGCGATCCGCGCACCACGGACGTCCTGGTGTCCGGGGGCGGCACGGTGATGGTGGACCGGGGGGCCGGGCTCGAGCCCGCGGCGGTCCGGCTGCCGGACGAGGCCGCGGTCCGGCGGCTCGCCCAGCGGCTCGCGCTGGCCGCCGGGCGCCGGCTCGACGACGCCAGCCCCTACGTCGACGGCTGGCTGGCGGGCGGCGCCGACGGCGCGGGTGGTTCCGGCACGGCGCGTGGGGTCCGGCTGCACGCGGTGCTCGCCCCCGTCGCGGCCGACGGGACCTGCCTGTCCCTCCGTGTGCTGCGCCCGGCCGCGCACGACCTCGGCTCGCTCGCCCGGCTCGGCACGCTCGAGCCGACCGCGGAACGGCTGCTCAGGGCGGTCGTCCTCGCCCGGCTCGCGGTGCTGGTCTCGGGCGGGACCGGCTCGGGCAAGACCACGCTCCTCGCGGCCCTGCTCGGTGCCGTCGACCCGGCCGAGCGGATCCTCACGGTCGAGGACGCCCAGGAGCTCCGGCCCCGGCACCCGCAGGTCGTCCGGCTCGTCGCGCGGCCGGCGAACATCGAGGGCGCCGGCGGGGTGACCCTGCGCGACCTCCTCCGTCAGGCGCTGCGGATGCGGCCGGACCGCGTCGTCGTGGGCGAGGTGCGCGGCGCCGAGGTCTGCGATCTGCTGTCGGCGTTGAACACCGGGCACGACGGCGGTGCGGGCACCGTGCACGCCAACTCGGTGCGCGAGGTGCCGGCCCGGCTCGAGGCGCTCGCGGCGCTCGGCGGGATGGAGCGGGCCGCCCTGCACAGTCAGCTTGCCGCGGCGGTGCAGGTCGTGCTGCACATGCGGCGCACCCCGGGTGGCCGGGTGCTCGAGGCGGCCGGCGTGCTCGGCCGGGAGGTGACGGCCGGGCGGGGCGAGGTCGTCGTCCGTCCGGTGTGGCAGCGCGGCCGTGGCTGGACCGCCGACCGCGACCACCTGGGCCGACTCCTCGCCGAGCGCGGCGTCCCGGCCCCGTGGGTCGGCCCGTGAGCGCGGCGGTGCCGGTCCTCCTGGCGGCGGCCCTGCTCTGCGCGCCCGGATCGTCGGCGTCGCGTCGGCTGCGGGTCCTGGCCCCGCTGTCCCCCCGGCACGCCCTGGCCGTTCCGCCGCTCCGCCTGCTCGTCGTGCTCGGCGGTGCCGCGCTCGGCCTGGTGCTCGGCGGCCCGGCGGGCGGGATCGCGGGGGCCGCAGCCGCGGAGGTGGCGCGCAGGCGGAGGTCACGGGCCCGGGAGGGGGCGGCGGCCACCGCGGCCGCCGGTGAGCTGGCCGACGCCGTCTCGCGGATCGTCGAGGAGCTGCGCAGCGGGTCGCACCCCGCGGCCGCCCTCGGCGGAGCCCGCTCGGACGGCCCGCTGGCGGCGCAGGCGCTCGCCCCGGCGGCCGCCGCCGCGCGCCTGGGCGACGACGTGCCGGCGGCCCTCGACCGGTGCGCCGCCGGATGCAGCGACCTGGTGGCCACGGAGCTGCGACGCCTCGCCGGGGCCTGGTCGCTGGCCGACCGGCACGGCGCCCCGCTGGCGGATCTGCTGTCCGGCACGCTCGCCGATCTGCGCTGGCGGCTCGCCTTCGCGGCCCGGGTCCGGGCCCGCCTGGCCGGGCCCCGCGCCACCGCCGGCGTGCTGACCGCCCTGCCGCTGCTCGGGCTCGGACTGGGTCACCTGCTCGGCGCCGATCCGCTCCGTGTGCTGCGCGACGGGCTGCTCGGCCAGGCCCTGCTGCTCGTCGGCTCCGGGCTGCTGCTCGCCGGTCTGCTCTGGAGCGACCGGATCGCGGCGGGACCGGTGACCCGATGAGCGCCGCGGTGTCGGCCGAGGACCCGGGACCGGCGGTGGCGCACGCGATCGCGGGATCCGGCGCTCCGCCACACGCGTCGCTCGCCGCCGCGCTGGCGCTCCTCGCGGTCGCGCTGCTCGTGGGTGGCGCCTCGGGTGCCCGGGCCCGACTGGCCGGGGTGATCGGCCGGCCCGCGCCCGCGCCCGGTCCGGCCGTCCCCCTGCGCCGCCGCTGGACCGCGGTGTGCGGGCTGGCCGTGTGCGTCGTGGTCTGGACCACGGCCGGTGGTCCGTCGGCCGGCACGGGCGGAGCGGTCGGCGGTGTCCTGGTCGGCGCGGCAGCCGCAGCGGGCCTGCACCTCCTGGTGACCCGGGCGGCGTCCCGACGGACCCAGCACGCCGACCCCTCCGGGCTCGCGGCGGGCTGGGAGCTCCTGGCCACCTGCCTCGACGCCGGGCTGCCCGTCCCCGCGGCCGCCGAGGCCGCGGCGCTGCGCATCGACGGCGCGGTCGGCGCCGGTCTGCGCCGGGCCGCCGGGCTGGTCGAGCTCGGTTCGGCACCATTCGAGGCGTGGACCGCGGTGGCGGCCGTGCCGGGTCTCGAGGCGTTCGGCCGGGCCGCCGTCCGCTCGGCGGACACGGGCGCGGGCCTGGCCCGGGTGGCGCGGACGGAGGCGGCGCGGCTCCGCGCGGGCCTCACCGATGCCGCCGAGGCGAGGGCGGAGCGCGCCGCCGTGCTGATCGCCGCGCCCCTCGGCGTCTGTTTCCTGCCGGCCTTCCTCGCCCTGGGTATCGCGCCGGTCGTCATCGGCCTCGCCGGGGAGGCGCTGGCGCGATGGTGACCGTCCCCCCCCGCAGCCCGGCCGCCGCCTCGTCCCCCGGTCGAGCGCCGACGGTGTCCGCACGTCGCGGACCCGCGCTCGCGCCGGATCGTCCACGCCCTGTCGCCCGACTCCCTGTAGCCCGCGAACCGAGGAGGACCGATGTCCCTGCCCGCCCCCTTCCTGCCCACCCCCTTCCCGCCCATCTCCGCCCCGCCCGCTCCCGAACCGCGCCACGACGGCCACCCCGGGCCCCGCCACGAGGTGCACCTCCGCTCCTCGGTCACTCGCATCGGGCGCCGGCTCGCCGCCCTCCTCCGCGCCGCCGCAGCCCGGCTGACCTCCGACGACCGCGGCATGTCGACGGTGGAGTACGCGATCGGCACGCTGGCCGCGGCGGCGTTCGCCGCGGTGCTCTACACCGTCATCAGCGGCGACTCGATCGTCACGGCGCTGACGCAGCTCGTGCAGCGCGCGCTGTCGGTCACGTTCTGATGTGTCGGGCCGAGCGTGGTGCGGTCACCGTCGAGGCGGCGATCGCGCTGGGCGCGCTCACCCTCGTCGTCCTCGCCGCGCTCGGCGCCGTGGCCACGGTCGCCGCCGCGGTCCGCTGCACCGACGCCGCCCGCGAACTCGTCCGGCTCGCCGCACGGGGGGAGGCCGACCGCGGGCGGGCCGTGGCCGCCGCACTGGCTCCGAGCGGCGCGGCGATCGAGCTGACCGTGGCCGGCGCGGAGGTGCGGGCCGTCGTCCGGGCAGCGCCGGTCGGGCCACTGCCGCTCCGGGTCAGCGGGCACGCCGTCGGTGCCGTCGAACCCGGTGCGATCGCCGGGCCGGGGGCGGGCTTGTGAACGCCCGAGGAGCACGACGCCGCCACCCGGGACCGCACGGCGGTGCGACGCAGGGCTCCGCAGAACCTCGCCCGGCGCCACCGCACGGCGCACATCTGCGTCCCGTGCCCCCTCGCGCCACCTCCCCACGCACCACACCGTCACGGGACCGGGGTTCCGCGACCGTGTGGGCGGCGTTCGCCGCGGTCGCGCTCCTGGCGGTCACCGCGTTCCTCCTCGACGTCGGCGGCGCGGTGCTGGCCCGCCACCGGGCGGAGGCGTCCGCCGACCTCGCGGCACTCGCCGCCGCGGGCGACCCGGTCCAGGGCGAGGAGGTCGCGTGCGCCGCGGCGCACCGGGTCACCGACGGGACGGGTGCCGAGCTCACCCGGTGCACCCTCGACGGCTGGCATGCGCTCGTCGAGTTGCAGGTACGGCGTCCGTGGGCGCTCCTCGCCCCACCTGCGGCGACGGGCCGTGCGCACGCCGGGCCCGTCCCCGACGGAGCGACGGATCCGCCGACCGCCGACCCCGCCGAACCCGTTCCCACCCGGTCGGTTCCGGAGCCACCAGGGACGATCCGGTGAACGGTCGCGGGAGCCCGGTGAACGGTGTCTCGTGTCCGGTCACGGCCACCCGCAGCCGCGCGGGTGACGGCGGCCCGTCGGTCGACTCCGACACCCGCGCTCGTCGTGGCGCCGGAACCGATCGGCGACCGCGTCTGGCGGGCCCCCGCGCCGACCGGGCCTACTGAACACGGCACGGCGGGGTCGACACGCAGGGCGGTCGGCGCCACCAGCCACCGGCACGCTCCCCAGACCGCGGTGGGACCGAGGCGCTCCGTCGCTGACCCCCGTACGGACCCACCGCTCGCGGGCCGCCGCCGGCCGGCCCGGCCCCCGACGGGCCGGCCGGCGGCGGCCGTCGACTCCTCCCACGCGGCTGCCGTGGGCTCCACCCGCGGGCCGGCAGTCGATCCCGCCCGCGGGGTCGCTCACCCGGCCGGGTGCCGGGCCAGTGCGCCGGTCACCAGGTCCAGCACGCGGACGGCGCCGGCCTTGTCCAGCGGGTTGTTCCCGTTGCCGCACTTGGGCGACTGCACGCACGAGGGGCATCCGGTGCGGCAGCCGCAGTTCCGGATCGCCTCCCGGGTCGCCCGCAGCCAGCGACCGAGCACGGCGTGTCCCCGCTCGGCCAGGCCGGCACCGCCGGGATGGCCGTCGTGCACGAACACGGTCGGCAGCCCGGTGTCCGGGTGCAGCGCCGTGGACAGTCCGCCGATGTCCCACCGGTCACAGATTGCGAAGAGGGGCAGCAGGCCGATCGCGGCGTGTTCGGCCGCGTGCAGCGCGCCGGGGAGCCGGGCGGGGTCGAGCCCGGCCTCGGCCAGCACCGTCTCGTCGATCGTGTACCAGACCGCGCGGGTCTCGAGGGTCTGCGCGGGCATGTCCAGCGGGACGGTCCCGAGCACGGTGCCGCTCGGGGTGCGGCGCTGGTAGCCGACGACCTGGCTGGTCACCCGGACGTCGCCGAAGGACACCGAGACCGGGCCGTGGTCGCCGTGGGCGCGTACGGCGACGATCTCGACGTCCGAGTTCGACCGCGCGTCGGTACGCCAGTCGGGTTCCTCCTGGTGCACGAGCGCGACACCGGCGTCGAGGTCCAGCTCGTCGACCACGTAGCTCTCGCCGCGGTGCAGGTAGAGCGCGCCGGGGTGCGCGGTCCCGGGGGCGGAGGCGCCGTCGACCGTGCCGAGCATCCGCCCTGTCCCGGTCTCCACCAGCGCAACCTGACCCAACCCGGAGCCGCGGATGTCGACGGAGGCGGCGGGCTGCTCCCGGGTGGTCGGCCAGAACCACCCCGCCGGCCGCCGGCGGAGCACGCCGTCCTCGACCAGCTCGGCGAGCACCTCCTCCGCGACCACGCCGCCGAAGACGGTCGCGACGTCGTCCTCGGTGAGCGGCAGCTCGGCCGCGGCGCACACGAGCTGGGGCGCCAGCACGTACGGGTTGCCGGGGTCCAGCACGCAGCTCTCCACGGGAGCGCCGATGAGGGCGCGGGGATGGTGCACGAGGTAGGTGTCCATCGGGTCGTCCCGCGCCACGAGCACCACCAGCGCCTCGTCGGCGGCGCGTCCCGCGCGCCCGGCCTGCTGCCAGAAGGACGCCCGGGTGCCGGGGAAGCCGGCCACGACCACGGCGTCGAGCCCCGCGATGTCGACGCCCAGCTCGAGGGCGTTGGTCGTGGCCACCCCGAGCAGCTCGCCCCGCATCAGGTCGCTCTCCAGGGCCCGCCGCTCCTCGGGCAGGTAACCGCCCCGGTACGCCGAGATCCGCGGCACCAGCTCCGGGTCGACGTCGGCGACGAGCCGCTGGGCGCCGAGGGCGGTGACCTCGGCCCCCCGCCGGGAACGCACGAAGGCGAGGCTCCGGGCGCCCTCGAGCACGAGGTCCGCCAGCATCCGGGAGGACTCGGTCGAGGCGGGCCGGCGGACCGGGGCCCCGTTCTCGCCGCTCAGCTCGGGCAGCAGCGGCGGTTCCCACAGCGCGACCGTCCGGCCCGCGCTGGGCGAGGCGTCCTCGGTCACGGCGCGGACCTCGCGCCCGGTCAACCGGCCGGCGAACTCGGCTGGACGGGCCACGGTCGCGGAGGCGAGCACGATCGTGGGCCGCGCCCCGTACCGGCGGGCGATCCGCAGCAGACGGCGTAGCAGGAGCGCGACGTGCGAGCCGAAGACGCCGCGGTAGGTGTGGCACTCGTCCACGACCACGAACGCGAGGCGGCGCAGGAAGCCCGCCCAGCGCCCGTGCCGGGGCAGCACCGAGCGGTGCAGCATGTCCGGGTTGCTGAAGATCCAGCGCGCGTGCCGGCGAGCCCAGTCCCGCTCGTCCAGCGGGGTGTCCCCGTCGAGCGCGGCGGGCCGGACGTCGGGCAGGTCGAGCTCGCGCAGGGCGCGGAGCTGGTCGGCGGCGAGGGCCTTCGTCGGGGACAGGTACAGCGCCGTCGTGCGCGGCTCGGCGACCAGCCGCGACAGCACCGGCAGCTGGTAGACGAGGGATTTGCCCGAGGCCGTCCCGGTGGCGACCACGACGTCCCGACCCGCGTGGGCCAGCTCCGCCCCCTCGGCCTGGTGGCTCCACGGTCGGGTCACGCCCGCGCGGCGGAACGCCTCGACCACCTCGGGCGGCGCCCAGTCCGGCCAGTCGACGGCGCGCCCGGGTCGGGGCGGCAGGCGGACGGCGTGCCGCAGCGGGTTCACCGCCTCCGCCGGGTCGGACCCGTCCTCGGGATCCGGGACCGGCTCGGCCGGCAGCACCCCGTCCGGCCCGAGCTCGACGACGGGCACGTCCGTCTCGACACCGGACCCCGCGAGGACCCGGTGCAGCAGCTCCAGTCCGCGCGCGGACCGGGGGCCCGGAGCCGGGTCGGCCCGGGGCGCCGGCGAGGCGGCCGGGTCCGGCGGCCCCTCGACGAGCACCGGCCCGTCCGCCCACCCGATCGCCTGGTCACGCATACCGTCGAGGCTCGCACATCGCCCCGACGGTTCCGCGCACCCGCCCGCCCGGACGTCGCGAGCCGGGCGGCGGGAGGGGGCTCCCCCCTCCCCGGGATCGGCGTCGAATCCTGCGGCGAGCACACCGCCCGCCGCGGAGGCCACCGCGTCGAGCTCGTCCCGCACCTGTGCCCGGCCCCCGCGCGCGGCTGGATGCTGAGCACGGCGACCACGAACCTCTCCCCGGGACCGAGCAGACCGGCGCTGTGCAGCTGGTAGCGGCCCGGAGAAGCAGCACATCCAGCCCTGCTCGGCCACGGCGTCGACCTCGGCCCCGACGCCGGGCGCGGGCAGCCCGAGGTCCCGGGCGAACCCGCCCCGGGCCACCGCGGGCGCCGTGCCGGCTCCGGCGGCCATGACCGCACGGGTCCCGCCACCGCTCCCGCGCACGTCGGACACCGCAGGCGTCGCCGGCGGGCTCAGCAGCACGGGGACGATCGCCAGGGCGGCCGCCGCGGCCGCGACACCGCTCCGGGGGCGACGCGGTCTCCGACGTCGGTGCCCCGAGGCTCGACCGGTCCGGCCGGTTGGGCCATTCGGTGCCCTGTGTTCTCGATCACCTCACCCGACGGCGAGCAGGGGTGGTGTGGATCTCACGTGGGACATCGGACACACTCGTACACTGCACGCGCCCGTCACACCGACGTGACGGCGCATGCGCTCGACGCCAGGGACGCCGTCGGAACGCGAGCCGGCCGGATCGGTCTCCCTGGCGCACACCGACGCAACAGGAGGACGGATGTCCGTGCCCGCTGTGGGCCTCGAGCTCGGCTCGGGCGATCGCGTCGTCGTCGGCGTGGTCGCCGTCGTCGCGCTCGCGGCCCTGGCCATCGGCTACATGCTGCTCCGGGAGGTGCTGGCCGCCGGCCAGGGCACCAAGCGGATGCAGGAGATCGGAGAGGCGGTCCAGGAAGGCGCCCAGGCGTACCTGAAACGACAGTTCAGAACGCTCGGCGTCTTCGTCGTCGTCGTCTTCCTGTTGTTGCTGGCCCTGCCCGCGGACGACCTGGGCGAACGGATCGGCCGGTCGATCTTCTTCGTGATCGGCGCGGTCTTCTCCGCCACGATCGGCTACACCGGCATGTGGCTCGCCACCCGCGCGAACATCCGCGTGGCCGCGGCCTCGCGGGAGCCGGGCGGTCGGGAGAAGGCCACCCGGATCGCGTTCCGCACCGGTGGTGTCGTCGGCATGTTCACCGTCGGCCTGGGGCTGTTCGGCGCGGCCCTGGTCGTCCTGGTCTACGCCGGCCAGGCGCCCAAGGTGCTCGAGGGCTTCGGCTTCGGGGCGGCGCTGCTGGCGATGTTCATGCGGGTCGGCGGCGGCATCTTCACCAAGGCCGCCGACGTCGGCGCGGACCTGGTCGGCAAGGTCGAGCAGGGCATCCCGGAGGACGACCCGCGCAACGCGGCGACGATCGCGGACAACGTGGGTGACAACGTCGGCGACTGCGCCGGCATGGCGGCCGACCTCTTCGAGTCCTACGCGGTCATGCTGGTCGCGGCGCTGATCCTCGGCTCGGCGGCGTTCGGCCTGCAGGGCCTGCTGTTCCCGCTGATCATCCCGGCCATCGGCGTGATCACGGCGGTCATGGGTGTCTACGTCACCCGGGCCCGCCAGGGCGAGAACACCCTCAAGGCGATCAACCGCAGCTTCTACATCTCGGCGGTCTTCGCCGGCGTGCTGTCGATCGTGGCGGCATTCGTCTACCTGCCCGGCAGCTTCACCGACCTGACCAACCCGACGGACGCCTCCGTCACCACGCTGACCCAGGACCCGCGGATCATCGCGTCGGTCGCGGTGGTCATCGGCATCGTGCTCGCGGGCGTCATCCTCTGGCTGACCGGCTACTTCACCGGCACCGAGGACAAGCCGGTGCAGGACGTCGGGCGCTCGTCGCTGACCGGCGCCGCCACCGTCATCCTGTCCGGCATCTCGATCGGCTTCGAGTCCGCGGTCTACACGGCGCTCGTGATCAGCGCCGCCGTCTACGGGGCGTTCCTGCTGTCCGGCTCCATCGTCGTCGCGCTGTTCGCCGTGGCCCTGGCGGGCACCGGGCTGCTGACCACCGTCGGCGTCATCGTCGCGATGGACACCTTCGGCCCGGTCTCCGACAACGCCCAGGGCATCGCGGAGATGTCCGGCGACGTCGAGGGCGAGGGCGTCGACATCCTGACCGAGCTCGACGCGGTCGGGAACACCACGAAGGCGATCACCAAGGGCATCGCGATCGCCACGGCGGTGCTGGCCGCGACGGCCCTGTTCGGCTCCTACCGGGACGCCATCACCCAGGCGCTCGCGAAGGCGGGCACGGCCGTCGAGAACGCCGGCTCGTCCTTCGCCTTCGAGGTGTTCAGCCCGAACACGCTGGTCGGCGTGGTGATCGGCGCGGCCGTCGTGTTCATGTTCTCCGGGCTGGCGGTCAACGCCGTGACCCGGGCCGCGGGCGCGGTCGTCTACGAGGTGCGGCGCCAGTTCGCCAGCAAGCCGGGGATCATGGACGGCACGGACCGGCCGGAGTACGGCCGGGTCGTCGACATCTGCACCCGGGACTCGCTGCGCGAGCTCGCCACCCCCGGCCTCCTGGCGATCTTCGCCCCGATCGCCGTCGGCTTCGGCCTCGGGGTCGGGCCGCTGGCCGGCTACCTCGCGGGTGCGATCGCCACCGGCACGCTGATGGCGATCTTCCTCGCCAACTCGGGCGGGGCCTGGGACAACGCCAAGAAGCTCGTCGAGGACGGCAACCACGGCGGGAAGGGCTCCGACGCCCACGAGGCGACGGTCATCGGCGACACCGTCGGCGACCCGTTCAAGGACACCGCGGGCCCGGCCATCAACCCGTTGATCAAGGTCATGAACCTGGTCTCGGTGCTGATCGCGCCGGCGGTCGTCGTCTTCACGGTCGGCGACAGCGCCTCGGCCCCGATCCGGATCGCGATCGCGGTCGTCGCGGTGCTCATCATCGTCGCCGCGGTGACCGTGTCGAAGCGCCGCACGTCGTCGATCCAGGAGACGCCGGCGGACAGCCCCGTCGCCTGACCCGGGCACCCGGCCGCGCCGCCGGGGCCGATCGGAGCGGTCCGGTCGGCCGTGCGCCGGGCCCTCTCGGCGATCCAGGAGGCCGCTCGTCCCCTTCCGGGGGCGGGCGGCCTCCCTACGTCCGCGGCAGGCTCGCTACCGTCTCAGCGCCCGTACGGGCCGACGGCACGGACCGCGCCGAGGTGGAGGACGGATGAGGATGCGTACCAGCGCCGCCCGGCGGCGGGCCGCGGCAGTGGCCGCGGTCGCGACCGGGCTGCTGCTCGCCGGCTGCGGCGGCGCGAGCGAGCAGGAGACGGTCGACTGGACCGACGGCCTGTGCAGCACCTACGCCACGTTCCGCGAGGCGGCGATCGTCGGTCCGCAGGCGGCGCCCGACCTTCCCTCGCAGGCCCGCGCCCTCTCCACCTACCTCGGCGACACGGTGGCGGCGCTGGACGAGGCACTGGCCGATCTCGACGGGCTCGGCGCCTCGCCGGTCTCCGGCGGCGACGAGGCCGTGACCCGGTTCCGCGACCAGCTCAGCAGCTACCGCTCGGCCTTCCGCCAGGCCCGGTCGCAGGTCGACGCCCTGGACCCGGGGTCCCCGACGCTGCAGCAGGACATCGAGGGCGCGGTCACGCCGGTGCTGCAGCTGCAGGACACGACCCGGGACCCGCTGGCAGGGCTGGACCCCGCCGTCACCGCCGCGGCGACGAAGGCGCCCGCCTGCCAGAGCCTCGGCAGCCCCGCGCCCGACGGCTGAGCAGGGCCGGGGCCGCCGGCTCGCGTACTGTCGGTCCCCGGTTCCGCTCCCCCGATCACAGGAGGCTCCCCGTGCCTCGCCCGTCCCGGCTCGCCGTCGCCGTGGTGCTCGGCGGGCTGCTGTCCGTCAGCGGCTGCGCGACCGTCGTCGCGGGCACCCCGACCGCCGATCCGGCGCCGCGCCCGGCGACCGGCCGCGGGGCCGACCCGGTCGCCTGGGTCGACAAGGTCTGCGGCGCGGTCCTGACCTACACCACGCCGGTGCTCTCCCAGCCGGCCTTCGAGGGCGCCGACCTGCCCACGATCAAGCAGCGGCTCTCGGACTACCTCGGCGCGAGCCAGGACGGGCTCCAGCAGAGTCGCGACCAGCTCGCCGAGGTCGGCCCCTCGCCCGTCGGCGGGGGCGACGAGACCGTCGCGCGGATCTCCGCGGGCCTGGAGAAGCTGCAGAACGACATCGGCGCCGCGAAGGCGAAGGTCGACGCCGCCGACCCGGCGAACGTCGACGCCTTCCGCGCGGCCCTCGACGAGACCAACACCAACCTCCAGCAGCTCACGGCCCCCGACGCGCTCGGCGACCTCACGACCTCCCCGCGCCTCGACAAGGCCGCCCAGCAGGCCGGCAACTGCACGAAGCTGGCCGAGATCCCGGGCGGCGCACCCCGGTAGCCGCCCGTCGCGTGTCGCCGCGGCGCGTCGGCTCCCGGTCGGGCGAACCCGGCGCGCCGCTCGTCCGGCCTCGAACGCATGTTCTAGGGTGCGAGACGTGTCCCAGCTCTCGCTGTTCTCCGCGGACGCCCGGCCGCCGCGGCTCGGCGATCTCGCCGGGCTGCTGTGCGGGCCGGCCCGGATCACCCGCTTCGGTGCCGGGGACACCGCGCGGATCAGCCTGCTCGTGGCCGACGCGGGGCGGGCGGCCGCCGTGCGGGCCGCGGCCGCGCCGTTCGGCATCCCGTTCGAGCTCGGCGAGCGGTCCTGCGCAGGCCGGGAGCTGCGCACCGCCTACCGCCGCGACCTCGCCGGCCTCGCCCGCACCTGGACGGGCCGGGACCGCCGCAAGACCGTGCCGGCGGAGTTCCAGCTCGACGGGACCGCGCTGCGGCTCTGGGTGCTGGCCTGCGGGCGCGCGGACGGGCGCGGGGGTTACGTCCTGCCGCTCGACGGCAGCGCCCCCGGCACCCACGACGCCCTGGTCGCCGCCACGACCCGGCTGGGTCTGCCACCGGCCCGGATCGAGCTCCCGCCGTGTGCCGCCTGCCGGGAACGCGCCGCCGTCGGGACGGGGGCCGGCGCGGAGGGAGCGGCCGCCGAGGAGGGGGCCGGCGAGGAGGGGGCCGAGACGACCTCCGCGGCGGAGGCCGGTCCGACGACCGGGTCCGCCGACCCGGTGGGCGTCCTGCCCGCACCTCCCCGCACCACGCCGTCGCCACGCCCTCCCCGGCCCACCACGGCCCTGCCGCTCACGGACGGCACCTCGGCCCTCGACCTGCCCGCGGCGGAGCCGGACGCGACCGCGGCGCACTGCCGCACCCACCACCTCGCCCTCGTCCCGTCCGCCGCGCCGGAATCGTCGACCGCGCCGGAATGTCCGGCGGCCGGACCGGCGTTACGAATCACAGGAGCACGGCGGCTGCAGCGCCTGGTCGAGCTGGTCGGTCCCGCGCCCGACGCGGTGGACCCCGCCGGATGGCCCAGGCACTGGGGTCGAGCCGGGGCTTGACCCTCGGGCTACGCTCCCCCGGTCGATCCGCCGCCGCGACGCGGTGTGACGGATGCGACATCCTCGGTCGATGTGCGACCGTGGCGGCGGGGGACGGCCGTGGGGCAATACTGTCGGCCCCGGGTCGAAGGGGAGTGAGCGTGATGACCGGAGGTAACGGCCCGGCTCGCCACCCCGAACGAGACGCCCGGAAGTCGGACGCGGACCGGTGCGTGACCGGCGAGGCGGCCGGAGGGATGGAGTAGGACCAACGTGGCAACCCGAACGACGAGCACCGACACCGACGCGCCTGCCGAGGGCAACGGCACGGCCGCCGGCACCCGCACGCGCCGTGGCGCAGCCGGCGGGGGGCGCCGCAACGGGAACGGCACGACCACGTCCGCGGGTGGGCGGGTGCGCCGCCTGGTGATCGTCGAGTCGGCGACCAAGGCCAAGAAGATCCAGCCGTACCTGGGCAACGACTACGTCGTCGAGGCGTCGGTGGGGCACATCCGCGACCTGCCGCGCGGGGCGGCGGACGTCCCGGCGAAGTACAAGGGCGAGTCGTGGGCCCGGCTGGGCGTGGACGTCGACAACGAGTTCCACCCCCTCTACATCGTCACGCCGGAGAAGCGGTCCAAGGTCTCCGAGCTCAAGGACCTGCTGAAGGACGCCGACGAGCTCCTCCTCGCCACGGACCCCGACCGCGAGGGCGAGGCCATCGCCTGGCACCTGCTCGAGACCCTGCGCCCCAAGGTCCCGGTGCGCCGGATGGTGTTCCACGAGATCACCGAGCCGGCCATCCGCGCCGCGGCCGAGAACACCCGCGAGCTCGACCAGGACCTGGTCGACGCGCAGGAGACCCGGCGGATCCTCGACCGGCTCTACGGCTACGAGGTCTCCCCCGTGCTGTGGAAGAAGGTCATGCCGAAGCTCTCGGCGGGCCGCGTGCAGTCGGTGGCCACCCGGTTGGTCGTGCAGCGCGAGCGGGAGCGGATGGCGTTCGTGTCCGCGGGCTACTGGGACATCGCCGCGACGATGGACGCCGGGGCGGACGCCACCCCGAGCCAGTTCGCCTCGCGGCTCCTCTCGGTCGACGGCAGCCGGGTCGCCACCGGCCGGGACTTCGGGCCGGACGGCAGGCTCAAGGGCTCGGACCGGAGCAACGCCGACGTCACCGTCCTCGACGAGGCGAGCGCCCGCCGGCTGGCGGAGAACCTCGAGGGCCGCGACCTGGCCGTCACGTCGGTCGAGTCCAAGCCCTACACCCGCAAGCCGTACGCGCCGTTCATGACGTCGACGCTCCAGCAGGAGGCGGGCCGCAAGCTGCGCTTCTCCGCCGAGCGGACCATGCGCAGCGCGCAGCGGCTGTACGAGAACGGCTACATCACCTACATGCGTACGGACTCGACCACGCTGTCGCAGTCCGCGATCGAGGCCGCCCGGGCGCAGGCCCGCGAGCTGTACGGCGACTCCTACGTCCCGTCGGCGCCGCGGCAGTACACGCGCAAGGTGAAGAACGCGCAGGAGGCCCACGAGGCCATCCGGCCGGCGGGCGACACGTTCCGCACGCCCGGGGAGATCGCCCGCGAGGTCGACGGGGACGACTTCCGGCTCTACGAGCTGATCTGGCAGCGCACGGTCGCCTCCCAGATGGCGGACGCGCGCGGTACCACGGTCTCGATCCGGATCACCGGCTCCGCCGCCACCGGCGAGGAGGTCGTGTTCGCCTCCTCGGGCCGGACGATCACGTTCCCCGGCTTCCTGCGGGCCTACGTCGAGACCGTCGAGGAGGGCACCGGCGGCCAGGCGGACGACGCCGAGTCCCGGCTGCCGAACCTCACCGAGGGCCAGGCCCTCGTCGCCACGGAGCTGAACCCCGAGGGGCACACGACGAACCCGCCGGCCCGGTTCACCGAGCCGAGCCTGATCAAGCAGCTCGAGGAGCTGGGGATCGGGCGGCCGTCGACGTACGTGTCGATCATCAAGACGATCCAGGACCGCGGGTACGTCTGGAAGAAGGGCTCGGCGCTGGTCCCGTCATGGGTGGCGTTCTCCGTGGTCGGACTGCTGGAGCACCACTTCGGCCGGCTCGTCGACTACGACTTCACCGCCGCGATGGAGGACGAGCTCGACGCCATCTCGTCGGGCAACCTGACCCGCAACGCCTGGCTGAACGGGTTCTACTTCGGCGACGGTGCGGGCTCGGAGGGCTCGGTGGCGCGGGCGGGCGGGCTGAAGAAGCTCGTCGGCGTGAACCTCGAGGAGATCGACGCCCGCGAGATCAACTCGATCCCGCTGTTCACCGACTCGCAGGGGCGCGAGGCCGTGGTGCGGGTCGGGCGGTACGGGCCGTACATGGAGCGCCCGACCGGCGAGGTCGACGCCGAGGGCAAGCCCAAGACCCAGCGCGCCAACCTGCCCGAGGACCTGCCGCCGGACGAGCTCACCGAGGAGATCGCCGAGAAGCTGTTCTCGGTGCCGCAGGAGGGCCGCTCGCTCGGGACGGACCCGGTGACCGGGCACGAGATCGTCGCCAAGGAGGGGCGGTTCGGGCCGTACGTCACCGAGATCCTGCCCGAGGACACCCCGAAGAAGACGAAGCCGCGCACCGGCTCGCTCTTCAAGGACATGTCCCTGGAGACGATCACCCTCGACGACGCGCTCAAGCTGCTCTCGCTGCCGCGCCTGGTCGGCACCGACCCGGAGTCCGGGGAGGAGATCACTGCGCAGAACGGCCGCTACGGGCCCTACCTCAAGAAGGGCACCGACTCTCGCTCGTTGACCAGCGAGGACCAGCTGTTCACCGTCACGCTCGACGAGGCGGTGGAGATCTACAAGCAGCCCAAGCAGCGCGGCCGGCGCACCGCCGCCGCCACCCCGCCGTTGCGTGAGCTGGGCGAGGACCCCTCGACCGGCAAGAAGATGGTGATCAAGGACGGCCGGTTCGGCCCCTATGTCACCGACGGTGAGACCAATGCCTCGCTGCGCAAGGGCGACTCGGTCGAGCAGGTCACGGACGAGCGCGCCTCCGAGCTGCTCGCCGAGCGGCGCGCCAAGGCACCCGCCAGGAAGCGGACGCCCGCGAAGAAGACCACGGCCAGGAAGGCCCCGGCGAAGCGGAAGGCCCCGGCCGAGTGACCCCGTGAGCGGCGACAGCCGCTCACGGGAGCATCGCCGCTCACGACGTCGGCGGGCCGGGCCCGACGTCGACGGGAGCCGCGCGCCGGGTTGGCGGGATCTTTGCGGGAAGCGGCCTCTCTGCCACTTCTGGCGGGAACCGGCGCGGGGGAAACTTCCTGCCGTGGTCGCAACCCTGGTGTTCCTGTCCCTGATCACCCTGCTCGGTGTCGCCGTCGTGCGGGCGCACCGGGACCCGCTCCGCCGCTTCCGGATGGAGCAGTTCCGGGTCGCGATCCCCGCCCTGGGCATCCAGCCGGAGGACCGGCCCCGGATGCCCGAGGACCTGCCCGCGCTGCCCGAGGGGCCCGCGGACACGGGGAGCGGGATCCGGACGTGAGATCCGGCGGACGGGCCGCCGCAGGCCTCCGGGTCAGGCGAGCAGCGACCTCACCGCGGCGGAGAGGCGCTTGCCGTCGGCGCGGCCCTCGGCGGCGGCCTGCGCCTTCTTCATGACCTGCCCCATCTGGCGGGGGCCGGGCTTCTCGCCGGTCTCGGCCTCGACATCGGCCACGGCCTGCCGCGCGAGGGCGGTGAGCTCGTCGTCGCCGAGCTGCTGCGGCAGGTAGCGGGCCAGGACCTCGCCCTCGGCCCGCTCCTGCGCGGCGAGCTCCTCGCGCCCGGCCGCGGAGAAGGCCTCGGCGGACTCGGCCCGCTTCTTGGCCTCCTTGCGGATCACGGCGAGCACCTCGTCGTCGGACAGCTCCCGCTGGGCCTCGCCCGCGACCTCGGCGTTGCCGATCGCGGTCAGGGTCATCCGCAGGGTGCCCTTCACCAGCTCGTCGCGGGCCTTCATCGCCGCGGTGAGGTCCGCGCGCAGCTGCTCCTTGAGGGTGCTCACGGGCGTGACGCTAGTCGACCGTGCCGGGCCCGTACCCTGGGATCCGTGAACAGCCTCGCTCGCCTGGCCATCGGCGCCGTCAGCACCGGCGCCGCCGGCATCGCCTACGCGGCCGGGTACGAGCGACGTCGCTGGACGCTGCGCGAGGAGACGGTGCCGGTCCTGCCCGAGGGCAGCCGGCCGCTGACGATCCTGCACGTCTCGGACCTGCACCTCACGCCGGGGCAGGAGAGCAAGAAGCGCTGGGTCGCCGAGCTGGCCGCGCTGGACCCGGACGTCGTCGTCGACACCGGGGACAACCTGGGACACCCGCGCGCCGTCCCGGGCGTACTGGCCGCGCTCGGACCGCTGCTGGAGAAGCCGGGACTGTTCGTGTTCGGCAGCAACGACTACTTCGGCCCCACCCCGAAGAACCCGGCCCGCTACCTGCGCAGCTCGGACCGCCGGATCCACGGCGAGCCGCTGCCGTGGCGGGACCTGCGGGCGGCGTTCGTCGAGCGCGGGTGGCAGGACGCCACGCACCAGCGGATCTTCCTGGACGTCGACGGCCGGCGGATCGGCGTCGTCGGGGTCGACGACCCGCACCTGTCGCTGGACCGCTACGACAGCGTCTCCGGCCCGATGACCGCCGACCTGCGGCTCGGGCTGACCCACTCCCCCGAGCCCCGGGTGCTCGACGGGATGGCGGCCGACGGTGTCGACCTCGTCCTGGCCGGCCACACGCACGGCGGGCAGCTGCGCCTGCCCGGGTACGGCGCGCTCGTGACCAACTGCGGGATCGACCGCTCGCGGGCCCGCGGCGCGTCCCGGTGGGGCGCGCACACCTGGCTGCACGTCTCGGCCGGGATGGGCACCTCGCCCTACGCACCGGTGCGCTTCGCGTGCCCGCCGGAGGCCAGCCTGCTGACCCTCGTGCCCCGCCCGGCCACCCCCGACGCCGCACGGACCACCCCTGCGCAGGCCGCCGGAACCGTCGGGTAGAGTTCACCACGGCTCGCAGGGAGATCGCGGGCCCTCGGGGTGTGGCGCAGCTTGGTAGCGCGCTTCGTTCGGGACGAAGAGGTCGCAGGTTCAAATCCTGTCACCCCGACCAGAAGTCGAAGGCCCAGGTCGACAGACCTGGGCCTTCCTCGTTCTCGAGGTTCGGGCACCGGCGCCGGATCGGTGTGTCGACGCCCTCGCCGAACGCCGCCCTCACACGGCCTCGGTACGGCGCCGCTCGGCGCGCGCGGCCCGACCCTGCGCCACGCCGGCTCGACGGTCAGCGGTAGACGACGTCGACCTGGGTGAAGGCGCCCAGCTCGTGGTCGGCGACGAAGTACTCGTGGTCCCGGCGCAGCCGGGCGGCGGCCTCCTCGGCGAACCGCAACACGTCGTCGACGAACAGCTCCCGGCAGCCGATGGCGTCGAGGATCGCCGGCTCGACGTCGTAGTCGACGTTGCCGGTCTCGTCGGACAGGGCGTGCGTGTGCGCGAGCACCCGGCCGCAGATGGTGGCGTAGTCCTTCCACCCGCGCGTCGACAGCGACTTCATGCTGATGTCGTCGCGGTAGGGCGCGCGCTCCCGCGCCATGAAGCTCTCCCCGTCGATCCGGGCGCTGCCGTAGAAGACGTCGCCGTTGACCAGGTGCACCCGCTGGGCGTGCCGGATCCGGTCGCCGCGGCCGTCGACCTCGTAACCCGACGGCGGCACCAGGCCGTCGAGCGCGGAGTTGCGGGCCCGCTTGAACTCGAGCAGCAGGTCGTCGGTCCCGTCGGCGCGGGGTCCCTCGAGCAGCACGAAGTAGCGGGTGAGCCCGAGCGAGGCCGTCCCCGCCCCGTGCCGTTCGGCGACGTCCTTGACCCTCATCCGGCCGGCGCGTTCGGGTACCGGCACCTCGTTGTCGGTGACGTAGCGGTCGACGATCTCCTGGAACTCCGCGCGGCGGCTGCTCATCGGGACGAGTTCGCGGCTGGTGCGGAAACCGGTGCGGCCCTCGTCCAGCAGGTCGCCGAGCCACTCGGCGCGGGTGGTACCGAGGCTGTCGGCGATCAGCTCGGCGATCAGCGGCGGGGCGTTGTCCAGCCGCAGCTGCTCGGTCTCCTCGCGGCCGTCGGCGGCGTAGCCGGCGATCCCCTCCGCGTACCCGCGGACGAACCGCTCGGCGATGGCCCGCTGCTTCCTGGCGCCGTGGCCGCCCTTCTCCTCCGCCGCGAGCAGGAAGCCCACCGATCCGCGCTTGAGGTCCCAGGTGAACGGCGCGTAGAAGGCGTCGTCGAAGTCGTTGACGCCGAAGATCGGCACGTTGTCCGCGCTCGGCATCACGCCGAAGTTGCCCGGGTGGACGTCACCGAGACACAGCACCGTGGGCACCCGGGCGTCCTCGCCGACCAGGTCGCGGTAGAAGAGCAGGTTGGTGCCGCGGAAGAAGTGGAAGACCGACCGGGCCAGCTTGTCGAACTTGGCCCGGGCGTCGAGGTCGCCGCTGGCGATGCGGTTCTCGTGGTCCTCCCGCACGGTCTCCCGCACGTGCATCCGCCGGTCGTTGCCGGTGAGCATCCGCGGCACGAGCACCATCTCGCCGTGCGCGCGTGCCTCCGCCAGTGTGCTGAAGGCGTCGACGCGGGAGCCCACGATCCGACCGTCACCGCGTCGGGTCCGGTCGGGAGCGCTCGCCGAGGCGCCGTTCGGCGCGTCGCCGGACCCGTTCCTCCCGTCGGACGCCCCGAGGGCCTCGCGGAGCTTCTTGGTCATCGATGATCGCCCGGGGACGTCCTGCTCGCGGGCACGGCGGAGGAGTTCGGTACGGCCGGCCGAATCGAGGTCCACGTCCATGCGCGTGGGCTACCGCCGGGAACCGCGCCTCGAAACGCTCGTCATCGAATCGTCAGGTACCGCGATCCGCGCACGCCGTCGGCGGCCGGCCCGATCCGGCCCGGGAACGACGGCGGTCCGGGCGGGCACCGGGCTCGCCCGGACCGGCGTTCCTCACCCGAGGGCGTCGGCGGGGGTGAACTTCTCGCGGTGGATGTGCCGCGGGGCCATGCGGCGGCGCTTGAAGGCCTTCACCCCCGCCTCGACCATCGCGGGCGGGCCGCAGAGCCAGCCCGACCAGCCGCGGGCGCTGGGGACGTCCGCGACGAAGGCGTCCGTCGGGAAGCCCGAGCGGTGCTCCGCCGCGGGCTCGTCGGAGAGCACCGGCACGAACCGGAAGTTCGGGTGCTCCTCGGCGAGCTCGCCGAAGCGGTCGCCGTCGTAGAGGTCCGCCGTCGCCCGGACCCCGTGGTAGAGCAGCACCTCGCGCGCGGGGTGGCGGGCCAGCGCGGTGCGGGCGATCCCGACGAGCGGGGCGAGGCCGGTGCCGCCGCCGACGAGGACCATCGGGCCGCCGTCGTCGTCGGGCTCCGGCGGGAGGTGGAAGTCACCGAGCGGGCCGGTCGCGGTCACCTCGTCGCCGACGGCGAGGCCGTCGAAGAGCCACCCGTCGGTCGCCACCCCGCCCGGCACCCGCCGGACGTGCAGCTCCAGCACCTTGTCCTCGTCGGCGATGTTGGCCAGCGAGTACTGCCGCCGCGCCCCCGACCCGGGGACGACGAGCTCGACGTACTGCCCCGCGGAGAAGGCCAGCGGCTCCGGGAGCCCGAGCAGCACCCGCCGGGTGTCGCGGGCGATGTCCGCGACCTCCAGCACCGTCGCCGCCAGGTCCCGCAACGGGTGGGTGGCCCGGTCGCCGGCCCCGCCCACCTCGACGTCGGACACCGGACGGGCCTGGCACGCCAGCGCCATGCCGGCCGCCCGCTCCTCGGCGGTGAGGGTGTCGAACGGCGAGTCGCGATGGTCGACCTCCCCACCGACGACCGGCAGCTTGCAGGTGCCACAGGTCCCCTGGTTGCAGGAGTTCGGCATCCACAGCCCGGCGCGCAGGCAGGCGTCGAGCAGGCTCTGGTCGGCGGCGCACTCGACCCGGCGACCGCCGACGGTCACCGCGTAGCCCATCTCAGACCTCCCAGGTGACGTGCAGGCTCGTCGGTCCGCGGAAGCCCCAGCCCCAGAACTCCACGCCCTCGCCGGTGTCGCGCTCGAGGTTCGGGATCGCCTCGAACAGCTCCTCCAGCGCGATCCGCATGACGTGGTTGGCGAAGTAGATGCCGGCGCACGCGTGGCTGCCGGCGCCGAAGGCCAGGTGCGGCAGCGGCGGGCGGTGCAGGTCGTAGGTCGAGGGCGCCTCGTAGACGCCCGTGTCGTGGTTCGCCGAGCCGTAGGACAGCATCACCGGGGTGCTCGCGGGGACGTCGACGCCGGCGACGGTGACCGGCTTCGTCGAGATGCGCGCGGTGGCCGACCAGATCGGTGAGGTCCAGCGCATGCCCTCGGAGATCGCGCGCGGGATGAGCACCGGGTCGTCGACGACCTGCTCGAGCTGCTCGGGCCGGCTGAAGAGGCCGACGAGCGTGGAGGCCATGCCGTGGCCGGGCTCCTGCATCGCGCCGAGCAGGTAGACGTAGATCGTCGGGTAGATGTACTCCCGGTCACGGGTCTGCCCGGCCGGCATGCCGTCGTGCAGCCAGTGCGAGATCGCGCTGTCGTCGGGCTCCACGATCCACCGGTCGATCAGCGGGTCGACGATCGCGCGGATCTCGGCCTTCGCCTCGTCACCCTCGCGGAAGCCCTCGGGGTGGGCGAACTCGCCGTCCTCGGTCATCGCGGCGTTGGTGAACGAGCGGTTCAGCTTGGCGAACCACTCACGCAGCTTGTCCGAGTCGACCGACTGCAGACCGAGGAGGTCGCCGAGGGACCGCACGCTGACCGGCTCGCAGAACTGCGAGACCAGCTCGGCGCGCCCGTCGTTCTCGAACTGCTCCAGGTAGCGGCGGGCGATCGGCCGGACCAGGTCGTCGATCCAGCGGTCCACCTCGACGGGCTGCAGCGCGGGCTCGACCATCGACCGCAGGTCGGCGTGGACGTCGCCGTTCACGCCGATGATCGCGGGGTGTCCGAAGGTGCGGCCACCGGCCGGGGTGATCACGCCCTCGAAGTGCGGGCTGGTCGCGACCTCGCGGCACACCTCGGCGGTGGAGGCGACGTACGAGCCGAGCACCGGCACGTACGCCAGCGGCGCCTCGGCCCGCAGCCGCTCGTAGGCCTTGTACGGGTTGCGCTCGAGCTCGGTCATGGTGACCTCGTCGAGCCAGGACAGATCGGGCTTCTCGGTGGTCGTCATCGACCGTCTCCTCCACAGCGTCGTCCGGGGACGGAACGGGAAGGTAGGTCGCGACGACGAGTCCGGCGACACTCCTCGCGCGGGTCCGGTACGGATCGCGCGGCGGGTTCGTGAGGACGCTCTCAGGTACGCTCGCCGCATGTCCGCACGGCGTCGTGCAGCTCCCCGGGACTGGGACCAGGCGTCCCGGGCGGTGGCGCAGGCGTACTTCCCGCACGAGCTGCAGCTGCTCGGCGGCGGCCGGGAGCCGCGCCTCACGCTGCGCACGCTCGATCTCGGCGCCGTGCTCGTCGGACACGTGGGCTGGGGCGCCGACGTCCGGATCGCGTGCGACTACCCGGGCTCGTACGAGATCAACCTGCCGCTGACCGGGCACCTGGAGAGCCGCGGCCGGCACGGGCCGCTCGTCTCGCTGCCGGGGCAGGCCACGGTCTTCCGCGCCGACACGCCCTCGCTGATCAGCCACTGGGACAGCACCTGCACCGTCCTGGGCGTGAAGTTCGACCAGGCCTGGCTCGACCGGGAGGCCGAACGCGTACTGGGCGCGGACCGGGTGACGGTCCGGAGCCTGCTGCCGGACCAGATGGATCTGGGGGCCGGGCCGGGCCGGGCGTGGCGCCAGCTCGTCGGGAGCCTGGCCGCGCACCTGCACGATCCCGAGCTGTTCGGCGGCTGCGGCCCGGTGAAGGACCAGCTGGCCGGGGCGATCGCCGCCGGCTTCCTGCTGGCGAGCTGCCCCGGTGCGGGCACCGGGTCGCCGGCGCGGCCGCGCACCGTCGGCCGCGTGGTGGACCAGTTGCACGACGACCCGGACCGGGCCTGGACCGCCGGCGAGATGGCGGCCGTGGCGGGCACCAGCGTGCGGCGGCTGCAGGAGGGCTTCCGGGAGTGGGTCGGCTGTACGCCGACGGAGTACCTCACGGGTGTCCGGCTGCAGCGCGCCCGCGCCGACCTGCTCGCCGACCCCACGCTGACCACGAGCGAGGCGGCCGCACGGTGGGGTTTCTCCAGCGCGAGCCGCTTCGCCGCCGCCTACCGCCGCCGGTACGGGCACCCGCCCTCACAGGCCCGCGCCTAGCTCGCCGGTCTCCAGCAGCGTCTTCAGGTCGGCGAGCAGCCGCGGCCAGGCCTGCGCCACCATCTCGGCGACCCGGCTGCCGGGATCGAAGTCGTCGTGCACGACCGTCAGCCTGACGACGTCGCCCTCCGGCTCGATCTCGAAGGCCACGCGCGACCGCCGCTCGGCCGCGATGCGGGCGAGGGTCTCCTCCTCGATCCCCGCGGCCGCCGCCCACTCCGGCGTGAAGGTGTGCCAGGTGTAGGCGAGCCGGCGCGGCGGGTCCGCCTCCAGCACGACCTGCTCGGGGTCGACGGTCTCGCGGCCGTTCTCCTCCCAGACCATCGGGGCGCCCCTGCGCCACTCGGTCCGGAAGGCCACGCCCCAGTACCGGCGGGTGAAGGCCGGGTCGGTGAGGGCCTCCCACAGGCGTTCGGGCGTGGTCCGCACGTACGTGGTGTAGGTGAACTCGGTCGAGGACACGGGTGCTCCCTCCAGCGCCGCCCGCAGGTCGGCGACGGCCCGCACGCGCTCCCGGGCGTACCGGCCGATCCAGCGCTCGGCGATCAGATCGATGGGTGCGGCGTCGAGGTGGTGCAGCTTCTCGCGCCCCCGGCGCCGGGTCGTGACGAGGCCGGCGGCCTCCAGCACCGCGAGGTGCTTGGCCACGGCCTGCCTGCTCATGTCGAGCCCCGCGCACAGCTCGCGCAGGGTCTGCCCGTTGCGCAGCCGCAGGCGGTCCAGGAGCGCGCGGCGGTGCGGGTCGGCGAGCGCCCGGAACACCTCGTCCATCCCACCTCCTCGGGCAACCTGGAGGTTGCCTTTTATAGGCAACTCAGTGGTTGCCTGTCAAGCGCGAAGAAGGGGCGGACCCGATGGGCCCGCCCCCTTCGAGTCGCTGGTCAGCTCTTCTCGGCCAGCTCCTTCTCGTACTTCGCGGTCATGTGATCGACGGCGGCGAGCTGGGTCGCGGCGTGCGTCTCGCGAGTGTCGTGGGCACGGTCCTTCGCGGCGAGCGTGCTCTGCGCCTGGCCCTGGAAGTGCGGGAAGACCTGCTGGGCGATGAGCTCGTAGGAGCGCTTGGTGGCCTCCGGGTTGGCCCAGTCGTGCCCCATCAGCAGCATGGCGCCGAAGCCGCCGTTGCTCTGGTCCCACAGCCGCTGGACCTGCGCGCGGGCGTCCTCGACGGTGCCGATCGCGCCGATCCCGGCCTCGTTGACGAAGTCGATCATGCCCTTGATGTCCGTCGAGTCGCCGACGTCCATCTGCGGGAACGCGGCGACCTTCTGGAAGTAGTTGAACCAGGGCACGATGCCGAACTCGACGTCGCGGTACGCCTGCTCCTTGGTCTCGGCGATGTGCATCAGTCCCACGAGCCGCCAGCCCGAGCGGTCCGGCGTCGGCTGGCCGAAGTGCGCGGCCCGCTCCTCGACGACGTTCCAGTGGTGGGCCAGGGCGTCGAACCCGTCCTGGGTGAGCGTGGCACCGATGGACAGCAGCCCCGTGCCGTGCCGGCCGGCGAGCCGCGGGCCGGTCGGCGAGGCGACCGCGGCGACGGCGATGTCGAACCGCGGGTCGGTGAACGGGCGCAGCTGCAGCTGGGCGTCGACCAGGGTGTGCGTCTTCGTGGTCTGTGTGACGGACTCGCCGCGCAGCAGCCGCATGATGATGTCGATGTTGACGTCGAGCAGCTCGCGGGTGTCGGTCGGGTTCAGCCCGATCATCGCCGAGTCCGTCGGCAGCGAGCCGGGGCCGACGCCCAGCATGGTCCGGCCCCGGGTCAGGTGGTCGAGCATGACCATGCGGTCGGCCACCCACAGCGGGTTGTGGTAAGCGATCGAGGTCACACCGGTGCCGAGCCTGATGTTCCGGGTGCGCTCGGCCGCGGCCGCGATGAAGATCTCGGGCGAGGCGATGATCTCGCTGCCCGCGGAGTGGTGCTCGCCGATCCAGGCCTCGTCGTAGCCGAGCCGGTCCAGGTGCGTGACGAAGTCGAGGTCGCGCTGCAGGGCGAGCGTCGGGTTCTGCCCGGGCACGTGGAAGGGGGCGAGGAAGGTGCCGAACCGCAGTCGGGTCACGGGTTGCTCCTGATCGTCGTCGATCCTCACTGCTCGCACCGCGCAGGGAGGCGCGGGGAGGGGCGCTCCCGATGGTGCGGTGCGTCACGCGCCGCACCGTGTCCGAAAACCGGACACCCGGGCGACGGTGACGCTGCGTCCACGACACGTGGGGTCCGCGGAAACTCACACGGGCGCTCGGCGGTGCGCGTCCCGCCGCGCAGGCCGTCGATGTCGCCCGGAGTGACCGACACGATGGACACCCGTTCCAGACGGGTGTCTTGATCGTCCACTAGGGTCGCCGCCCATGGGACATCGCGAGGACCTGCTGGACGGCGCCGCCGACTGCCTGTACGAGAAGGGCTTCGGCCGGACGACCGCGCGGGACGTCGTCGCCGTCTCCGGTACCAACCTCGCCTCGATCGGCTACCACTTCGGTTCCAAGGATGCCCTGCTCACGGAGGCCGCGGTGCGCGGCGCGGCCGAGTGGGAGCAGGCCCTCGACCGCGCGCTCGCCGGGGTCGACCCGACCGCCTCGCCGGACGATCGGGTGGCCCAGACCTGGTCCGCCGTAGTGAACCTGTTCACCCGCGAGCGCCGCCTGTGGGTCACCTACGTCGAGTCGCTCGCCGAGTCCGCCCGCTCGCCCCGGTTGCACGACGCGCTGGTGGGCGCCCAGCGCCGGATCCGCGAGGAGCTGGCCTCGATGTTCCACGCCCTGCCGGACGACCCGGCCGAGGCCGACCGTCGCACCCGCGTCCTGGGCGGCTTCTACCAGGCCCTGCTCACCGGGCTCATGGTGCAGTGGGTCGTCGACCCGGAGGACGCCCCCGCGGGGGCGGACGTCGCCGAGGCGATCGGGATGCTCGTCGGCTCACCGGAGCTGGCCGCCCACTGAGCGGGTCACGGCTCCCGCGGGCGCCCGATACCGAAGGCGTAGAGCACCCCGAGCGCGGCCAGCGGCGGCAGCCCGGTCCACAGGAACCACGGGTAGAGCAGCTCACCGGTGGTGATCGAGACGATCCCCCACGCGACCAGGTTCACCACGGCGATCGTGGTGAAGATGATCGTGAGGACCCGCATCGCCGTGCCGCCGCCGGTGTCCGCGAAGACCCGCCGGCGGGCACCCGCCTCGGGCAACCGCGCCGGGGCCGCGGGCAGGTCCCGGAGCAGCCGGTCCAGTTCCCCGCGCGTCCTCGCCTCCCACACGCCCCGCGAACGGGTGTCGTACTCGCCGAGATCCAGCAGGCCCTCGCCCTGTGCCCACTGCAGGTGCCGCGCGGCCCGGGCCCGGTCGGCGTCGGAGACACGCATGTCCTCGGGGCGCACCGGCTCGTTCACGCCCCCATCGTGCCCGTCCGGGAACTGTGACGGATCAGGGATCGCCCGGATGCGCGGCGGCGACCATGCTGTGCGCATGACGGGCCCCACCTCCACGGACCCCCGCTCCCCCACCCCCGGCACGGCCGCCTTCGACCACCTCCCCCGGCACGACGCCGTCGCCGCCCTGCTCTCCGTCTGCTCCTCCCCGGCGTGGGCCGAGGCCGTGGCGGACGGCCGGCCCTACCACCGGCTCGACGCCCTCCTCGCCGCCGCCGACGACCGGCTCGCCCGCCTCGACGGCGCCGGGATCGCCGACGCACTGGCCGGCCACCCCCGCATCGGCGAGCGGGCCATCCACTCCGCCACCTCGGCCCGCGAGCAGGCCGGGATGTCCGACGCGTCGGACGAGGTCCGGGCCGCGATGGCGGAGGCCAACGCCGAGTACGAACGTCGGTTCGGGCACGTCTACCTCGTGTGCGCCTCCGGTCGCGGTGCCGACGAGCTGCTGGGCGTGCTGCGCGAACGGCTGGGCAACACCGCGGGGGAGGAGACCCGGCGCACCCGCACCGAGCTGGCCGCGATCAACCGCCTGCGGCTCACCGGGCTCATCGTGCAGGATCGGTGAGGTGAGTACGGCACCCTCCGGCCATCCCGTCGCCCCGATCCCCGAGCGGCTGTTCACGGACGAGCGTGAGCAGCGCTGGCGCGCCCGGTTCACCGCGGTGCGCATGTCCCGGCCCGCCTGGGCGCTCGACGCACCGGACCGCAGCGTGTACTCGTCGAACTCCAGCGGCACCACGCAGGTGCACACCTGGGACCGCAGCACCGGCCTGCACCGGCAGGTCACCGACCGACCCGCCGGCACCCACTTCGCCACCCTCCCGCCGGACGGCGAGAACGTCTGGTGGTTCGCCGACACGGACGGGGACGAGTTCGGCCACTGGGTCGCCGAGCCCTTCGCCGGCCTTCCCGCGGGCGACGAGCCCGCGAACCCGCTGCCCGGTGTCGAGGACGGCTACCCGGCCGGCCTGGACATCGGCCGTGACCTGGTGGCCGTCGGCACCTCGACGGACGACGGGACCACGATCTGGCTGCACCGCCGCGGGTCCGGCGAGCCCGCGACCAGGATCTACCACCACGCCGAGGACGCCGGCGTCGGCGGCCTGTCCGAGGACGAGACACTGGTCGCGATCAGCCACTCGGAGCACGGGGACTCCCGGCACCCCGCCCTGCGGGTGATGACGGTCGACGGGGAGCTCGTCGCCGAGAGGTCCGACGGCCCGGGCAAGGGCCTGAGCCCGATCGCCTTCGCCCCCGTCCGCGGCGACCAGCGGCTGCTGGTCGGCCACGAGCGCCGCGGCCGCGAGGAGCTGCTGATCTGGGACATCACCACCGACACCGAGACCGAGCTCGACCTGGGCCTGCCCGGCGAGGTCGACGCGGACTTCTACCCGGATGCCTCCGCGCTGCTGGTCTGGCACACGCACGCCGCCCGCACCCGGCTGCACCGCTACGAGCTGGCCACCGGCGAGCTCGTCGAGCTGGCCGTCGCGCCGGGCTGCATCGGGTCGGCCGACGTCCGGCCGGACGGGACGGTCGAGTACTCCAGCTCGTCGGCCGCGACGCCGTCGGCGGTGCGGGCGCTGCACCCGGACGGCACGGACCGCCGACTGCTGACGCCGTCCGGCGAGCCCGCGCCCGAGTCCGTCCCGGTGGAGGACCTGTGGGCCGAGGGCCCCGGCGGCACGGTCCACGCGCTCGTCGCGCGCCCGGCGCCCTCTCCCGCCCGGCCCGACGGTCCGTTCCCGGCGGTGTTCGCCCTGCACGGCGGCCCGCACGCCGCCGACGAGGACCGGTTCTCCGCGGCCCGCGCGGCGTGGGTCGACGCCGGGTTCGCCGTGGTCGAGGTCAACTACCGCGGCTCGACGGGCTACGGCTCGGCCTGGCGGGACGCGATCGAGGGCCGGCCGGGCCTGACCGAGCTGGAGGACGTCGCCGCGGTGCACGACGCCGTCGTCGCCGCCGGGCTCGCGGATCCCGCCCGCACGGTCGTGGAGGGGTGGTCGTGGGGCGGCTACCTGGCCCTGCTCGCCGCCGGCACCCAGCCCGGGCGCTGGGCCGCGGTGCTCGCGGGTGTCCCGGTGGCGGACTACCTCGCCGCCTACGCCGACGAGATGGAGCAGTTGCGGGCCTTCGACCGGGCCCTCTTCGGTGGGTCACCCGAGGAGGTGCCGGAGCGCTACCGGCTCGCGTCACCGCTGACCTACGTCGACGAGGTGCGCGCCCCGGTGCTCGTGCTGGCCGGGGAGAACGACCCCCGCTGCCCGATCCGCCAGATCGACAACTACCTCGACGCCCTGGGCGGGCGCGGTGACCTGCCCTACGAGGTCGCGCGGTTCGACGCCGGGCACGGCTCGCTCGTCGTCGCCGAGACCCTGCGGCACGTGGCCACGGAGATCGACTTCGCCCGTCGCGCGCTGGAGAGGATCACAGTGGCACGCACATAGGCGTCATGCCCGCGTAGCGCTCCCGTAACGTGCCGCGGCCACGATGAGGTCGAATCGGCAAGGAGGCGGTCACGGTGGCGCTCTGGCGCGTGCACGTGGAGCTGGAGGATCGGCCCGGCCGGCTCGGTGAGCTGGCGACCGCGGTCGGCCGCTCCGGGGGCAACATCCTCTCGCTGCACGTGGTGGGGGAACCGGCCGACGACGGGTCGGTCACGGACGAGTTGCTGGTCAAGGTCCCGGAGGGGATCGAACCCGCGAGCATGGTCGCGGCGGTCGAGCAGGCCGGGATCCCGTGCACCCTGCTCGTCCGGGCGGACGCGACCGAGCTGGCCGACACCGCCACCACCGCGCTGGCCCTGGCCCGGATGGTCGCGGCCGATCCCGGCAGCGCGCCCCAGGCCGTCGCCACCCTCCTGCGGGCGCGGATCGTGGAGCCCGGCGGGCGCGCCCGCGGGCATGTCCACACGCTGCGGGTCGGTACCGCGCAGGTGCACCTCGGCCGGTCCTGGCCGTTCACCGCCACCGAGCTCTCCCGTGCCGCGGCGCTGCTGGAGCTCGCGGCCCAGCTCTCGCTCACCGGCGCGCCCGCGCAGCCGGTCGGGCGGGTGGACCCGATCCTGGTACTGGTCGACGGGTCCGAGGTCCGGGTGCGCAGCGCGACCCCGACCGACCTCCCACTGGTCGCGGCCCTGCACGCCCGCTGCTCCCCGGAGACGCGCAGCGCCCGGTTCCTCTCCGCCTCGCCACGGCTCGACCCCGACGAGCTGGACACGCTCGTCGGTGCGCCGCACACCGCCTTCGCCGCCGGGGCCCAGCGCACGATCCTCGCCCTCACCACGGACGGCGGCAGCGCGGTCGGGATGGTCAACGTCGAGCGCACCACGGCGGCCGCCGCCTCGTTCGCCGTGGTCGTGGAGGACGCCTGGCAGGAGCGCGGGCTGGGCACCGCCCTGGTCCGGCGCGCCGCCGAGGTGGCCGCCGAGCAGGGCGGCGAGGAACTCGTCGCGACGACCCACACCCAGAACATGCGGGTGGTGAAGCTGCTGCGCCGGGCCGGGCTGCGGCCCACGGCGGGGATCAGCGGCGGGATGCTGCACGTCCGTGCCGCGCTGAGCCCGATCGTCACCCGCGTCGGGTAGTCACCGGGGCGGCCCTCACCGCTCGGGAGCGGCTCGGAGCAGGTCGAGCACCTTCTCCGGCGGGCGGCCCACCACGGCCCGGTCGCCGACGATCACGATCGGTCGCTCGAGGAGGATCGGATGCGTGGCCAGCGCGTCGAGCAGGGTGTCCCGGTCCGCGTCGGCGAGCCCCAGCTCCGTGTACGGCTTCTCCCCCGTCCGCACGATCGCCCGCGGGTCCTCCGTGCCGAGCTGCGCGAGCACCTGCTCGAGGGCGGCGCGGTCGGGCGCGTCCTCGAGGTACCGGACGACGGCCGGGTCGATGCCGCGCTCGGCGAGCAGCGCGAGCGCGCCGCGGCTCTTCGAGCAGCGCGGGTTGTGCCAGATCGTGACGGCGTCCTGATTCGTCGAGGAGTCCCGCGGCCCGGCGTCGGTCATGCGCCGAGCCTAGTGCGGTGACCGCTCCTAGATTGGGCGGCATGACGCCTCCGACCACCGGAGTGCTGGTCTTCGACGGTCGCTGCGGGTTCTGCACCCGCGCCATCGGCTGGCTGCGCCTGCTCGACCGGGACGCGCGGATCACCACGCTCCCCTACCAGCAGGCGGGCGCCCCGGACCGGGCCGGTGCGACGGTCGCCGCCTGCGCCGCCGAGGTCCACTTCGCCGCCGACGGCCGGACGCTCACCGGCGCGGCCGCGGTCGCCGCGGCCCTGGCGGTGGCCCTGCGCACCGACCTGCCCGAGCGGGTCTACTCCCGGACCGCGCCCGTGCAGGACCGGGTGTACGCGTGGGTCGCCCGGCACCGCGGCCGCCTGCCCGGCATCACGCCCTGGTGCGAGCGGTACCCCGACCTGTGCGGGCCGAATACGAGCGCCTGACGTGCGTGAGCCCTGGCGGGGACCCGACGGGAGCGTGTGCTGACGGGGCCCCCGCGCCCCACCTGAAACCACGCTGAGTGAGCATCCCGCCCGCGGTTCGCGCTCGGGCACACTGGTGAACGATGAACGACCCGACCAGCCCCGCCGACCTCGCCCCCCGCCCCGGGCGAGGCCTGTGATGAGTGCTCCTCCCGAGCAGCCCACCGAACGCATCCCGGTCGTCCCGCCGCCCCCGCCCCGTCCCGCCGGTGGTGGTGGCGGTGGCCGGCCCCCGCGCCGCGGCCTGGCAGGGCGGGTCGCCGGGGCCCTCGCCCTGGCCGCGGTCGCGTCCGTCTTCCTCGTGCCGGACCTGTGGTTCGGGCTGGACCGCTGGAGCCCCTTCACCCAGCTGATCGCCTTCCGGCCCGTCCTGGTGGCGGCGCTGGCCGTGGTCGTGGTGGTGCTGGGCCTGGTCACGCTCGTGATGCGGCGGGCCTGGCCCTTCCCCGTCGCGATGCTGGCGGTGCTCGCCCTGGGCGCCGCCATGCTGGCCCCGCGCCTGGTCGCCGATCCGCTGCCCACGGGCGGCGAGAGGCTGACGGTGCTGTCGTTCAACGTCTACACCGGGGACGCGGACGTCGACGCCCTCGCCGAGACCATCCGCCGGGAACGGCCGGACGTCGTCGCCCTGCCGGAGGCGGGTGAGCGGTACCGCGAGCGGCTGCAGCCGCTCGTCGAGGATCTCGGGTACGTGAGCCGGGCCTCGGTCGGCGAGCGCTCCCAGGACGTCAACGGGGTGGTCGCGCTCGTCTCCCCGCGCTTCGGCGACGTCGACTTCAGGGTGGGGAAGATCTCCGAGGACTCCCCGTTCCCCTACGTCGAGGTGTCCGGCGGCGAGATGGGCGACCTGACCTTCGTCGCCTTCCACTCCGTGGCGCCCACCGCGGGCTCGGTCGCGCAGTGGCGGATCGACCTCGCCGGCGCGGGCGAGTGGTGCCGCACCGGGGAACCCACGGTCGTCGCCGGCGACTTCAACGCCACACTCGACCACTCGGTGCTGCGCGACGCCATGGCGGACTGCGGCGACGCCGCCTCCCAGCGGGGCTCCGCGCTCGTCGCCACCTGGCCGACCTCGATGCCGCGGTGGCTGGGCTCCGAGATCGACCACGTCTTCTCCAGCAGCGGCACCGCCGAGTCCTTCGAGGTGCTGGACCTACCCGGCAGTGACCACCGGGCCGTTCTCACCACCCTGCGCCTGTGAGGACCGCGTCCGGTGCGCCGACCACGCGGCGCCGGCGGCCTACTCCGGGTCGGTGCCGTCGCCGACCCGGACCTCCTCGAGTGCGAAGGACTCGATGTCGAGGACGAAGCCGCGGACCCGGGTCTCCGGGTGCAGGAACGGGTCGTGGCGCAGCTGCCGGATCCCACGGCGGACGCTCACGAACGGGTCCCGGAAGGCGTGGGTCCGCCACGGGGGCCGCATCCCGGTCTCCTCCGCGAGTCCCTCGCTGTAGTCCTCGTCGCTGAAGGTCGCCAGGCCGCAGCCGCTGTGCTGCACGAGCAGCACATCGCGCGTGTCGAGCTTGCGCTGGCTGATCGACAGCGAGCGGACGATGTCGTCGGTGACCACGCCGCCCGCGTTCCGCAGGACGTGGGCCTCACCCAGCTTCATGCCGAACAACGCGAACACGTCGATCCGCGAGTCCATGCACGTGACAACGGCGACGTGCAGGGAAGGAGGTACCGCCAGGCCCTCGGCGTTGGCCGCGGCGAGACGCCCTCCGCCCGCCTCGTAGCGCTGCATCAGCTCGTCGTAGCTCACCCGGTCAATCAACCATGTCCGGGACCGGGAGGCAGCATCAGCGCGCGGAGAGCACCACCACATTCGGGTGCTTCCCACCCCGGACCGACGCGCCTCGCCGCCGAACCTGCACGAACGGCACTCTTGTGCGGTAGGTCCGCACGAACGGCACTTTTGTGCGATCCCGTCGGCCCCTGTACGCACGAACGGCACTTTTGTGCGGACCCACCGCACAAAAGTGCCGTTCGTGCACTCAGGAAGCGGGATCACACCTGGTCGGCGATGGTCTCCGCGATCTCGTAGGTGTTCAGCGCGGCGCCCTTGCGCAGGTTGTCGCCGCACACGAACAGCTCGAGCGTGTTCGGGAAGTCCAGCGCCTGCCGCACCCGGCCGACGTGCGTCGGGTCCTGGCCGACGACGGCGGCGGGCGTGGGCCACACACCGGCCGCCGGGTCGTCGTCGAGCACGATCGTGGGCTGGGCGGACAGCACCTTGTGCGCGGCCTCGACCGTGACCTCGCGCGCGAAGGTGGCGTGCACCGCCAGCGCGTGCGTGGTCACCACGGGAACGCGCGCGCAGGTGGCCGAGACCCGCAGGTCCGGGATGCCCAGGATCTTGCGGGACTCGTTGCGGACCTTCAGCTCCTCGGACGACCAGCCGTCGTCCTTGAGCGAGCCCGCCCACGGCACCACGTTGAGCGCCAACGGGGCCGGGAAGGGCGAGTCGTCCCCGAGGTCCGCGACCGCGGAGGCCACGTCGCCCGAGCGGGAGCCCAGGTCCTTGCCCGCCACCGCGGACAGCTCGGCCTGCAGCCGGTCGATGCCGGGCTGCCCGGCGCCCGACGCGGCCTGGTAGGAGGCCACGACCAGCGCCTCGAGCCCGAACTCACGGTGCAGCGCGCCCATCGCGGCCATCATCGACAGCGTGGTGCAGTTGGGGTTCGCGATGATCCCCTTCGGCCGGCGCGCGGCGGCCTCGGCGTTGACCTCGGGCACCACGAGCGGCACCTCGGGATCCATCCGGAAGGCGCCGGAGTTGTCGACGGCGACGGCCCCGCGGGAGGCCGCGATCGGCGCCCACTCGGCGGAGACCTCGTCCGGGACGTCGAACAGGGCGATGTCGACGCCGTCGAACACCTCGGGCGCGAGGGCCTGCACGGTGACGTCCGCACCCCGGACCCTCAGCACCTTCCCCGCGGAGCGCGGCGAGGCGATCAGCCGGACCTCGCCCCACGGCACGGACGCGCGGGCGTCGATGATCTCGATCATGGTGGTGCCGACGGCACCGGTGGCCCCGACGATCGCGAGGACGGGACCTGCGGCGTTCTCGGCCATGTCAGCGCCCCGTCCCGGCCGCGACGACGGCCTCTTCCTCGGAGTCCAGCTCGAACGCGGCGTGCAGGGCGCGCACCGCGTCGTCGAGCTGGTCGGACTTGCAGATCACCGAGATCCGGATCTCCGACGTGTTCATCGTCTCGATGTTGATCCCGGCGTCGGAGAGGGCCTCGCAGAACTTGGCCGTGACGCCGGGGTGGTTGCGCATGCCGGCGCCGACCAGCGAGACCTTGCCGACCTCGTTGTCGTAGATCACCTCGGCGTAGCCGATCTGCTCCTTGGACTTCTCCAGCGCCGCGACGGCGGCGGGCCCGGCCGCGCGGGGCAGGGTGAAGGTGATGTCGGTCTTCTTGTCCGACGCGTTGGAGATGTTCTGCAGCACCATGTCGATGTTGATCTCGGCGTCGGCCACGACGCGGAAGATCCGGGCGGCCATGCCGGGGGTGTCCGGCACGCCCGTGACGGTGATCTTGCCCTCGGACCGGTCGTGCGCCACCCCGGTGATGATGGGGTTCTCCAACGGAATCTCCTCGATCGAGCCGGCGACGAGCGTGCCGGGCTTCTCGTTGTACGAGCTGCGGACGCGCAGCGGGACGTTGTAGCGGCGGGCGTACTCCACGGCCCGCAGGTGCAGCACCTTCGCGCCGCACGCGGCCAGCTCGAGCATCTCCTCGTAGGTGACGGTCTCGAGGTGCCGGGCCTTCGGTGCGATGCGTGGGTCGGCGGAGAACACGCCGTCGACGTCCGTGTAGATCTCGCAGACGTCCGCGTCCAGCGCCGCCGCCAGCGCGACGGCGGTGGTGTCCGAGCCGCCGCGGCCCAGCGTGGTGATGTCCTTGGAGTCCTCGTTCATCCCCTGGAAGCCCGCGACCAGCACGATCTGCCCCTCGGCCAGCGCGCTGCGCAGCCGGTGCGGGTTCACCTCGACGATCCGCGCGTCGCCGTGCCTCGAGGTGGTGAGCATCCCGGCCTGCGAGCCGGTGAACGAGCGGGCCTCCGCCCCCAGCGAGTGGATCGCCATCGCGACGAGCGCGTTCGAGATCCGCTCGCCCGCGGTGAGCAGCATGTCCATCTCGCGCGGCGGCGGGGCGCCGGTGGAGACCTGCTCGGCGAGGTCCGTCAACTCGTCCGTCGTGTCGCCCATCGCGGACACGACGACGACGACGTCGTGACCCTCCTTGCGGGTGCGGACGATGCGCTCGGCGACCTTCTTGATCCGCTCCGCGCTCTCGACCGACGATCCGCCGTACTTCTGCACGACGAGGGCCACTCCGACCTCCTGTCCGGCGCCGGTCCGGCGCCCTGGTCCTCCGCCTCGGGGCGTGTTCGGGTCGCTCCCGGGCGCTGGTCGGAAGTCGAGGGTACCGGCTGCGACGTGCAGGGTTAACCTGTTTGACCGACACCACAGAGGCCCACGCCACGTTTGAGCCCCGGACCTCCGGGGCACCGCGCGCGGATCGGGAGGGAACCACCCGGTCGGGGGTGGGAGTACCCGCGGTGCCCGGCAGGAGATCATGGGCCGATGAGCGCGGCGGGTGGCGACGACGGGGGCGCGGGGGTGGTCCGGGGGCGCATCGCGGGCCCCGTGCCCGACGCCCTGCCGGCCGAGGTGTCCCTCGCCGGGAGCCCGACCGAACCGCTCGCGGCGGTCCGGGCTCGCCGGGTCCCGGCGTGGCCGGTGCTCGGGCGCGTCCTGCTCCCGGCGGGGTTGTTCCTCGGCGTCCGGCTGGTCGGGATCGTGGTGCTCGCCATGGTCGCGACCCGGCAGGGCACCCGGCTCGGCGAGGAGCTCGGTTCGTGGGACGGGCAGTGGTTCCTCGGCCTGGCCCAGGGCGGCGGCTACGACGGCGTGCCCGCCGCGCTGAGCGACGCCTACGGCCGGCGCAGCGGCGAGACGCCGCTGGCGTTCTTCCCCGGCTACCCGGTCACGGTCGCCGTCGTCCGGTTCCTCACCGGCCTTCCCGTGCTGCCCGCGGCGCTCGTCGCGACCACCCTGGCCGGGATCGTGGCCGCGCACGGGGTGGCGAAGCTGGGCGAACTGGTCCCCGGTGGGTCGCGCCACGTCGGCCTGGTGCTGGTCGTGCTGTTCGCCGGCATGCCGATGGCGGTCGTGTTCTCCATGGCCTACTCCGAGGCGCTGTTCTGTGCGGCCGCCGCCTGGTCGCTGGTGTTCCTGCTGCGCCGGCAGTGGATCGCGGCCGGGCTGGCGGCGACCGCCGCCGGGCTGGTCCGGCCGACCGCCGCGGCGCTGGTCGCGGCGGTGGGGCTGGCCGCGCTCGTCGCCGTCGGCACGCGGCGGGACGGGTGGCGGCCGTGGCTGGGCGGCCCGCTCGCGGCCGCCGGGCTGCTGGCCTACCTCGGCTACGTCGCGACCCGCACGGGCTCGCTCACCGGGTGGTTCGCCCTGCAGCAGCGCGGCTGGGACTCGCGCTTCGACGGCGGCCGGGCCACCACGTCGTTCGCGGTGACCGCGCTGGCCGACGGCCGCTCGGTCATGGAGGTCGCGACCGTCGGCATCCTGCTCGGGGCCCTCACGCTGCTCGCGGTCTCCGTCGCGCAGGCCGTGCGGGGACGGATGCCGTGGCCGCTCGTCGTCTACGCGGCCGCCGTGGTCGTGATGGACGTGGGCAGCAACGGACTGATGGGTTCCAAGGCGCGGCTGCTGGTCCCCGCGTTCACCCTGCTGCTGCCGGTCGCGCTGGGCCTGGCCCGGCGCAGGCCCGGCACGCGGGTGTCCGTGCTGGTGGCGGTGGTCCTGGTCTCGGGCTGGTTCGGGGCGTACGCGCTGGCCGGCTGGCCCCACGCGATCTGAGCGGAACCGCTCGCCGACCCGCGCGCCGCACGGGCTCCGCGCCCGACTGGCGGCCGTCGGCCGCGGACGACTTCCTCGAACGGCTCCGCCGCATCGGGCTCGGCCGCACGACGGGGGTGACGCTGCGGCGAGCCTCAGCCGATCCGGCGGATCAACCGGGTGACGACGGCCGTGATGGCCCCCCAGATGATCGCGGCGGTGCCGTAGTTCAGGACCACCGCGAGCTTCGGCTCCGCGGGCAGGAACAGGTTCCCGAGCCCGAGGTTGAAGTACTCCGCCAGGTCGCTGACGAAGACCGTGAAGCCGTTCTCCGGGTTCGCGTCGAGCAGGGTCAGCACGATGTGGATCACCAGGACCGCCACGATCAGCATCCCGGCGATCCGGACCAGGGAGGCCAGCAGGCCTGCCCCGCGACGCACGGTCGTTCCCACCGCCATAGTGTTCCCCTCCCACAGCCCGAGTCGTGCGCATCCTCTCAGACCGGGGGCCGTTCGGCCGGGTCGACGCGCACCCCATCGGGTGGCCCGCCGTCCCGGAGTGTGGCCGGGGTCATCGCGAGGGGGGTCGGGGTTGCCGTGGCCCCCCGGCGGGGGGTTACAGTCGTCTCCATGGCGCGCCTGCTCCTTCGCCGCCGCGGCGGGGTCTGACCGACCGGCCCCTCGTCGCGGGTTCTGGCGTGCCGCCGGTCGACATCTCCCGGTAGCACCTCCAGAAGGAGCACGATCCCCGTGTCCATGTCGCCCGACGCCTACACCACCTCCTCGGCCAGCAGGATCCGCACGCCCTCCGTACCGGCGCCCGCGGACCAGCCCGTGTGGAACCCGCAGAAGGGCTCCCATATGCCGATCGGGCGGTACAAGCCGTTCCACGAGCTGGTGGAGCCGGTCTCGCTGCCCGATCGCACCTGGCCCTCCACGCGGATCACGAAGGCCCCGCTGTGGTGCGCGGTCGACCTCCGCGACGGCAACCAGGCCCTGATCGACCCGATGAGCCCCACGCGCAAGCGCCGCATGTTCGACCTGCTGGTCCGCATGGGCTACAAGGAGATCGAGGTCGGCTTCCCGGCCGCGAGCCAGACCGACTTCGACTTCGTCCGCGAGATCATCGAGCAGGACGCGATCCCGGAGGACGTCCGGATCCAGGTGCTCACCCAGGCCCGGCCGGAGCTGATCGAGCGCACCTTCCAGGCCTGCGAGGGCGCGCCGAGCGCCGTGGTGCACCTGTACAACTCCACCTCGGTGCTGCAGCGCCGCGTGGTGTTCCGCTCCGACCGCGCCGGCATCACCAAGATCGCCACGGACGGCGCGGAGCTGGTCCAGCAGTTCGGTGAGAAGTACCCGGACACGGACTGGCGCTTCCAGTACTCGCCGGAGTCCTACACCGGCACCGAGCTGGAGTACGCGGTCGAGGTGTGCAACGCCGTCAGCGAGATCTGGCGGCCCACGCCCGAGGACCCGATGATCGTCAACCTCCCGGCGACCGTCGAGATGGCCACCCCGAACGTCTACGCCGACAGCATCGAGTGGATGCACCGCAACCTGGCCCGGCGCGAGGGCATCATCCTGTCCCTGCACCCGCACAACGACCGGGGCACCGGCGTGGCCGCCGCCGAGCTGGGCTACCAGGCCGGCGCCGACCGCATCGAGGGCTGCCTGTTCGGCAACGGCGAGCGCACCGGCAACGTCGACCTGGTCACCCTGGGCATGAACCTGTTCACCCAGGGCATCGACCCGCAGATCGACTTCTCCGACATCGACGAGATCCGTCGGACCGTCGAGTACTGCAACCAGCTGCCGGTGCACGAGCGGCACCCGTGGGGCGGCGACCTGGTCTACACCGCCTTCTCCGGCAGCCACCAGGACGCGATCAACAAGGGCTTCGACGCCATGCGGGCCGAGGCCGCCGAGGCCGGGCGCCCGGTCGACGAGCACCCGTGGGAGGTGCCGTACCTGCCGGTCGACCCGAAGGACATCGGCCGCACCTACGAGGCCGTGATCCGGGTGAACTCGCAGTCCGGCAAGGGCGGCGTCGCCTACATCATGAAGACCGAGCACCAGCTGGACCTGCCGCGCCGGCTGCAGATGGAGTTCTCGAAGGTCGTCCAGGAGGTCACCGACTCCGAGGGCGGCGAGGTCTCGCCCAAGGAGATGCGCGACGTCTTCGAGACCGAGTACCTGACCCGCGAGACCCCGCTCAAGCTGATCCGGCACCGGCTGACCAGCGACGGCGAGGGCCGGGACGAGATCGTCGCGACCGTGCGCGTCGAGAGCGAGCTGCACGAGATCGCCGGCAGCGGCAACGGCCCGCTCGCCGCGTTCGTCGACGCGCTGGCCGGCATCGGGTTCGACGTCCGCGTCCTCGACTACCACGAGCACGCGATGGGCGGCGGCGACGACGCCCGCGCGGCGGCCTACGTCGAGTGCGCCATCGAGGACACCGTGCTCTGGGGCGTCGGGATCGACTCCTCGATCGTGGCGGCCTCGTTCAAGGCGCTCGTCTCCGCGATCAACCGCGCCCTGCGCTGACGACGCGGCGAGGGCACGCGCCGGCCCCCGTGCGATCCACGCGCGGGCCGGCGCCCCGCTCCCGGTACGGCTCCGACCGAGCCCGCCCACGCTCAGCGGGCTCACAGCGGCCGATGCGGCGGATCAGGGTCGATCCCCTACCGTCGTGACCGTGCCGTTACCGGTCGCCCCGCTCACCGCGTACCTGTTCCTGCTGGTCTGGTCGGCGGTGCCGTTCGCCCCCGCCGAACCGGTGCTGCTCGCCGGCGGCGCCGTCGCTGGTGCCGGGGGCCTCGTCCTTCCCGTCACGATCCTGGCTGCGGCCGCCGGCTCGCTGGCCAGCGACCTGGCGAAGTACGCGCTGGGCCGCGCGGCCGGGCCCGCCGTGCGCCTGCGAGCCCACCCCGCTGCGCCCCGCCGAGCAGCACGAGGAGCCCTGTCCGCTCGCCGCCTGATCGTTCGTGCCCGGTCGGCGCCGGGACGGTCGCCGGCGAAGGTCGACGCGCCGTCGACGCTCGAGGACCTCTGCACCGACCCGGTGCACCTGCGAGCCGGTCCACGGTGGACGTCCTGTCAGGACGCCTCGAACTCGCCCGCCTTCACGCCCGCCACGAACGCCGCCCACTCCTCGCGGGTGAACTCGAGCGGGCCCAGCTCGGAGTTCTTGGTGTCCCGCACCAGGAACGTGCCGCCGGGGGTGCGCCCGACCTCCACGCAGCTTCCGCGGTTGCAGAAGCTGCTGGTTCGAAACTCGATCACGACCCGCCCCCTCGCGCAATGTTGCGCGCACCGTAGCGGGCGATCAGTTCTGCGCTGTCACGGGGTGTCAGCGACACCCCGGCGACGTCGTCGAAGATCTTCGTGTAGAGCTCCACATCGGACGGAGCCTCGAGGTACGTGTCGCCCGCACTGCCCTCGATGTGGACCACGTCCCCCGCGAGCTCGTCCGCGAAGCGCAGCACGGTGAACTGACCGGCGAGCGCCCTGTGCATCCCGGTCTCGAACGGAAGCACCTGGATCGAGACGTTCGGCAGGTTCCCGAGCTCGAGCAGGTGCTCGGCCTGCTGGGCCATCACGTCGGCTCCGCCGACCAACCTGCAGAGCACGCTCTCGTCCATGACCGCGCACACGCGAAGCGGGGCCTCCGCGCGCCGCATCGCATGCGCGCGCCGCATCCGGAGCTGCACCAGAAGCTCGATCTCGGAGTCCGAGTGGCTCGGCAGCAGCGCCCGCATGAGGGCCCGGGCATAGCGCTCGGTCTGCAGCAGCCCGAGCAGCACCGTGTTGTCGAACGTGCACACTTCGACGGCCTCGGTCTCCAGTGCGGCGAATCGCGCGGGAGCGTCGAGCACGAACCGCTCGGGGTGCACCCCCTCGGTGATCGGCTCCCACCACCCCTGCGTCCGGCTCTCGCGGACCAGCCGGCGGAGCATGTCCTGCTCGGCGTCCGACGCCACCCCGTAGATCCGGATCAGCTCGTTGACGTCCGGCAGCTTGGGGATGCCCTTGCCCGTCTCCAGCCTGCTGATCTTGGACGTGGAGCAGGTCATCCGCTCGGCGACCTCGTCGAGAGTCATGTCCGCGTTGAGCCGGAGCCGCCGCAGCTCCGCCCCGAGCCGCCGGCGCGGCCCCGCCGGCCCCTGCGCTGGTGTCATCTCCCCCACCGTCCCGGGATCACCCTGCAAAGCCGGGCGGATGCTCCGAGCAGGTGATTCGCGCGCGGAGCCCTCCGTGCAATTGCACGGTGGGCTGTCGTCGGGCAATCTAAGCACAGCGGGACCCCGAGTGGTTCGCGTCACCTCCACCCGGGGTCCGCCCGAGGGAAGGAGGGCGCCCGTGCTCCCCACGACCGGCTCGCGCCCGCCCCTCGCGTCCCCCCCGGCCTCCACACCCGTCGCCCCGGTGCGACGGTCCCCGGCCCCGGGGACCCTCCGACTCCCGGCGTCCGCCGGGCAGGAAACCGAGTGGAAGGTGGCACCGACGATGATCCACATCCGAGCCGTTTGCACGCGTGCCGGATCTCCGTCCCGCAAGGTCGTCCGCCGTCGTTCCGGGAGGTGGTCACCGTGATCGTCCCCATCGCCGTCGTCCTGATCGGGTTGGGTGCGCTGGCCGTCATCGGCGTGGTCGTCGGCATCCTCGATGCCGCGCAGGCCGGCGCCTGGCGACGGGTCGCCGCCGAACGTCGTCGCAACTGGGAGATCCGTCAGGCCGCCACCGGCGGCCGGTCCGACTCCCGGGAGGACGACGACGGCGACTGAGCTGCGCAGTGCCGGGGGGTTCCTGCGCACATCGGTCCCGTTCCGCCGCGAGCGGGCCGGTGCCCTCACCCGCTCGGGGGCGGACGGGCCGCGCCTCCCGATGAGTTCCGGGGCCGGCCGGGGTCTTCCCACTGTCGGCCCCGGAAGCCCAGGAGGAACCGTGACAGAGGTCCACACGCTCGACGTCCCCGGCGCGCGCCTGCACTACGAGGTGCGCGGCTCAGGCCCGCTGCTGGTCGTCGTGGGGTCGCCGATGTCGGCGGCGCACTTCGCGCCGTTCGCCGACGCCCTCGCGGCGCACCACACCGTCGTCACCACCGACCCGCGCGGAATCGCGAACAGCCCGCTCGAGGACCCGGATCTGGACGTGCCGGTGGAGCAGCGGGCGGACGACGTCGTCGCGATCCTCGACGACCTCGGCGCCGGCACCGCGGACCTGTTCGGCTCCAGCGGCGGGGCGATCACCGGGCTCGCGGTCGTGGCCCGGCACCCGGACCGGCTCCGCACGCTCGTCGCGCACGAGCCGCCGCTGCTGGAACTGCTCCCCGACCGCGAGGAGCGGCGCGCCGCGACGGAGGACGTCATCGCGACCTTCCACGCCGAGGGACCCGGCCCCGCCTTCGCCAAGTTCATGGCTGCCGCGGGGTTCGTGGGCGACGACGCCGGGGCGCCGGCCGAGCCGCCGCCGGGCCCGCCGCCGTCGGAGCAGGACCTGCGCGACGCGGCCCGCTTCCTGGCCCACGACCTGCGCGTCACGACCCGCTACGTGCCGGAGGTCGAGGCGCTGCGGGCGGCGCCGACCCGGATCGTCGTCGGGATCGGTGAGGGCTCGACCCACCTGCTGACGTACCCGACGTCGACGGCCCTGGCCGAGTTGCTCGAGGTCGCGCCGACGTCCTTCCCGGGCGACCACGGTGGCTTCCTCGCCGCGCCGGCGGAGTTCGCCGAGGTGCTGACGAAGGTGCTGGCCGGCGAGGTCACCCGGCGCGCGCGGGCCGGCTCGTGATCAGGACAGCGCGCGCCGGCCGGCGAGGGCGCGGCCGAGGGTCATCTCGTCCGCGAACTCCAGGTCGCCGCCCATCGGCAGGCCCGAGGCCAGCCGGGTGACGCTGAGCCCGGGGAAGTCCTTCAGCAGCCGGACCAGGTAGGTCGCGGTCGCCTCGCCCTCGGTGTTCGGGTCCGTGGCGATGATCACCTCGCCGATGTCGCCCTCGTCGGTCGCCGGGCCGGTCCCGCCGAGCCGGGCGAGCAGCTCACGGATCCGCAGCGACTCGGGCCCGATCCCGCCGAGCGGGTCCAGCGCACCGCCGAGCACGTGGTAGCGACCCCTGAACTCCCGGGTGCGCTCCACCGCGAGGACGTCCTTGGGTTCCTCGACCACGCAGACGACGGTGGGGTCGCGGCGCGCGTCGGAGCAGAAGCGGCAGCGCTCCTTCTCGGAGACGTTGCCGCACACCTCGCAGAACTGCACGCCCTGCTTCACCTTCTGCAGGACCTCCTGCAGGCGCGTGACGTCCGCGGCGTCGGCGGCGAGCAGGTGGAACGCGATGCGCTGCGCGCTCTTCGGGCCGACACCGGGCAGCCGGCCCAGCTCGTCGATCAGGTCCTGGACCGGTCCCTCGAACATCTCAGGCGCCGGGGAGGCCGAACCCGCCGAGGTCGCCCAGGCCGCCGGTCAACGGGCCCATCTTCTCCGCCTGCAGCTCCTGTGCCGCGCGCGCGGCGTCCTGCATCGCGCCGACCAGCAGGTCCTGCAGGGTTTCGACGTCCTCGGGGTCCACGATCTTCGGGTCGATCTCGACACGTCGGATCTCGCCCGCCGCGGTCTGCGTGACGCGGACGAGCCCGTTCCCCGCCTGGCCGGTCACCTCGGCCTCGGCGAGCTCCTGCTGGGCCGTCATGAGCTGTTCCTGCATCTTCTGCGCCTGCTGCAGGATCATCGACATGTCCGGCTGGCCACCCGGTTGCACCAGAACACTCCTCGGGGTCTCGCCCGCGTGTGCGGTCTCGCGACCCAGGGTAGCCGTGACACGCTGCCTGCCGTGTCCGCCCCGCGTCGCGCCCTGGTCCTGACGCCGGCACTGGCCCTGCTCGTCGCGTGCACGGCGGCCGGACCCGTGGCGCCCGACCCCTCCGCGGTCGCCCCGACCAGCACGCCCGTCACCCCGAGCGGGACCCCGGCCGCCGATCCCACGCCGGCCCCGGAGCGGATCGTGGTCCTCGACCCGGGACACAACGGCGGCAACGGTCGCGCCGGCACGGAGATCACCCGGCAGGTCCCGGACGGCCGCGGCGGCGCCAAGGCCTGCAACACCACCGGCACCTCCACCGATGCCGGCTACCCCGAGCACGCCTTCGCCTGGGACCTCGCCTCCCGGGTCCGGGCACCCCTCGAGGCTGCCGGCGTGACCGTCGTCCTCACCCGGGGCTCCGACGACGGCGTGGGGCCCTGCGTCGACGAGCGCGGCCGGGCGGGTCAGGAGGCCGGCGCCGATCTCGTCGTGTCGCTGCACGCCGACGGCGCCGCGGCGCGCGGGCGAGGCTTCCACGTCGCCTACTCCTCGCCGCCGCTCGACGCAGCCCAGTCGGGTCCGGCCGTCGACCTCGCACGCGACCTGCGCGACGCCCTCCGCGCCGGTGGCTTCCCGCCCAGCGACTACACCGGCCGCGACGGCCTCTCCGCGCGCCCCGACCTCGCCGGCCTCAACTTCGCCACGGTGCCCGCGGCACTCGTGGAGTGCGGCAACATGCGCAACGCCGAGGAGGCCGCGGTCCTCTCCTCCGCGGAAGGCCGGGAGCGCTACGCCACCGCGATCGCCGAAGGGATCCGCACGTTCCTCACCGGCCTGTCGAGCTGAACCGGCGTAGGCTCGCACGCACCGCCGTCGCCCTCTGCGGCGTGAGGGAGGCCGGCGCTGATGGGCTCGTTCGATGTGCCGCTGGACGACGAGCGCACCCAGCTCGATGCGTTCGTCGAGGAGTACCGGAGCGCCCTCGAGGTCACCCTCGACCGCCTCACCGAGGAGCAGGCCCGCCGCCGGCTCGTCCCGTCGGCGACGACGCTGCTCGGGCTGCTCAAGCACGTCACGTGGATGCAGCGGGTGTGGTTCGAGGAGTGCGTCGGCGGCACGTCCCGCCGCGAGCTCGGCCTGGTGCAGAGCCCGGACGAGTCCTTCCGGCTCGCCGACGACGACACCGTCGCCTCCGTCACGACGGCCTACCGGGAGGCCTGCGCGACGGCCCGGGCCGCGGTCGCCGACCTGCGGCTGGAGACCGTCGTGACCGGCCACCGGGCCGGGCCGCGCACGCTGCGCTGGGTGTACCTCCAGGTCCTGCGCGAGCTGGCACACCACTGCGGGCACGCCGACATCCTGCGCGAACAGGTACGTGGTTCGGCACCACCTCGATGATCGGCTCCTGCGCGCGCAGCGCCGGGTGCATCCGGCCGGCGGGCTGCCGCCGCGCTGCCGACTGAGTTCGAAAGACCGGGCCCGGCGCCCCGGGCCGCTCGCCGCCGGTGCCCCGCGAGGCTCGACCCCGCGGAGCGCCACACCACCCGCGGAGCGGGACACCACCCGGGTAGCGCCACACCCGCGGAGCCCACAGTCCGCGGGGCCCGTGGTCCGCGGGGCATCACAGTCCGCGGGGCACCACAGTCCGCGGGGCACCACAGTCCGCGGAGCACCACAGTCCGCGGAGCGCGTCACCCCGAGCGCAGCACCCCGCCCCGGGGCAACCCCGGTCAGGGTGCCTCGGGCCCGAGTCAGCGTTGGTCGAATGCCCGGGCGCCGAGCTGGCTGGAGAGCAGCTCGATGGCCACCTCTTCGGGGTCGCGACGCACGCTCCGCTCGGCACGGGACGCGTCGGCCTCGGCGAACATCGCCTCCTCGTCGTCCGGCGGGGGTTCCTCCGAGGGCGGCTCGGGCGGGAGCGGGATGCCGTCGTCGGAGCCGTCGCCGCGGGGACGCTGCGGGGGCGCCGGACGTCGCGGCTCGGGGCGCTCCTGCCGCGCCCGCTCCGGGCGGCTCTCCGGTTCCGGGGTGACCTCGCGCCGCGACGGGCGCCGAGGTGCGGGCCGCTGGGCGGTCTGGCGGGGCGGCGGCTGGACGGGACCGCCACCGTCGCCCGTCTCGCAGCGCACGCGCCACTGCACGCCCAGCACGGCGTGCAGCGCGGCGACGATCACCTCCGTGTTCCGCTGGTCGGAGAGCCTGCGGGCCAGGGGCGGCGACGCGATGCCGAGGATGAGCGTGTCCTCCTGCACGGCGCGGACGGTCGCGTTGACCAGCAGTGCCTCCGTGCTGCGGCTGCGCTGGCGGGCCGCGGCCAGGATCTCGGACCACACGCGGCGGACCGCGCTCGCGTCGAGACCGTTGCCGGCCGGTGCCGAGGCACCTGCGGGATCGGGCCTGGGCTCGGCCGCCGGCGCCGGGCGGCTCGGGGTCTCCGGCTGCGGACGGGCCTCGGACCGCGCGGGAACCTGCTCCCGTCCCGGCGTCTCGTCCCGCGGCTCCTCGGGCCCGGAGGGGCCGCGAACAGTGGACTCAGCGGGATCGCGACCACCGGACCCGGCCGGACCGCGCCCGGCGGACTCGACGGCACCACGACCCACGGACTCGGTCGGAGCACCACCCGCGGACTCGACCGGAGCGCCGACCTCGCGACCACCGGTCGCTCGTCCGGGAGCACTCCCGCGCCCGGCGCCCTCGGCCTCACTCCCCCCGGGGCCCGCACCGCGAACAGCGGCGGCACGCCCGGCGGCCTCGTCCTCACCGCGCCCAGCACCCTCGCGGTCGCTCGCCTCGCCGGCTCCGGTTCGATCGGGCGCTTCCCCGCGGACGGGCAGATCCCCGCCCGCGCCCTCCTCGGTGCGGCGAGTCTCACCGGAGGCCGACGGATCAGAGGGTGGCGCGACACCCGCGGCCTGGGCAGCGGGGTCGGCCGCACCCTTCGTCCGCCGGGACGGGCGAACGAACCGCGGCGCGACCTCGGTCGCCCCGGCCCCGGCAGCCCCGGCCCCGCCCGACCCGATACCGCCGGCCCCCACCCCGCCTGACTCAACCGGGCCTGCCTCGACCGGGCCGGCCCCGGCCGACGCCACCGGAGCGGCCGCGGTGGACCCACCGGCGGACGCCGCCCCACCCGGCTCGGGCGCGATCGCCTGGCGCCGCTCCACCCGCTCGAGGCGCTCGAGCAACCCGGCGTCCGACGTCGTGGCCGCGGGCAGCAGCATGCGCGCACACAGCAGCTCGAGCAGCAGGCGTGGCGCGGTGGCCCCGCGCATCTCGGTGAGCCCCGCGTGGACGATCTCGCCGTAGCGGGCCAGCGTGGCCGGGCCCAGCCGGGCGGCCTGCTCGATCATGCGGGACAGCTCGTCGTCGGCCGCCTCCACCAGACCCTGCTCGGCGGCCTCCGGCACCGCCTGCAGCAGCATCAGGTCGCGGAGCCGCTGCAGCAGGTCGGCGGCAAAGCGGCGCGGGTCGTGACCGGCCTCGACGAGCCGGTCTACCGCCTGGTAGACCGCGGCGCCGTCGCCCGCGCCGAGGGCGTCGACCACGTCGTCGATCAGGGCGACGTCCGTGACGCCGAGCAGCGCCACCGCACGCTCGTAGGTGACGCCCTCCGGACCGGCGCCGGCCAGCAGCTGGTCCAGCACCGAGAGCGTGTCGCGCGCCGAGCCACCGCCCGCGCGGATCACCAGCGGGTACACGGCGGGCTCGACACGCACCCCCTCGTCGGCGCAGATCCGTTCGAGGAGGGAGCGGAGCGTGCCCGGCGGGATGAGCCGGAACGGGTAGTGGTGCGTCCGGGACCGGATCGTGGGCAGCACCTTGTCCGGCTCGGTGGTCGCGAAGACGAAGACGAGGTGCTCCGGGGGCTCCTCGACGATCTTCAGCAGGGCGTTGAAGCCCTGCGTGGTGACCATGTGCGCCTCGTCGACGATGAACACCCGGTACCGCGACTCCGCCGGCGCGTAGAAGGCGCGGTCCCGGAGCTCGCGCGCATCGTCCACACCACCGTGGGACGCGGCGTCGAGCTCGACGACGTCGATGTTCCCCGGCCCCTCGGGCGCGAGCGCGACGCACGAGGAGCACACGCCGCACGGATCCGGGGTGGGCCCCTCCACGCAGTTGAGCGAGCGGGCCAGGATCCGCGCCGACGACGTCTTCCCGCAGCCCCGCGGGCCGGAGAACAGGTAGGCGTGGTTGATCCGGCCGGCCGCGAGCGCCGTACCGAGCGGATCGGTGACGTGCTCCTGCCCCACCACCTCGGCGAACTTCGCCGGGCGGTACTTCCGGTAGAGAGCCAGCGCCACGCGAGCGAGGCTACCGACCACCCCCGACAAGTTCCGGGAGGGGCGGACCCGGAGGGGGAGAACGAAGGGGACCCCGCGCACCCGCCAGAGCCCGCTGACCCTTGCTGCCTTCCGGCCCTGGGGGAGTTCACAGGATGGACGCCGCGCGGGGTCCGGGGCCGAGTGTAGTCACATCCCCCGGGGAGGGTCCCGGGGTGGGGGTCGGGAATCGCGTCGCGTATCGTTCCCGCCGGAGGATTCGCCTAGTGGCCTAGGGCGCACGCTTGGAAAGCGTGTTGGGCGCAAGCCCTCAGGGGTTCGAATCCCCTATCCTCCGCTCCACTGAGCAGCAGCAACGCCGGGCGGCCCGTGCAGGGTTGACCCGGCGTTGCTGCGTTCAGTCTCAGTTCCAGTCTCATTTGCCGTCCGGCGGACCCCAGATCAGCCCGCCGACCCGCTCCGCAACGTCGCCCCGGATGGCACCGGTGATGTGCTGGTAGCGCGCGGCCATCGCCGAGGACGACCACCCCATGAGGCCCATCACCGCACGCTCAGGGACGCCGAGGATCAGGAGCACGGTCGCGGCGGTGTGCCGGGCGTCATGGAGCCGGGCATCCCGGAGACCGGCGTCGGCGAGCAGCCGCTTCCAGTGGTGGTAGTCGGTGTTCGGGTTGACCGGCTCACCGACCGGTGTGGTGAAGACGTACCCGGACTCACGCCAGAGCTGCCCGGCCGTCAACCGCTCGGCGGCCTGCTCCTCCCGGTGCCGTTCGAGCAGGACCACCAGTTCGGCGGGGAGCCCGACGGCGCGACGGCCGGCGCGAGACTTCGTGTCGTTCGTCTCCGCCCGAACCTGCACCCGACGTGGGCAGTAGCCAGGAGTCCGCCCACACGTTCCGTCGCAGCCGTGCTCGTACTTCGGCCGCAACCGCCCTCGCCGCACCCACATCGTGCCGGTCTCAAGGTCGATGTCCGTCCACATCAGACCCAGAACCTCACCCTGCCGCAGCCCGAGCGCGAGAGCGACCGCCCACCGAGCCGCGAGCCGACGCTTCCCCGCGACCCGCAGCAGCTCCTGGACCTCCTCGACCGAGTACGGGTGGACCTCATGCTCTTCGAGCCGTGGAGCCTTCGCGAGCTTGGCCGGGTTGCGGACGATTCGACCTCGACGTTCGGCCTCGCTGAGCGCGGTACGCAACGTCCGGTGCGCCTGGTGAGCCGTCCCCGGCGCGCTCCCCTGTTTGATCATCTTCGCGTAGAAGCGTTCCAGGTGCTCCGGCTCCAGCCGGTCGAGCTTGTGCGCGCCGAGGCCGGGGATCAGGTGAACGTTGATCGCCACTCGGTAGCCCGCAAGCGTGTTCTCCCGGACCGAAGGAGCGGCGATGTTCTCCACCCAGTAGGTCAGCCACTCCCCCAGCGTCCACGCCTTGCCGGTCGGCTTGACCTTGCCGTCGTCCCGGTCCCGTTCCAGTTGCCGAACGGCCTTGACCGCCGCCGCCTTCGTCTTGCGCATCACGTGGCGGCGGTCCGGGCGGCCGTCGTCCTTCACCCCGACGGTGACGCGGCCGTGCCAGAAGCCGTCCTTGCCCAGGTAGACGCTCGACGCGCCGTTGGGCTGCCGGGTCCGCTCGCTCATGCCGCCTCACCTCGGAGACCCCGGACGTACTCGACAAGGGCGTCCGCCGGGACGCGACGAAGCCGCCCGATCCTGACGGACTCGACTTCACCCGCGCTGACGAGCGCGTACATCAGGGTGCGGCCGATCCCGAGCCGATCGGCGGCCTCCTCGATCGTGAGCACAAGCCGGATCGGCGGCTGAGTCCCGTCGTTCATGCTGCCTCGCTCTCGGTTGCCGAACGGATGTCCTCGGGCGGGTCGCCTGCGGCCAGGAGCGCCGCGTCGTAGTCGGCGCGCCATCGCTGTCTCTGGTTGATCGCGTGCAGGAGCAGGACCTGTCGGGGTGGGACATCGGTGTCGCCGGGTGCGGTGCGCTCCCACGCGAACGGCCCGTCGTCGACCGGGTAGGAGGGTTTGACTCCAGCGCGGTCGAGCAGTTGCCGAACGAACTCGGCGCGCTCGGCGCGGTGGTCCTTCAAGCTCTTGTTGGACCACTTGCGGGAGACGAGGACGCGGCGGCCGGCGATGCCGAGGTATTCGGGCTTGTGGGCCTTGCTCCTGCACTGCCCCGGCTTGGTCGACAGTCGCGCGCCCTTCGGCTGGATTCCGTAGAGCAGCCACAGCCCGCACCGCGGCGAGCACGGCGTGACGGCGAGTTCGGCGGTGAGCCGGCGGTGGTGCTCCCGCAGTCGAGCCGAGGCATCGGCGGTGAGGCCGGCGGCCTGGGTGATCGATTTGGTGAGGTACTTGGTCAGGTAGCCGACGTGGCGCCCGGCTTCCTCGGTGCCGCCGAGGATGCCCTTCACGTGGACCTGCGCTCCGAAGGTGACGACATGGGTGGGTTCGGTGAGGACGTCGGGGTCGGTGGCTTCGTCGAAGGTCGGCAGCGGCTCGCGGGTGTGCGGGTCGACGAAGCCTTTGTCGCCGTCAGCCCAGCGGGGCAGCCGGTCCCCGCCGTGGGTGATCGTGTCGTGGGCGGGCCAGAACACCTGGTGGTAGGTCGCCGCCGCGATCGCCCTGAGTTCCGCGCGCGGGATGGTTCCGCGGATGGCGGCGTGGAAGTGCGGCGCCCCGCGCTTCTGCGGCTCGACCGTGCCGAAGTACTGCACCTCCCACCCGACACAGCGGCGGGTGTTCTGCCAGAAGCGGTCCACCAGGCGCGGGAAGTGGATCGCGTCCCGAGCCGCGCGGCGGTAGTCGTAGGAGTCCGGGTCGAGCGCAGCCCCGTCGGCGTCGACCCGCCCGTACGAGTCGAGGGTGAGCGTGAGGAAGGTGGAGGGCCGGTACTTGCCGCCGAACACCTCCCCGATGGTGCGATTCTCCACCGGTCGGCGCGGGAGGTCCGGGGCGTCCTGGCGCCTGCGCGTGGTCCTACGGACGGCCTTGGGCAGCGGGTCGAGCGGAGCGAGGCGGCCCCGGACGCCGGCAGCGCGGATCTCTTGGTCCAACTCGGCGACGGCTTCCCGGATCTCCTCGCAGTCCTCGTCCAGGCCGTCGGCGCGGGCGGTGGTGTAGGCGGCGTGCAGGTCGGCGCGGTAGGCCAGGAGCCGCTTCTGGTGCTCGGTCGGATCGGCCGGGCGCTCGAAGGGTTCCGCCTCGAGGTGCCATCCCTCGCGTGCCTGGACCATGCGTTCGCGGCGGGATTTCTCCGCGCATGGGCGGCACTGGTCCTCCCTCGTCGACTTGCACGGCGTGGCAACCACGTCCATGCGTCCGGTGGTCATGTCGATGCGGCGCATCGCGAGGGGGCGGACGCAGACGCCGTTGTCCTCAGCGAGCCGCTGGGCGACGTCGTCGGAGAGCGCCAGGAGTGCCTTCTGCGCGCGGGTGAGGTTGTCCTGGTCGACCCGGCCAGAGGAGTCGGTCGGAACGGTCGGCGTGTTCATGCGGCCCTCGTGTCGGTGGTCTCGCCGTGTGGGTCGGGGCGGGGGTCGCGCCAGTGCCGGACCTGTCCGGGCTGGTTGCTGATGGCGTCGAGTCGGCGGCGGATGCGCCGCTCCCGCCGGACGAGCGCCACGACCACCCACAAACCGCCGGCCGCGAGGACGGCGGCCAGGAACGCGTTGCCCCAGAACGCCGCGGTCGGACTCAGCGAGGTGGCGAACCCGGCGGCGAGCAGCAGGAACAGGCCCAGGTAGATCAGGCGGGTCTCGGTGGAGCGGCCACGGCTGAACGCCATCACGCCTCACCCGCTCTCGTCTGGCTGGCGGTGGTGTTCATGCGGCCACCTCCGGCCGAGTAGGAGCCGGGAGAACGGCCGGTCCGGACCCGTCGCGGACGTAGGCGTCCAGCTCGTCGAGGTGGGCATCGTCGAGGTGGAACGCGCGGACACGTTCGATCTGGCGGCGGCCCTCGGACAGCACCCAGCCGACGCCAGGGGTGTCCTCGCTGACCTCGTCGGCCGCGGCACCTCGGGCGCGGGCTCCGTCACCCAGGGCCAGGTTGACCTGGTCGGGCTCATCGAGCCGCATGGCGATCTTCGTCGGGAACAGGTGCCGGAAGTCCAGGACGGCCTTACGCGGGTCCTGCACCTGACCGACCACGCACACCCCAGGCGCACGGCCCTGCGAGGTGATCGACTGCAATGCGGCGTTCGCGCGCGCCTTCAACCCGCGGTCGGTCTGGTAGGCCACGACGTCGGCGAGCTCGTCGACCACCAGGAGCACGAACGGCTGCCCCGACTCCGGGGTCCACGCCGTCTTCTTCGACTCCCGGAAGTACGCGGCGCGTTGGCGGGTGAGGGTGGCGACGTGTTCGAGCAGATCGACCGCATCCGCCCCGTTGTCGTAGACGAGCCGGGTGAACAGGCCAGGGGCGCGGCCGAGTTCCATCCCGCCCTTCGGGTCGACCCCGAACACCTGCACGTGGCCGGAGCGGATGGCCGGGGCGAGCGCCCACAGCAGCGCCCACACCACAGAGGACTTCCCGGCCCCGGTGGAGCCGACGACGAGCAGATGGTTCCCGAGCAGCCGCAGCACGAACTCCCGCCCGGTCTCGACCATCCCCACGACGAGGCGCCCCAGGTCGACCACCGCATCAGCAGCAGCCAGGACAGGCGGCGCGACCGACGCGGCGAGGGTGTCGCTGTGGATCAGGTCGAGCCAGATCCGGCGCGGCTTGTCGACCCGGACGCGGCAGGAGGTGGCGCCGAAGGCGTGCGCCAGCTCCGCGGCCCGATCCTCGAAGTCCTTCGGGGCCTGGCCGTGCAGCAGCCCGACGAGCACGCGGTCACGCCAGCCGTCGGCGCGGACCCGACGGACGCGCGGGTAGTGCCAGGTCCGCCCGACCCGCGCCGCGATCCCGGAGACGCGCATGGTGCGCCGCCACACCGGGGCGTAGACGCGCAGCCGTCGGTACTCCGAAGCGAGCTGCACACCGACGAGGCGGGTGAACGAGTCCCGCCGCAGCCACCACCAGCCCGCGAGCAGCGCGACCAGGGCCAGGGCGACCCCGAGGGAGCACCACCAGCCGTGCCAGCACCCGAGCACAACAAGGCCGACGGACGTGGTGAGGGCGATCGGGTAGCGGTAAATCCGCCTGGCGGCGAAGTTCGCGACGACGGCGAGCACCCCGACCGCGATGACTGGGGACAACACGGTCAGGACGGGCTTGGGCAGCATGGTCCACCACGGCAACCGCGGGCGTTCGATCTCCAACGGAGCGGGCGAGGTCCAATCCTTGCGGCTCACGAGCGGGTCTCCTTCCTGCGCCGGGGCCGGGTGGTGACTGCGGTCAGTGGGAACAGCACGGCCTGGCCGAGGTGATCGGCGCAGCGCCGGCGGCGCGGGTCGGGCCGGTCGGACAGCGGGGTCCGGCACACCTCGCACCGGTCGGGCCGAGTAGCGCTCATGCCGCGTCCACCTGACCGGAGTGACCGGGGTCGGCGAGGGCGTCGCGCTCGTCAGGGGTCGTCCCGGCGACGACACCGAAGCGGGAACCTGTTGGCTCCCAGCGCATCCGATCGGCTAGGCAGGCCGCACGGACGGGGCAGTCGGCGCACACCCGACGAGCAGCGGCGACGCGGGCCGGGTAGTCCGGCGCGGTGTCGTCCGGGAAGAACAGCTCCGGGTCGGTGCCCGGACGGGCGCACAGCGCGCCAGCGGGGAAGGCGATGACGCGCATGTCAGGCCACCCCCAGCTCTGCCCAGTTCGACAGCGCCCCGGCCGCGTCCGAGGTTGGGCGGCGCTCGGCGCGGGCGCGCCAGTCCGCGGCGGTCTCCCGCCAGAATCGGGCCTCGTCGCGCTCGTGCAGCTCGGCGCGGCTCACCGCGGCGATGTAGAGGAACGGCACCCCGGTCGGGGTGTGCCGGTAGAGCACCCGCCACCACCGCGCGGAACGGTCATGCAGGACCGCGAGCCGATCCGCCCGAGCGGCCCGATCCAACGCGGAGACGGCGGGGGTGTCGCTGGCGGCGTCGAGCTGCACGCGGATGCGGTAGAACGCGGCATCCACGATGGCCGGGATCGAACCGGGCACGGCGCGGTGGTCGGGGACGAACGCGGGCGGGTGGGACTTGCCAGTGCGAGTCATCTAGCCTCGGTGTCCTTCCAAGTCTGGCGAACTGCCTGCTCAGGGCGTGATGTCGGGTGAAGGAGAACGGAGGGGAGTCCGCCGCAATCGGGCTCCCCTCCACCCTCGCTCGGTCGGGTCATCGGTGCTCAGGCGCCTCCGAGTTGCCCCCGGACCGCGGGGTCGGCTTGTGCCCGACGGTCGGGGCACGCATCGCCGTGGCGCGGAAGCTGTAAGCCACCCGCGGGCGACCGCCGTTCTCCTGCACGTACGGGGTCACGGTCAGACCCTCGAACTCCACCGGCCGGAACGGCATCCCCGCGAGGGTCTCCGGCGGCACCGGCTGATGTGTGGCCGCGAGCTTCACCACGACGGTCTTGTCCGCCCGCCGGGCGTCGGGGTCCGCGTCGAGCACGGACACCGACCACACCGGCAGTCCGGACTCCTTGTCGACCTGCTGGATCGGACGGCCCGCGCTGGACTTGTCGAAGTCGCGCACCGCCTCGACCTCCGACACCACGTAGGCGCCGTGCGGGAAGACGTCCCCCATCGAGACCGGGAACCTGTTCTTGATCGCCATCGCTGCTTCCTCCGCTCGTGGGCCGCGCTGAGAGCCAGCGCGTTAGGACCAGCTCTATAGAAGCAAGCGCGGCCGGCACTGTCAATAGAGGGGGTTCTATCAACCGCTTGGGTCGCCACCGAGGCGGTACAGCTACCGTTATCGGAGTCGACTAGGGAGGACCATTGAGCACGGTGGGGTACCGCGAGCTGGCCGCGATCCTGCGGGACGCGATCCAGCAGGGCACCTACGCGCCCGGCGACACCCTGCCCAAGCAGGACGAGCTGGCCGCCACGCACGGGGTCAACGTCAAGACCGTCCGCAACGCCGTGGCCATGCTCGAAGCCGAAGGGCTCGTGACCCCGATCCGGCGCCGCGGGACGGTTGTCCGGACTCCGCCGCCGATGCGCCGCCTGGGCGTCGAGCGCTACAGCAAGAAGAAGTGGAAGTACGGCGACGTCGTCGCGTTCGCCGCCGACCGCGAGGCCTCAGGCCGCGAGTGGAAGCCCAGCGACCAGACCCAGACCGTCTCCCTCGTCGACGCCGACGCCGAGATCGCCGAGGCCTACGACATCGAGCCCGGCACACCGGTCTACGCACGGGCGCGGCTCGTGAAGGACGGCGACCAGCCGACACACACGCTCACGAGCTACTACCTGCCCGCCCACGTGGAAGGCACCCCGCTCGTCGACCCCACACCAGGCCCGGCCGGGCGCGGGGGAGGGTTCGCCGTTCTCACCATGCAAGGCCTCGAACCCGACCACATGACCGAGTCGTTCCACGCGCGCATGCCCACCCCGGACGAGGTCGACCAGCTCGACCTCCCCGCCGGCGAGCCGGTGATGATCCTCAACCGCCGCACCTACACCGCCGACGGGACACTCGTCGAAGTCGCACGAGGCGTGCACGCTGCCTCACGCTTCTCCTGGACCTACTCCTTCGACATCCCCGACTAGAAGGACCCAGCGATGCCGAACACCACCATCCCCGCCGAGCTCCGCGCCGACGTGGAGACCCTGTGGGAGTTCAACCAGATGCACCACGAACTACGCCCCGTCGACCTCGGCATTGGACTCGGCAGCCACGACCTCGGCGTGGCCACCTACACCGCCGAGCTGTACCACCAGGGCTACTTCCCCCGCATCGTCTTCACCGGCGCCAACGCCCCCACCACCATCGAACGCTTCCCCCGCGGCGAAGCCGTCCACTACCGCGAACACGCCCTCGCCCTCGGCGTGCCCGATAGCGCAATAATTGTCGAACCTCATGCCACCAATACTGGGGAGAACATCGACCTAACTCGCGCGCTCGTCGAGAATCGAGAGGTTCCCGTGAGGTCGGTGATGCTAATCTCGCGGCCCTACCAGCAGCGTCGCGCCTACGCGATGTGCCGCCTCCGCTGGCCATCAGTGCGTGTAATCTGCGCCGCGCAACCCTACTCGCTTGATACATACATCGAGAAGGCGGGCGACGCGAACCGCGTCGTAAACATGATGGTCGGCGACACTCAGAGAATCTGGGTTTATGCAGAGAATGGCTGGGCCATTAAACAGCAAGTCCCTCATTTGGTCGTCCGCGCCTATGAACGGCTAGTGTCATTAGGGTACACGCAACGCCTCCTGAAGCAATAGAGCGGCATTACTCACAACATCCGGCAGTTGGAATCTAGCTCAGTCCCGTACTTGCGGCCATGCTTTCAAGGGCCGATTCGGTCAGTGCGGTCGCATCCTGAATCGCGCGCGTACTACGCGCGAACTTCTCCCATGCATCCTCGACTTCTGCGACGAGCTCGGCGCCAATATCGGGAACGATGACATCTTCCACGTCCCACGGATTCATATGGTCGACGACGCTTCCGAACGAGAGCGCCTTGATCTGCGCCTGAACTTGCGGTACCGCTACTGCAAGCCAAACAAGTCCTGGTGGCACATTGGGGCGCGGTACTAGACGCATAACATCATTACTGGCCAGCCATCCATGGCGATCGTCAGTAACAAGTGCAGGCCAAGCCTGTCGTCCCTCAGATCGCCCGACAGCTCCGAACACCACAGTTCCCTTTGAGACCTCGTAGTCCTCGGGGTTGCGGAACGAACGATCCGAAACGAAGCGAAGATTCACCGGCTCAGGCTGAAGTAGCTGACGACCGCTAAGGATTGGGCGACCGTGCTCTCGCTCCACATAATACCGCTTATACCGCAGCGGAAGGACTGCCTCGACGAGATCCCCAAGGCGATGAGACGGTTTCGAAGAAATCTGCTTTCGACTTTCCCGCACAAACGGGTGGTGGAACCCTGCATCGAAGCGCCCATTAAAGTCTCTGGCTCGCATCGTCCACGCCACGTGACCGGACAGGACTGTATTGGGGATCGGTAGATCCGTTCCAAGATCAGCCATTACCCTGTTGAGAGAACTGCGCCCTTCAAAGCGATCCTCGATCGCGCTTCCGACCAGGGCCGAGATTCTAGTCGCGACATCGTCGGCAAAGACAGGAACAGGTACCGCTTCGACATCAGCAACCGTCAGGTGGTCGATAACAGACCCACTCCGGCCTCGTCTGATGAGGGCTTGCCCTAACTCAGTTTTCAGGTAGGCGAGCAGAACATGTCGCTGATCCTCGTCAGGAATCTTGATCCGAATCATGTCGTCTGATAGGGCAAACTTGGCAAGCTCTCCGTCTGCGATCGTGCATGGTCCAAGGTTTCTCCCGGACCTTGTCTGCAAGATGTCACCCTCGCAGATTTGAAAGTATGACAATCCAGGATTACGCGCCTTCGATACATGATCAGCCGGGACGGGGAAGTAGTCGAAGACGTCATAAGGTCGCAGATAGGGCAAGGAGTCTTCACGGACCGCAGCGCGGACCAACGCGGTCCGTGGTGGCATTGAGGCTGCTCCCAGGGAGCCGATCGTCTCGATTGGAACACCAGAGGCCTCAAGAAGCGCAATCTGCTCTGTCGCCAGAATTGAGGCGCTTGAGTAGAAGCCAGCATCCAAACGGTCGTACGCCCGCAGAGATCGAGACCGTATCGAGACGCCGAAGCTACTAACGGCAGCCGCAGCTACCGAACTCACGACTGCTCTCCGAGCCACTGCAGGTACTCGCGAGCGACGTCAGGAAGCTCATCGTCAACCAAGCGCTCCGAGGTCTTCACTTGGCGAAGGACCTCGTTTCCTGTCACTGGATCAATCTCGGCAATCGTATCGATTATCTCAGCAACGACGTCATCGCCAGTTTCAGTTCTGCGATACAGCACATTCCCGCGCTTGTCGTGCCCAATTGAATTGGTAACTGCCATAAAGACCGGATAATCGAGAGACCCCGCCTCTGCCTCTGACTTTTCGCCATCCGAAAGTCTACGAACCAGGACCATACTGGTCTGCGTGTCATTCTTGGGCTGGAAAAGCTCCCTAGCCATATCGACGACTGCCAGAACCTGCGTATTCGTTAACAGCCAATGCCGGACATAGCCTAGCGCCGGGTTGTTCAGAATTCCATTCGGGATGACCATGGCCATGCGTCCAGTGCCCGGCTTAAGCAACTGTATGCACCGCTCGATGAACAAGATCTCGGGAGGCTGCGACTTTTGCAACTGTGGCTCGCCATTTGGCCGTAGGCGAATTGCCCAGCCACCATCCTCTGCACGATCCCATGTCGCAGCGAGTTCGTACTGACGCAGAACCTCTTCGTCATCAATTAGAATGTTTGCGCCGAACGGCGGATTCGCAACCACGACATCGAATGACCCAAGGCGGATCGCAGCCGTCGCCGATGGATCCCAGGAATGAGGGTTTCCCAAGCTGTTTGCCTGAAATAGTCCACCCGAGCCGTCATTATTCATTACCATGTTCATTTTCGCCGCGCGTACCAAACCAGGGTTCAGGTCGGCACCATGCACGCACGACGAGAGGTAGTCATTGCGACGAGTCCAAAGCTGCTGGCGTTCGGCGTCCGTACCGTTAGCGGGATCAGCCCACTCGGCACGCTCTTCCGCCTCGATATGTTCAAGAGCAGCATTCATCGCTGTAATCAAGAACCCGCCGGTGCCACACGCTGGGTCAATCAAACGTTCGTCCGGTTGGGGGTTAAGCATCGTCACTGCCATTCGGCAGGCGTTACGCGGAGTGAAGAACTCACCGCGATCACCCCGAAGGTTGCTCCCCACGACCTCCTCGTAGGCAACCCCCTTCACATCGACCGGAGACGCAAGCAGCGAGAACCCTTGGAGTTGCGACGCGACATAAGCAACCACCATCGGCTTAAGGTCGATCTCCATATCGGACCCTGGGAAGATGGTGGGATACTTCTTCACAACCTTATCCGTGAAGACGCGCTGAATCCGCTTCTTGGCACTAATGGCAGCGGTTGCAGAGCTACGTTCGGCGGCCGTGGCGTAAAATTCGAGTACCTTTGACCGTTCATCTTCGATTTTACAGAAGATGAGCTTGAGCAGCTCCCAGAATGCGTCTGCTTTTTGTTTGCCTTCAGTACCCGCGATGTAGTTGTGGCAACGACGAAAGGCGAAGAGAAGGTTGTCCGCAGTAGCAGGCTTCAAATCCTTGCGCTTGGGGCGCTGAGCGTCGGCTTCAGATTGCCCGGAGGCCGGGATCTCGATAATCTCTTCGATCGTGAACCCGGCCTGAGTCTGTCGCTTGGCATAAAAGAGCTGCTCATCACCGTTGGTCCACATGCCATATTCGGCATTCAAACACGCCGCCATGTAGGACTTCAGTTGCTCGACGCCGTCGTTCTTGTTCGTGAGACTCGTCCCGCGCTTTTTAGTCTCAACGAGGAGCCAGGCAGACTCTTGCTTGTGTTCAGCCCCGGGCCTGAACACTACAATGTCGACCCGCCTGCGGGATGATCCGACCTTGATAGGAAACTCCGGCACACAGTCACTCGGTGCGTACCGATAGCCACGAACCAGCGCCTTCTCGACGTTCTGCCGCACGTACTCCTCAGGTGTGTCCTTGACCAGCCGACCGGTCAGAAAATCGCTAACCTTGCCCTCGGGCACCGATGTGGTGCCAATGGTCACTGGCGCTGCGAAAGTCTGCGGCGTGCTCAGTTCAGTCACCCTCAGTAGTCGAATTGCTGGCAGATCGGTACAGCGTCAACCTAGTCGCTAGACCCTGCATCTACAGGTAGCGACCCGCTGACCGGTCGGCTTGCAACGGTGGGCTGCCGGGGTGTCTGGCGCGTCGTACGCGGCTACTCAAGCGTGTCGCTGCCGAGTCCGCCTGTAAGAGATCAAGGCGCCGCCTCCGGCGGCGCGGGCCGGCTATGCCGGCACCGCCCGGCTCGCTCGCTCCTGCCTCCGGCCCGCTCGCGGCCGGCGGCACCAGCTACCCGGCCCTCTCAGCCGAGGGACGCCTCATCCCACAGCGAGATCAGACAGCGCGCCCGTCGCTGCGCCGCGTCCGACCCAGCTCCCGCATGCGAGATCGCCAGCACAGGCGCCAGAGCCACGGCCCACGCAGTGATGCGCTCGGCGTCGAAGCCAGGGACGAGTTGGGCAAGTTCCTCAGCCGCTCGAAGAACACCAGCACGCGTCGGCGCCTCACCACGAAGGACCCAGTCGACCGCGTCGAAGTGCGAGTCCCCTAGGCACGCACGGGGGTCGATCGCCACGACCGAACCGTCGCGGCCACGAAGCACGTTGCCGGGGTGGAGATCCCCGTGGACCAGCCGAACAGGCGGCTCGGGGTCGCTCGCCAACGCGACCGCCAATCGCTCCGCCTCATCCAGGGTCTGCGGGCCCACGAGCGGATCAGCCCCTGCCCCGATGCGGCGCCGTGTCAGGCCGAACAGGAACTCCACGCGCTCGACGAGAGACGGGAACTGCACGGACGGCACTTCGAGTGAGCTGGCCAAGTCGCTCAGCAGCGGCGCGACCTCGACGAGCTGCCAGTCGTCGTCGACGAGGGACGTGCCCGGCGAGACACCCGCCAGCAGAAGGGCTCCGTCGGCCTCGTCCGCCAGCAACTCGACCACGTGCGGCAGGCCCGCCCAGCAGCGGAGAGCGTCAGCCTCCGAACGGCCGATCCCCGCGTCCGGACACAATTTCACCATCACCGGGGTACCCGCCCGCGAAGCCCGGACGACCACCGAGGTACCGCCCGCGGAGACCTCTTCGAAATCCAGATCCCACGCCTCTTCCAGCTCATGCAGTCTGCCGGGGAGGCCGTCCAGCCAACTTCCAACGCTGTCGCCGAATCGCGCCGCCAGCCGCATCTTCGCCGCCGGGTCCAACCGCAGCGACAGCCCGCGCGCAGCCTGGTCGTCCACGGCCACAGCATCCCCGACCGAGAAGAAGCGGGCTCCGCCCACACCCGACACCGCTCGGAGACCGGGGAACGTGCTGGCCTCCTCACGGCGCGCCGAGACGGCTACCGGACCGAGGGGCGGGCCACAAGGCGGGACAGCGTGCCTTGCAGCCCACCCCTCGCCCCGGCAGGGTGGAACCCGCGCCGCGAGGAGACCAGCACGACGGCAACCGTGACGTGGAGGAACCCACGCCGAAGTGGATCACCACGCAGTCTCAGTTCCAGTCTCATTCGCCCCCGTCCGGCCGGGTCCGCGGAGTCGGACAACACGAGCCAGGGCGCTGGTCGCGATCTCCACGACGCCCGCTGAACGATCAACAACAGACTTGGAAAGCGTGTTGGGAGCAATCCCTCAGGGGTTCGAATCCCCTATCCTCCGCGCCGCGCACCAGCAGCAACGCCGGGCAGGGCCGTCGCGGGCCGCCCGGCGTTGTGGCCTCCGGCCCCTCTTGCTTCGGGGCCGGATCGGGCCACGCGATCTGTCGCGGTGCCTCGGGAACGGCAGCGGCGGGCCTACAGGGCCACCTCGGCACCCGCCCCGGTCCGTTCCGCCGCGGCGAGGACCACCGCCGCGGCCGCCGCGTCGAGCACTCCCACACCCACCGACTTGAAGACGGTCGGCTGGTCGTCCCCGGCCCGGCCGGGCCGCAGGCCGCAGAGGACCTCCCCCAGCTCGACGACGACGTCGGGATGGATCTTCCCCCGCTCGACGAGCTCGGCGAGGTCGTTCGAGCCGACCGGGAACGGCGCGAGGGCGGTCGCGCGGTGCTCGACCACGAGTTGTGCCCGGGTCAGCACCGCCGCGTCCACCTCGCGGCCCTCGGGGACGTAGCCGACGGAGGCGACGTGCGCCCCGTCCGGCAGCCCGTCCGCCCCGACGAGCGGCCGCAGCGTGCTGGTGGCGGCGCAGATCACGTCGGCGTCGCGCAGGGCGGCGTCGATCGTGCAGCCGCGGGCGGCGAGCCCCTGCCCCGCGAGCTCGTCGACCAGCGCGGCGACCTTGTGGGGATCGCGGCCGCCGATCCGGACCTCCTCGAACGGCCGCGTCGGCGCGACGTACCGGGCGTGGGCGCGGGCCTGCGGCCCCGTGCCGAGCACGGCGAGGACCCGGGCGTCCGGCCGGGCGAGGGCCCGCACGGACAGGGCGGACGCGGCCGCGGTGCGGTCCGCCGTGATCAGGTCCCCGTCCATCAGCGCGCGCAGGGTGCCGTCCTCCGGCGCGAACACGGCGACGAGCGCCTGGTGCACCGGCAGGTCGACCGCGGCGTTCCCCGGGTAGACGGTCAAGAGCTTGGCGGTGGCCACGCCGAGCGTCTCGCTGTAGGCGGGCATGGCGGCGAGCAGCCCGACCTCGCCGATCCACGCGGCGACCCGCGGCGGCACCGACGCCCGCCCGGTGCTCAGGTCGACGAGGCCCTGCGAGACCGCCTCGACCAGCGCGTCCGGGTCCAGCAGGGCCCGGACGGCGGCTCGGTCGAGCAGACGCATCCGACGATGGTGCTGAGGCCTCGGGCGCGCGTCAACGGCTCGGGCGGAGCGGGCCCGGGGAGGCGGATCCGGACGAGGGGCCCGGAAACCCCCGGCACTCGGACGCCCGGGACGACGAACGCCGGGGGGCCCTTGCGGGCCCGCCCGGCGGGTCTGGCGGTAGCGGTGGGATTTGAACCCACGGAGGCGTGAACCTCACGCGCTTTCGAGGCGCGCTCCTTCGGCCGCTCGGACACGCTACCGCCCGCAAGGTTACAAGTGCGGCGGCCGCGGGCCCTCACCGGGTCCTCGCGGGCGTTCCGTCAGCTCCCCCGGTGCCCCGCGAAGAACGCCTCCAGGAGCGCCGCGGCCTCGCTGGCCCGGACCCCGCCCACCACCTCGGGACGGTGGGTGAGCCGACGGTCGCGCAGGACGTCCCACAGCGACCCGGCCGCGCCGGTCTTCGGCTCCCACGCCCCGAACACCACGCGCCCCACTCGGGCGAGCCCGATCGCCCCCGCGCACATCGTGCAGGGCTCGACGGTCACGGCGAGCGTGCAGCCCTCGAGCCGCCACTCGCCCCGGACCCGGGCGGCCTCCCGCAGCGCGAGGACCTCCGCGTGCGCGGTGGGATCGCCCAGGGCCTCCCGGGCGTTCGCGGCGGCGGCCAGCTCGCGTCCCGCCGCGTCCACGAGCACGGCGCCGATCGGCACGTCCCCGGTCCGCAGGGCACCGGCCGCGACCTCGAGGGCGCGGCCGAGCAGCACGTCGTCGGCCGGGGTGGGCAGCACCCGGTCATCGTGCCCGGTCGGCGCCGATGTCCGCTCCGCGAGCTCCGCTGAGCGCCGATGTCCGCTCCGCGAGCTCCGCTCAGGTGCCGACGAGCTTCGCCAGCTCCTCGCCGAACCCGCAGCGCCGCCCGATGACGGCCAGCTGCTCGTCCGGGTACAGCTCGAAGTCGCCGGCCAGCACGTTCAGCTCCTCGGGCGGCAGCCCGAGGTCGGCGAGGATGGCGAGGTCCCCCTCGGGCCAGGGGTCGTCGTCGAGCGCGTCCTCGTCCGGCGGGAGCTCCACCCGCAGGAGATCGAGCACGTCCGCGGCGACGTCGTAGTCCAGCGCCGCGGCCGCGTCGGACACCATCAGGGCCACCCCGCCCGGCACGGGACGGAGCAGGACGAAGAACTCGTCGTCGACGTCGAGCAGCCCGACGACCGCGCCGGTGGACCGCAGCCCGCGCAGCTCGGTGATCGCGGCGTCGAGATCGACCAGGGCGTCGGGATCCAGGCGCACGCACCGCCAGCGTCCCTCCTCCCGGATCGCGGCGACCGCGAACCCGGGCAGCGAGGAACCACGTGCCTCCGTGGGCTCCTCCACCGTCTGCACCGGCATGGTGGTCACGGTAGGCGGGTTTCGCCTGTGTCACAAACCACAATTCGGGTGGACGTCGCCGCGGTGCCAGGATCGCGGTGTGTCCGACCTCGCGACCGCCCCCGCCACCCTCCTGGGCGCCGCCCGGTCCCTGCAGCCGCGCGCCGTCGCGCTGCGCCGGGCCCTGCACCGCCGGCCCGAGACCGGGCTGGATCTGCCGCGCACCCGCGACGCCCTCCTCGCCGACCTCGCCGACCTCCCGCTGCGCCTGCACCTCGGGAACGGGCTGAGCTCGGTCGTCGGGGTGCTGGAGGGCGCCCGTCCCGGCCGCACCGTGCTGCTCCGCGCGGACATGGACGCGCTGCCGCTGCACGAGGACGTGGCCGTCCCGTTCCGCTCCGAGGTCGACGGCGTGATGCACGCCTGCGGCCACGACCTGCACGTCGCGATGCTGGCCGCCGCGACGCGGCTGCTGTGCGAGCGGCGCGACCAGCTCGCCGGGCGCGCCGTCCTGGTGTTCCAGCCGGGCGAGGAGGGCTTCCACGGCGCCCGGCGGATGATCGAGGAGGGGCTGCTGGAGCGCCGGGGCCCCGGCGGCCGGCCCGACGCCGCGTACGCCCTGCACGTCAGCGCCACCATGTCCAGCGGCGAGGTGTACACCCGGCCCGGCCCGATCATGGCGGCGGCCGACGTCGTCCGGGTCACGGTGACCGGCCGCGGCGGGCACGCGTCGGCCCCGCACCACGCCGTCGACCCCGTGCCGGCGGCCGCGGCGATGGTCGGCGCCCTCCAGACGATGGTCACCCGGAAGGTGGACACGCACGACCCCACCGTGCTGACGGTCAGCCGGATCAGCGCCGGGACCACGGACAACGTCATCCCGGAGACCGCCGAGCTCGAGGGCACGCTGCGGACGATGTCGGAGAGCGTGCGGCGGGCGGTGCGGACCGAGATCGAGCGGGTCTGCACGCACACCGCGCTGGCGCACGACTGCACCGCCCGGGTCGAGATCGAGCCCGGCTACCCCGTGACCGTCAACGACCCGGCCGGCACCGCCCGGTTGTCCGACGTCGCGCGCCGGCTGCTCGGCGACGCCCGCGTCGGCACCCTGGCCACACCGATCATGGGTGCCGAGGACTTCGCCTACGTGCTGGAGCGGGTACCGGGCGCGCTCGCCTTCCTGGGCGCCTGCCCGCCCGGCGCCTCGCCGCAGGACACCCCGCCCAACCACTCGAACCGGGTGCGGTTCGACGAGTCGGTGCTGCCCGTCGGCGCCGCCCTCTACGCCGCGCTGGCCCTGCTGTGACCGGATGGCAGGCTGGGCCGGTGACCAGCCTGCGCGACCTCTCCCTCGCCCTGCGCTCCGGCGGGCTCTCGCCCGTCGAGCACGTCCGGGACGTCCTGGACCGGCTCGCCGCGGACGACCACGCGGCCGTCGTCGCCCTCGACGCCGAGCGTGCGCTGGCCACCGCCGACGAGCGCGCTGCGGAGCTGGCCCGGCACGAGTGGCGCGGCCCGCTGCACGGCGTGGCGGTCGGGGTGAAGGACCTGTTCGACGTCGTCGGGCTGCCCACGCGGGCGGGCTCGGCGGTGCTCGCCGACGCCCCCGCCGCGACGACCGAGGGCCCGGTCGTGACGCGGCTGCGCGAGGCGGGCGCGGTGATCGTCGGGAAGCTCGCCACGCACGAGTTCGCCTACGGCCCCACGGGCGACGTCTCCGCGACCGGCCCGGCCCGCAACCCGCACGACCCCACGCGGATCACCGGCGGGTCGTCCTCCGGCTCGGCGGCGGCGGTCGCGGCCGGGCACCTGCCGCTGGCCCTCGGCACCGACACCGGGGCGAGCGTGCGCACGCCCGCCGCGCTGTGCGGGGTGGTCGGGCTCAAGCCGGCGTACGGCGCCCTCTCGACCGAGGGTGTGTTCCCGCTGGCCGAGACCCTCGACACCGTCGGGATCCTGGCCGGCGACGTGCACTCGGCCTCCGTCGCGTGGGACGTCCTGGCCCGCCCGGACGGGACGGGCGGCGGCATCCAGCCGCCCGGGATCGGGGGAACGCACGTCGGAGTGCTGGTCGACGACTACTGGCAGGCCGCCGACCCCGTGCTGGACGAGGCGGTGCGCGAGTCCGTGCGGCTGCTGGAGAAGGCGGGCGCGGAGATCGTCGAGATCCGGACCCCGTTCGTCGACGAGCTGGCCGCCGCGTACGCCGAGATCGTCGGGGCCGAGGCCTACGCGACGCACCGGGAGTGGCTCGCCACGCGGCGGTCGGACTACCAGCCGGAGACCGTCGAGCGGCTGGAGATGGTCGCGGACCGGCCGGCCCACGCCTACGTCACGGCGCAGCGGACCCGCACCCGGCTGACCGCGGAGTTCCGGACCGCCGTCGCCGACATGGACGTGCTGGTCAGCGCCACGACCCGGCTCCGCGCCACCCCGATCGGCGAGCGGACGGTCGACGGCGTGTCGGTGCGCTCGGCCATGCTCGCGCTGACCAGCCCGTTCAACCTCACGACGTGGCCCTCGGTATCGGTGCCCGCGCCGGTCCCGCCGGGTGCGCTGCCCGGAGGCGTGCAGATCACCGGGGTCCGCCTCGAGGAGCGGGGCGTCCTGCGGGTGGCGGCAGCGCTCGAGCGGGACTGACGACGGGCCCTCGGTCCGCGGTCGGCTAGCCTGCTCGCCCATGCGAGCGCTGTGCGTGGTGGGGACCGGGCTGATCGGCGGGTCGCTGCTCCGCGCCGCGCGGGCGGCGGGTCGGGACTGCTGGGGCGTCGACGCCCACGACGGGACCGCGGAGGCGGCCCGGGCCGACGGCTTCGACGTGACCACCGATCTCGACGCCGCCCTGCACCGCGCCGCCGTGGCCGACGCGCTGGTCGTGGTCGCGGTGCCGCTGCCCGCGGTCGAGGGCGTGCTGGAGCGGGTCGACGCGGTCGCCCCGACCGTCCGGCTGACCGACGCGGTGAGCGTGAAGGTCGCCGTGGCCGGCGCCGTCGCCACCCACGCCCCACGGGCCCGGTACGTGGGCGGGCACCCGATGGCCGGCACCGCCGAGTCGGGCTGGGCCGTCGGCGACGCGGCGCTCTTCCGCGGGGCGGCGTGGGTGGTGATCGCCGACGAGGGCGCGGACCTCGACGTGTGGCGGGACGTGGCCGAGCTGGCCTGGGCCTGTGGCTCGCGGGTGGTGCCGGCGGCCGCGGACGAGCACGACCTCGCCGTCGCCCGGATCTCCCACCTCCCGCACCTGCTCGCCGCGGTACTGGCCACGGTCGGTGCCGGCGAGCCCGACGACGACCTGGCCCTCGCCCTGTCCGCGAGCTCCTTCGCCGACGGCACCCGGGTCGCCGGCACCCGCCCCGAGCTGACCCTGGCGATGTGCGAGGGCAACCGCTCGGCGCTGCTCGCGGCGGTCGACGAGGCGCTCGGCCGGCTCGGCGCGATGCGCGGGGCGCTCGCCTCGACCGGCGGGCTCGCGGCGACCGTCGAGTCCGGGTACCTCGCCCGGCAGCGCTGGGCGTCGACCCGCGAGCCGCTGGCCCTGGCGGTCTCGCTCGACGGTCCCGACCCGCTGGCCGAGCTGCGCGAGCTGGGGCGGCGCGGCGACGTCGTCGGCGGCTGGAAGTAGCCGCTCACCACCCCGGAACCCGGCCCGCGGGGCGGGCCGGGGCGCCACGGGGCCCGGCCGCGCCCGCCGACGGGACCGGTCAGCTCTGCCCGGCCGGCTCCGCCCGCTCGTTGGACACCAGGGCGGCGAGGCCGGGGTAGGAGAGCACGAACCCGTCGGCGTCGACCTCGAGCTCGGCCCGGAAGCCCGCCCAGGAGAACTCGACCACCGCCGGCGAGTGCCCCTCCCCCACCCGCACCGTGCGGTACCGCTGCGCCGACAGCGACACCTCGAGATGGGGCAGCGACACGAACACCACGGGGACCTCGCGGTCGACGGCCTCGCGGTGCGCGCCGAGCCGCCGGATCGGCAGTGCGTTGAACAGCGGGCTGAAGGCGAGGTCCACGTCGACGGCGCCGTCGAAGTCCTGGCGCTCGCTGCCCGAGCCGTCGTCGAGGAGCCAGAAGCCGTCCTCGGTCCGGTTGATCGTCAGGTGCTTCTCGGACCCGGTCGTCGCGGAGCTGAGCGAGAGCCGTCCGAGAGTGCCGTCCTCGCGGACGAGCAGGCTGTACGACGCCGTGAAGTCGCCCTCCGGATCCGGCCGGACGATCCGGCCGAGCGCGCGGAACCCGGCGGGACCGGGGCCGAAGTGCACGCGGGTGCCCTCGAGGCCCGGGCGGCCCTCGGCCTGCCAGGTGAGCATGGTCGTCATGGACACCACCGTAGGGAGCGGGGACGGGCGCCTCGCAGCGCGCCCGTCGGCGAGCAGGTGATCAGCGGGGCAGCGGCCGTGCGCGGCCCCCGGCGGGCCCGGCGGCGGGTCTCGTCCGCCGCGCGTCGCGTCCCGCCGGTACCCGGTCGGCCGGTTCGTGCACGTCCACGGTGGGTGCCCCCTTCTCGAGCATCGCCGTCCGCGTCATCCAACACCCCCGGCGCGCGGGATTCCAGATGTGTCGCATCAGCCCTCCCTCCGCACCTCCGACGGGTCGACGTCGGCGCGGACCCCGCGGAACACCGGCCGGCGCAGGCGGCCCTCGGCCGTCCAGCCGTGGTGGGCCACCTCGACCGCGACGACCGGCTCGCACCAGTGCGCGCCGGCGGCCTCCGCGCGGGGTGGGCGCCCCGTGAAGGGCGAGGCGTCCGCCTCCAGGTCCGTCACCAGTTCGCCGAGCACCCGGTGGACCGCCGCCGCGGCGAGCCCGACGGGGACCCGGCCCGCGTAGAGCAGGTCGCCGCCGTCGGGCACGCCGAGCAGCAGGGCCGCGATCCGCGTTCCCGACCCGGTCCGCTCCGGGCGCCAGCCGCCGACCAGGCAGGTCTGGGTGTACCGGTGGGTCACCTTCACCCAGGCCGCGCTGCGCCGGCCCGGCCGGTACTCGGACTCGCGCCGCTTGGCGAGGATGCCCTCCATCCCCCGCCGCCCGGCGGCCTCGAACAGCGCGCGCCCGTCCGTGTAGAGCGGGGAGAGCTGCACCGTCGGGACCGAGGCGGTGTCGAGCCGCTCGAGGGTGGCGCGGCGCTCGTGCAGCGGGCGCTCGAGCAGCGCGACGCCGTAGAGCCGCAGGACGTCGAACACCATGAACGTGACGGGCCGGGCCAGGGCGCGGGTGCGGGACACCGGACGATGCACCCGGTCGGCCAGCGCCGCGAAGCTCGGCACCCCCTCCTCCAGCAGGACGACCTCGCCGTCGAGCACGACGTCGGGGGCGATCGCGGCCAGCCCGGCCAGCTCGGGGAAGGTCGCGGTGACGTCCCGGCCCGCCCGCGTGACCAGGCGTACCTCACCGTCGGTGACCTCGGCCAGCACCCGCATGCCGTCCCACTTCACCTCGTAGACCCACTCCTCCCCCGTCGGGAGCGGTCCGGGAGTGGCGAGCATGGGCTGCACACCGTCATGCTGTCACCCGACGGGCCGTCACGGACGGCAACCGGCGCGGAAGGGACGGGCGACCATGCGCGCGATGTGGAGCGGCGCGGTGTCCTTCGGGCTGGTCAGCGTGCCGATCAAGCTCTACTCGGCCACGACCAACCACGACATCCGCTTCCACCAGGTGCACGGCGCCGACGGCGGCCGCATCCGGTACAAGCGGACCTGCACGGTGTGCGGCGAGGTCGTGGAGTACGCGGACATCGTGAAGGGCTACGAGACCGAGGACGGCGAGCTGATCACGCTCGACGAGGCGGACCTCGACTCGCTGCCGGTGGCCAGCGGGCACGAGATCGACGTGATCGAGTTCGTGCCCGCCGACCAGATCGACCCGCTGCTGTTCGACAAGAGCTACTACCTCGAGCCGGAGACGAAGGCGGCCAAGCCCTACGCCCTGCTGCGCGAGGCGCTGGCCGAGACCGACCGGATGGCGATCGTGCGGTTCGCGCTGCGGCAGCGGGAGAGCCTGGCGCTGCTGCGGGTGCGGGACAGGACGATCGTGCTCCAGACCATGCTGTGGCCGGACGAGGTCCGCGAGCCGGACTTCGACGTCCTCGAGCAGGACATCGAGCTGCGGCCGCAGGAGAAGCAGATGGCCGCGTCGCTGATCGAGAGCATGGGCGCGGACTTCGACCCCGCGGAGTTCCACGACGAGTACCGCGACGCCGTCGTCGAGCTGATCGAGTCGAAGAAGGAGCACGGCGACACGAAGCCGGCACCGGTCGAGCAGAAGCGCGACGACGAGGGCGACTCGATGACCGACCTGCTGTCGGCCCTGCAGGCCAGCGTGGAGGCCGCCCGGGGCCCGTCGGGGAAGAAGGCCGCGACGAGAGCGGGCGCGGACGCGCAGGAGACCGAGGAGCCGGTGGAGGAGGAGAAGCCGGCCCGCCGCAAGACGGCCGGCCGTCGCAAGAAGGCCGACGAGGGCGAGGACGGGGCCGAGAAGAAGCCCACGACCCGCAAGCGCCGCACCGCCTGAGCCCCGGGAGTGGCGATGGTCGCGGGAGCGACCGTCGCCGCCTCACCGGGCATCACGGACCGAGCGAGCTCTCCGCCGGCGTCTCGTCCTTCTGCAGCGAGCCGAACAACGCGCTCGCCCGGCTCCTGTCCCACCGGACGACCGACTGCCCGCCGATGGTCGGGGTGCTGCCCACCGGGGTGGTGGTCGCGACACCGCCGTTGGTGACCCCGCGCATGGCCAGGCCGAGCTGGGCGATGTTCCAGATGTGATCGTTGTCGTCGACCGTGACCAGGGCGGTCATCGCGTCGGCGAGCGGGATCACGCGGAACGGGTTGACCAGCGTGGCCGGGCTGGTGGCCTTCGCGATCAGCGCGGAGAGGAACTCCCGCTGCCGCTGCACCCGGTCGAAGTCCGAGCCCGCGGTGGCGCGGGTGCGGACGTACCCGAGGGCGGTCTGCCCGTCGAGCTCCTGGCAGCCGGCCTGGATGTCCAGGTTCGCCTTCGGGTCCGTGATCGCCGTCGGCACGCAGAGCTCCACGCCGCCCACGGCGTCGACCGCGTCGACGAACCCGCCGAACCCGATCTCCGCGTAGTGGTCGATGTGCAGGCCCGTGGCCGCCTCGACCGAGCTGATCAACAGTTGCGGGCCGCCGAAGGCGTATGCGGCGTTGAGCTTGTTGGAGCCGTGCCCCGGGATCGGCACGTAGGAGTCCCGCGGGAGGCTGACCAGCACCGACCCCGAGCTGCCGGAGTGCAGCAGCATGATCGTGTCGGTGCGCTGGCCGGCGGCGTCGCCCGTGCCGAGCCGCTGCTCGTCCTCCGCGGAGAGGTCGGCGCGGCTGTCCGACCCGACGATCAGCCAGTTGGTTCCCGACGACTCCGCGGTGCTGCCGGGAGGCAACGCGGAAACCCGGTTGAGGTTCTGGTCGAGGTACACGCCCCACCCGACGAGCGCGACGAGGATCAGGGCGAGCGCGATCTTGATGCGGCGTCCCCGGCGCCCGGGCCGGCGGGGGCGCGGCGGCCTCGGCGGCCGGGTGCGGACCGGCGGCCGGTACGTCTCCGGTCCGCGGGCCGACGACGGCACCATCCGTGTGCTCTGCCGTGGACCCTGCTGCGGTGGACCCTGCGGCGGTGGACCCTGGGGCGGTGGTCCCGTCGGGCGTCCGGGCGGCGGCACCGGACGGCCCTGTCCCGGACCCTGCCGCGAACCGCCCAGCCCCGGCGGGCCGGAGCGGCGCTGCGGCTGGGCGGTCCAGCCCGGCCCGCCCCCGCGCCGCGGGGGCGGACCGCCCCTGCCCGGCGGCGGCCCGGCCGGACCGCGTCGGTCACCGTTCATCCGTCCCTGCACCGTCCCGTCGGTGTCGATGCTCGCTCCGCACGCTCCGCTCGAGGCGATGCTCGCTCCGCTCGAGGCGATGCTCGCTCCGCTCGAGGCGATGCTCGCTCCGCCCGCCCCGCTCGAAGCGAGTCGCCGGTCCGCTCCTGCCGCGGACCACGGTAGCGAGGGGCCGTACCGGTCCCTCACCCCTGGGACGTGTGGCGGCGGCCGAGGTTGCGCGCCGGTCCGGGACCCGCGCCGGCCGGTGCCGGCGGCGGGCCGGATGGAGCGCCGGACGGGGTCTACCTCAGGAGCTCCTCGCCCTCGAACCTCCCGAGCTCCTCGCGGTAGAACTCGAGGCCGACGCCGTTGGGGTCCCGGATGTACAGGCTGTTCTCGACGCCGCGGTCGGGCCCGAGGTAGTCGATGCCGGCCTCGTCGAGCCGGACCTTCGCCCTGTCGAACTCCTCCGTCGAGGTGGAGAGCGCGAGGTGCTGCACCGCGCCGATCGTCTCGCTGAAGTCCGGGTGGTCGTGGCCCGGGAAGTCGAAGAAGCCGAGCAGGTTGCCGTGGCCGATGTCGAAGAAGAAGTGGCTGGAGCCGCGGTAGTCGCGGTTCTCCACGAGCTCGACGAGCGGGAAGCCCAGCAGCTCCTGGTAGAAGCGGATGGTCTCCTCGACGTCCTTGCAGATCAGCGCGAGGTGGTGAACACCCCGCACCGTGGTCGGCTTCCGGTCGGCGGGCGCCTGCAGGTACTTCCCGCGCAGGTCGGCGCGTCGGGCGCGGATGGCCTCGAGCTCGGCTCCCTCGGGCTGCGGCATCGGACTCCCCTTCCGTCGGTGGTGCCCCGTCCGAACGATGGTTGAGCGCACAACATCCGTGCCCGCTCCCGGAAACGGTAGCGCCGCGCGGCATGATCGGCCCGGGGATCCGCTGCCCCTCTGCGAGGACGACCTGGCCGACTCGGGAGTCCTCGAACCGCACCGCGTGGTGCCGCGCCGCCTGCGCCTCCCGGAGGCCGCGGTGCTGTGCTTCTTCCCCGAGGTCGTGTCCGCCGTTCCCGCGGTCCGCACGGTTCACCTGTCCTCGGAGCTCGGGCCGTGGCCCGTGCACGAGATCGAGCGGGGCGGGCGGCGGCTGGCGATGATCCAGCCCGGTATCGGCGCGCCCTTGTCGGCGATCTTCCTCGAGGAGCTGATCGCGCTCGGCGTCCGGGCCGCGGTGGCGGTGGGCGGGGCGGGCTCGCTCGTGCCCGAGTTGACCGTCGGACACGCCGTGGTGGTGGACAGCGCCCTGCGCGACGAGGGCACCTCCTTCCACTACCTGCCCGCGGGCCGGGTCGCACGTTCGACCGGCCGACGGCCAGCCCCAGATTCCACGGCCGCGCGCTCCACCACTCCTCGATCAACTGCGGGTCGCGGGTGGCGGCGTCCTCCCACTCCTTGATCGCGGGCAGCTTGCCCTTGGGCGACACCGGGAACACGTAGAGTCCGGCGGCCGCGGCGTCGAGGGCGGCCTGCATCAGCCTGGTCGGGCGCGGCGGGCGCACCGCGCGTCGCCGCGGCTGCTCGTGCGGTGGCCGCTGGTGCGGTGGCTGCTGGTGTGGTGGCTGCGGTCGCCCCGGATCCGCCATGACGTCCCCCCGAAGGTGATCGTCTGCAGCCTGCCAGGTCGGCCCGACAGAACCGGGCAGCTCACGGCCCTGGGCGGGCCGCCCCGCGGCCGCGGGGATCGTGGTCGGGGTGGTCATGGCTGAGCCTCCGTGCTGGTCGGGCCGGTGGGATCGGTCGGGGTGCGGCTGATCGGGCTGCGGGTGGTCGGGGTGGTCTTCGCGTTGTGCACCGTGGTGGCCAGGGCGGGGTGCCAGTCCCCGAGCAGCGCGCGCAGCTGCTCGACGACCTGCGCGGCGGTGAAGCTCGCGGCGGTCAAACCGGGCGCACATCTCGTGCACGGCGGAGGGCTTGATCCTCGGCGCCCGGGTGCCTGCGTTGCCCTGACGGGTGGAGCGCGGCCTCGCCGCCCGCGGCCGGTCTTGGCTCCAGGTCAGGACGGTGTTGAGGGGCAGTTGGAGGCGGGCGGCGATCTCGGGCCAGGTGTAGTCGAACTCCTCATGCAGCGCGGTCACCGCCTTGGCCTTGTCCCGGTCCTCGACGTCGGCCTTCAGCGCGGCGCCGAGCATCGCGAACAGCGCGTCGTCGGTGACTCGTGGGCGCACGATCACCGGTACCCGGCGCAGCCCGGCGATCTCCGCGGCGGCGAGGCGCCGGTGCCCGTCGATGACCTCGAGGTCGACCCCGGGGCGGCGCTCGAACCGGGCGTGCGCCAGCAGCGGCTGCAGCACGCCTTCGGCGCGGATCGACGCGGCGAGCTCGTCGAGATCGGTGAGCGTCGTGCGGATGTTGCGTGGGTGCATGGCCAGCCGGGCGCAGGACACCAGCGCGGACTTGCGGGGGAAGTCCCGTGGCTCGCTCACCAGCGGGATCGTGGTCGTGCTCCTGTTCGTGCTCACGGGGTGTTCTCCCTGGTCGGGTACGGTGCCGGTGAGACGGGCCAGCTACCTTCTGGCCCGTCTCACCAGCCCGTGATCGGGTGGGTGATGGTCATGCGGCTCGGAACGAGCGGCGGCTGCGGCGGTGCTGGTCGCGGGCCTCGCGGCGCTCGTACTCGTCCTCGCCGCCCCAGACACCGCTGTCCTCGTGCGCCCGGCCCCAGTCCCGGCACTGCCGGCGCACCGGGCAGCGGGCGCACACCGCTTTGGCCTTCGCGGTCTGCTCCAGCGCGGGCCCGGCGTTGCCGACGGGGAAGAACAGCTCGGGCTCCTGGCCGCGGCATGCGGCCTTGTTCCGCCAGTCCATCTCGGTCTCCTCTTCTGGATCGTGTTGGTCTCGGGTCGGGGGGCGCCGGTCAGGCGAGGCGGTGCTCGGTGCGGGCCAGGACGATCGCCTGGCAGCGGGGCTTCGAGCAGACCTCCTGGTAGCCCCATCTCGTCGCGAACAGCTGGTGGCCGCAGCCGCGGCAGAACCGCTTCTCCGCGCCGCCGTCACGGGTGCTCTGACGCTTGCTGCTCCTGCTGAGCTTCATCCGCTTTCTCCTTCCGTTTCCGCTGGTCGCCGCCCTGCACGACGTACCTGGTGCTCTCTGAGCGAGGGCCGGTCCGGACACCCCACGGCTGCCGGTCGGGCGGCGCGGGCGGCGCCCGTCCGGGGATCGGGTGTGGCCTGTCCTCGCTTCGGCGCGAACCGGAAGGCTCGGGGTCCCGGAAGCCGGGCCGGGCTCGCCGCAGGCGACCGCGCGCGGCCGCAGCGCAGCGCAGGGCCTGGACCGGGCGAACGGGTTCTCGGGCAGGATCGCGACGTCGACCAGCGAGGAGAGCACCCACGACCCCGCGAGGCGCCCTCCGCGACCCCCGCATCCCGACCGCCGCACCCCGACAGCCGCACCCCGACCAGCCGCATCCCGACCAGCGCGGCAAACCAGTGGCACGCCTCCGGCCCCACGGTGACCATGGCCGACATGGGACGCCCGGAGTGGCTCCCGGACGTCGGTGCCGGGAACTGGATCGCTGCGCACCTGGAGCGGCTCGACGGCACGGTGGGCCAGCACGTTCCGGCGGTGTTCGACGCCTACGCCCGTGTCCTGCACCCGCCGCACACCATGACCGGCGAGCCGGGCACCTGGGCGCTGGTCTGCACCACCACCGCCACGATCGCCCACCCGTTGATGCAGTGGCGGACGATCTCGCGCACCCGTGATGTCCCCGCTACCGGCGGCAGCGGGGTGACCCTGCACTCGGCCTGGTCGGGGTCCCCGCCGGAGGAGGGGACCCTCCCGGCGCGGTCCCTGACCGCGTTGCTCGACGTGCTCGCTGGGCCGACCGGTGACCAGCGGTGCGTGTTCGCGCTCTGGGAGGGCCTGGGCTGGGTCGACGGCCGCGGCGCCTGGTTCACCCGCGCCGCGGCCGACGGCACCGTGATCGAGGAGGGCGAGCCCCCGTCGGCGTTCCCGCTCGAGGTCCTCGACGGGCCGCGCCTGGCACTGCCTGGGCGGAACTACCTGCTGTTCACCGGCCCCCTGGCCGACGCGACCGGTCTCGGCGCCCCGCAGGCGATCTGGCCACAGTCCCCGAACCTGTTCTGGCCGCAGGACCAGTCATGGTGTGTGGCCACCGAGATCGACTTCGACTCGACCCTGATCGGAGGTTCCCGCAGGCTGATCGATGCCGTGCTGGCCTGCCCCGGCCTCGAGGCGTGGCCGGTCTCTCCGGGTGACTCGCTGGCCTGGGACGCCGACGTCGTGAACCGATGACGTCCTCATACCGATGACGCCCGGCGCCGCACCCAGCCGGCCGTGCGGGTGCTCGGGCGGGGGTGAGCACACCGGCCGGGCGGCCCGCGGGGTGCGGGCCGCCCGGGCGGGCGGTCAGCCGACCGGCTGCGGCGCGGTGGCCGCCCGGCCGTTGCTCTGCTGGTCGCCGGCCTGCTCGCGGGAGCGCTGCACCTTCTCCACCGTCGCCTTCTGCAAGCGCAGGCTCACCGCGACGTCGCGGGCCTCGATCTTGGTGCGGCGGATGACCACGTCGTCGCGGCCGGGCTCGTCGAGCTCCTTGGTGTAGGAGTCGTCGACCTCCTCACCGGTGACCGCGACGTGCATGCCGGTCGTGAGGGTGTCGTAGACGTTCTCGGCGAACTGCCCGAACACGACCACGTCCTTCCAGACCGTGGGGGCGCTCCACCCACTGGCCCTTGGACTTGTCGAAGCGCCGGGAGTTGATGGCGATGGAGAAGTTGACCACCGCGACGCCGCTGCGCTGGCTGTGGTTGATCCGGATCTCGCGGCCGACGGTGCCGTGGAAGGTGTTCTCGTTCATGGCGGGGCTCCTGTCTGGAGGTCGGTGTGTTGGGGTGACGCGGCTTGCCTCAGTGCGCGCCCCGGGTCTGGGGCGGGGGTTCCGGCTCGTCCATCCCGGTCGTGACCGCCTCCGACCGCCCGGCGGCCGAGCTCGCGGACTGCAGCGGCGGTCTCACCGGGATGGATGGGCGCGGGTTCATCGCGTCATGGCCCGGGGTGTGTGCTGACCTTCGGGCGTCTCCATCAACCACACCGGCCTCACCGGCGGGGCGTTCGCGGTGAGCGTGCCGTGGTCGTCCGAGACACCGGTTCAGCCCGTTCGCAGGTCGAGACACGCAGCGAATCGCCTCGTCATCAGGCGGACGATCGTCTGAGGCCCGTCGTTCTGGACACCCCGCACGTCCTTCGTGCGACAAGTCGTCGGTGGCGCGACTCGTCCTCTCCGTGACACTGCCCGGTGGCCGAGCGGTTCGGGACTACGAGGCCCAATCCTGCCCGTCGGGATTCACGGTGGACGGGACCACCGCCAGGGACGCCGCTTGCACGCGAGTCCTTGACAGCTACCAGGGCGTCTGCGCGGACGTATGGCGGATGGCCGAGGGGACGATGATGGGACGCGCGGAGACCCGGACACCGTTATTGATGTGGATCTCGACGTGGACCGGTCGGACGCCGGATCCGCTGGCTCAGCGGCGACGCGCGACAGGGCGCATCTCGCCACCGAGGTCACCGTGCCCGTCTGGCGATATGACACCCGGAACATGACACCCGGAACCCGAGCGCGCGAGACGGACGGATCGGGCACCATGCCTCGGCATGAGGACGCCTGAGGAGATCGCGGCCCGCGCGCAGCGGGCGGCTGCGGCTGCCGCCGGCGCGGGCCGCGCCGTGGGGCTTCCCGTCGAGGAGCCGACGGTGCTGTACGACGTGTTCTCCGTCGTCGTCCGGCTCGACCCGGCTCCGGTCGTCGCGCGGGTGCCCACGGTGCTTCCGCCCGTCCGGCCGCCCGACGTGTACGCCCAACAGCAGCGTGAGCTCGCCGTGGCCGGATGGCTGGCCAGCGCCGGGCATCCCGTCGCATGCCCGAGCCCGCTCGTCCCTGCAGTGCCCATGGCGCACGACGGGCACTCGGTCACCTTCTGGGAACGCCTCGAGGTGCTGCCATCGGGCGAGCCGTCCCCGGCCGACCTCGGCACCGGACTGGCCCGGCTGCACTCCGCATTGCGGGACTGCCCGGTATCGCTGCCGGTGATGGCCCCGCTCGACGCCTCGATCCCCGCCATGCTCGAGTGGCTCAAGGGCCGTCCCGACCTCCTCGACCCCGCCGACCTCGCCCGCGCACGTCGAGAATGGGCCGTCCTCGGCCCGTTCCTCACCTCGCCAGGACGACTGGCCGCGCGTGGCACCCCGGTCCAGCCGATCCACGGCGACGCCCCGACCTACAACGTCCTGCGCACGCCGACCGGCTCGCTCGACTCCGACTTCGAGCACGCCTGCCTCGGCGCTGTCGAATGGGACCTCGCCTTCGTCGGCACCGAGGTACTCGACGCCTACGACGCAGCCGCTCCGCGCCCCGCCGACCGCGAACTGGTCCGGCTCATGGAGGCCGGGCGGATGATCCAGTTGGTCGCCTGCCACGCCATGGGACCGGAGCTGCCGTCGCTCGTGGAGGGGCTGCGACCGGTCCTCGCGTCCTGGCGCGCGACCCCGGAGGTGACCGACGTCGACGACTGAATGGCTCCATGACCGAGCCGCGGCGCGTCGTCACGCGGGACACCCTGCCCGTCCAGCTCCCCGCACTGTCTCATGGGTGCGGCCCGCCACCACTATGCCGCTACGGCGCCGCCGCCCCGGTGCCCGGCGTCTTTCCGCCCGCGGCGCGGGCGGTGGGCCCAACGCTCGGTCACCGCACGCCGTCGCGGATCAACTAACGCAGAGCGGTGGGCGTGATGCCGCGGGCGGTGATCTGGCCGATCAGCCTGACCAGGGTCAGGCTCGGGCGCAGTTCCTCGGCCAGGTCGAGGGCGACGTTGGCGGTGGCGCCGTCGCCCTCGAGGAGCGCGGCGATCGCGCAGAGCGTCGCGGCGTAGGCGCGGGCCTCGCCGGGCAGCTGCTGCACCATCCGCAGCCACGCGGACCGCATGGCCCCGGGCTCGGTGATCTCGGCGGTCCACCCGATCAGCGCGTCGCGGCGCGCGGGCGGTGGAGTGGACGCCTGCCGGCGTGACCGGCTTCATCGACGGCCAGGTGTGGTTCACCGACTTCGACACCACCCACCTGCCGCCGGGACCGATGCACCATCCAGCTCGACTGGTTCCCGGCGGGCAACTCGCCGACGACGCCGTCGCAGATGGACGTGGCCTGGATGCGCTACTACCCGCCGACCTGAGCGATGACCGAGCGAGTCAGCCGCCGAGATCGCTCGTCTCGAGCAGCGTGAGGCAGTCTCGCCGAGTCAGCTCGGCGAGCTGAGTCACCGGCTGTGCGTCTCAGGACACCCCTGTCTCCTCCTTCTCGTTCTTCTCCGGGATCTCGTGATGTGCCGGGCCTCTCTCCTCCGTCAGAGCTCGACGACCACGTCGCCGTCCTCCTCGGAGACGGCGAAGACCGTCAGGGCGAAGTCCCCGTTGAGGCAACGGCCGTCCTCGAAGGCAAACGAGAAGTTGTGCAGCGGGCAGACGACCTTCTCCGCGTCCACGGTCCCGTCGGCCAGCGGGCCGCCCGAATGCGGGCAGACCGCCGACACCGCCCGCAGAGCCCCGTCCCGCAGCCGGTACACCGCGACCTGCTCGGTCCCGACCGCGAAGGTGCGGCCCTCGCCCACGGGCAGCGCCGACACCGGCCCCAGCCGGTGGCGCACGAGCTCCCCGGAGCTCACGACTCCTCCTGCCGACCGGCCCCGGACGGGACACCGCCGCGTACCGGGACCTGGGGCAGTGGCAACAGCGGCAGCGCGTCCCCGAACTGGCCCGGTGTGGTGGGCTCACGGCCCTCCTGCCACGGGTCCCGGTAGGCGTCCACGGCCTGCTGGACCCTCTCGTCGAGTCCCTCTGCGAGCCCGTCCCGGTCCTCGACCAGGATCGCCCGGAGTTCCTCGATGCCGACCCGCGGCACGAAGTCGTAGGTCCGCTCGAGCCAGCGCCCGTGCTCGCGGTAGTACTGGATGAACCGGCCGGTCAGCCGGGTCGCCTCGGCGTGGCCGTCCACCGTGGCGAGCACGTCCCCCTTGCGGACCGACGCACCGGCGGCACCGCCGACCAGCACGTCCCACCGGTCCTCACCGACGGCGACCAGCCCGACGTCCTTGACCAGCGCCTCCGAGCAGTTCCGCGGGCAACCGGCGACGGCGAGCTTGAGCTTCGCCGGGCTCTCCAGTCCCTGGTAGCGCTGCTCGATCGCGACGCCGAGGCCCGTCGAGTCGCCGAGGCCGAAGCGGCAGTAGTCGGTACCGACGCAGGTCTTCACCGTGCGGAAGGACTTGCCGTAGGCGTAGCCCGAGGGCATGTCCAGGTCCGCCCAGACGGCGGGCAGGTCCTGCTTGCGCACGCCGAGCAGGTCGATCCGCTGCCCACCGGTGATCTTGACCATCGGCACCCGGTACTTGTCGGCGACGTCCGCGATCCGGCGCAGCTGGTCCGGCGTGGTCACCCCGCCCTTGATCTGCGGCACCACCGAGAACGTGCCGTCCCGCTGGATGTTGGCGTGGACCCGGTCGTTGATGAAGCGGGCGTCCCGCTCGTCGACGAACTCCCCGGGCCAGACCGTGCGCAGCAGCGAGGTCAGGGCCATCTTGCTGCCCGCATCCTCCCCGTCCGGCGCGAGTGCGGCGAACACCGCGGACACCGAGCGCAGCCCCTGCTCGCGGATCGCCTCGACCAGCTCGGGCTTACGCAGCGGGATGGCCGGCACGTACCACTCGGCGCTCTCGTCCACCTCGACGGCGCCGCCCTCCTGTCCCACGGCCCACTCGACGACATCGCAGACCAGGTCCTTGCAGGACCCGCAGCCCTTGCCGGCCCGGGTGGCCGCCATGACGCCCGTGACGCTGTGGGTGCCGCTGCGCACGCACGCCACCAGCGCCCCCTTGGACACGCCGTTGCAGTTGCAGACCTGCACCGAGTCGTCCATCTCCGCCGCGCCCTGCTCCCCCGACGGGCCGGCGAGCTCGAACAGCAGCTCGACGCGCTCCTCGGGCAGCGGCAGACCGCGGTCGAAGCTCTGCGTCAGGAACGCGACCTTGCCGACGTCCCCGAGCAGGGTCGCGCCGACCAGCCGTCCGTCCCGGATCACCACGGACTTGTAGACGCCGCGGCCTGGCTCGGAGAAGCGGACGAACTCGTCGTCCTCCCGCTCGGGGCCCTTGAGCCCCATCGCCGCCACGTCCACGCCGGCGACCTTGAGCTTCGTCGCGGTCTTCGAGCCGTGGTAGGCGGCCTTCGGGTTCGCGCCGGCGAGGTGGTCGGCGAGCACGACCGCCTGCTCCCACAGCGGCGCGACCAGGCCGTAGACCTCGCCGCGGTGCTGGGCGCACTCGCCGACGGCGTAGATGTCCGGGTCGTCCACCGAACGCATCTGGTCGTCGGTGACGATGGCCCGCTCCACGGTGATCCCGGAGATCACGGCTAGGCCGACGTTGGGCCGAATGCCCGCGGTCACCACGACCATGTCCGCGTCCAGGGCCGTGCCGTCCGCGAACACGACACCGGTGACGGAACCCGCGCTCCGGACGGCCGTCGTGCGGCCGCCGAGGTGCACCTGGATGCCGAGTCTCTCGACGATCCTGCGCAGGATCGCCCCGGCCTCGGCGTCGAGCTGTTGGTTCATCAGCACCGGGCCGGACTGCACCACGTGCACATCCAGGCCCTGCTGCTGCAGCCCGTGGGCGGCCTCCAGGCCGAGCAGTCCACCGCCGATGACGACGGCGGTGCGATGGTCCGCGGCGTAGTCCAGCATCGAGGTCGTGTCGTCGAGCGTCCGGAACCCGAACACGCCCGGGGTCAGGGTGCGATCGTCCACCCACATGCCGTCCATAGGCGGGAAGAAGGTCCGGCTGCCGGTCGCCAGGATCAGCTTGTCGTAGGAGCAGATGGTGCCGTCGTCCGCGAACACCTTGCGGGCGAACCGGTCGATGCGGACCACGCGGACGCCTGAGTGCAGGGTGATGTCGTTGTCGGCGTACCAGTCCAGCGGGTTGAGGTAGATCTCCTCGACCCCGGCGGGGTCGCCGCCGTCTGCCAGCACGTGGCTGAGCATGATGCGGTTGTAGTTGCCGTAGGGCTCGTCACCGAACATGGTGATGTCGAACCGGCCCGGGGCCCGGACGAGGATCTCCTCCACCGCACGGGCGCCCGCCATCCCGTTGCCGACGACCACCAGCCGGGTTCGCTCGCTCGCCTGGGTCATCTCAGACCTCCACCAGCCCGAGGTCGACGACCACGGTGCCGGTCAACCCGGCGGGCGCGGCCACGTGCAGCTCCAGCACGGTCCCCATCTCCAGGTCCTCGACGACGGCGAGGCTGACGTGGGTGTCCGCCTTGGCCCCCACCGGGAACAGACGCATGGGTGCTCCGTCGCGGACCAGCACGATGGTGACGAGCTCGTCCGTCGCGTTGCCGCCCCGGAAGTAGATCGGCTGGGTGGTGACGCCCGCGGGCACGGTGTAGGCCAGCGCGGGATCGAGGAGTGCGGGCTTGTCCAGCCCGGCGCCGGTGAACTCGTAGACGCCCTGCAAGAAACGCGGCGTGCTGTGCATTGGGGGTGTCCTCCGTCGTGGTGGGATCAGGCGGGGCGGCGCGCGGTGTCGGGTGCGACGTCGTCGGCGGTGGCGGCGAGGGCCTCCACCGCGACCGGGCAGGTCTTGAACTCGGGCATCCGTGACGTGGGGTCGAGCGCGTCGCTGGTCAGCGCGTTGACGCAGGCCTCGCCGCCCCAGTGGAAGGGGACGAACACGGTGTCGCGGCGGATCGCCGCGGTGACCCAGGCGCGCACGGTCGTGGATCCGCGGGGCGAGCGGAGCCGGACGAGATCCCCGTCTGCGACACCGATCCGGCGGGCCAGCTCCGGGTGCAGCTCGGCGTAGGCCTCCGGGGCGGCGGCGTTCAGCGTGGGCGAGCGCCGGGTCTGCGTCCCGGACTGGTACTGGGCCCGGGACCGGCCGGTCGTCAGCAGGTAGGGGTAGGTCTCGTCGGGTCGTTCCTGCGCGATCCGGGAGCGCACGGGGACGAAGCGCGCGAGACCGTCCGGGGTGGCGAAGCGATCCAGGAACATCCGGGGGGTGCCCGGGTGCTGCTCGTCCGGGCAGGGCCAGAACAGCTCCTCCCCCGCCTCCAGCCGGGCCCGGGTGATCCCGCCGTAGTCCGCGAGACCACCCGCGCTGGCCCGGCGCAGCTCGTCCGCCACCACCCAGGGATCGGTCGCAAAGTGATCGCCGCGCCCGAGCCGGGCGGCCATCTGGTGCCAGATCTCCAGGTCGCTCCGCACCCCGGCGGGCGGGGCCACCGCCCGCCTCCGGACCAGCACCCTGCCCTCGACGTTGGTCATGGTGCCCTCCTCCTCGGCCCACTGGGTCGTCGGGAGCACCACGTCGGCGAGCCGGGCGGACTCGGACAGGAAGAAGTCCGTGACGCACAGGAAGTCCAGGGACTGCAGCCGTCGGGTCACGTGCCGGGCGTTCGGTGCCGACACCACCGGATTCGACGCCGCCAGCAGCAGGCAGCGCACCCCACCGGGCTCGCCCAGTCCGTCGAGCAGCTCGTAGGCGGACACCCCGGGGCCCGGCAACTCGTCCGGGTCGACACCCCACACCGCCGCGACGTGCGCACGGGCCGCGGGTTCGGCGAGCTTGCGGTAGCCCGGCAGCTGGTCGGCCTTCTGCCCGTGCTCGCGACCGCCCTGTCCGTTGCCCTGCCCGGTGATGGTGCCCCACCCGGAGCCGGGTCCGCGGCCGGGTAGCCCCAGGGCCAGAGCCAGGTTGATCCAGGCCTGAGCCGTGTCCGTGCCATCCGCGTGCTGCTCGACCCCGCGGGCGGTCAAGATCATGGCTGCCTTGGAGCGGGCCAGGTCGTGGACGGTCGCGCGCATGTCCTCGACCGACACACCGGTGGTGCGCTCGACCCGGTCCGGCCAGTACGCGCGCACCGCGCGGCGGACCGCGTCGAACCCGCTCGTGCGGGTGGCGACGTAGTGCTCGTCGATCAGTCCCTCGGTCACGGCGATGTGCAGCAGGCCGCTGGCCAGGGACAGGTCCGTCCCGGGGACCGGCTGCAGGTGCCGGTGGGCGTGCTCCGCCGTGACCGTCCTGCGCGGGTCCACCACGATGTGCCGGGCCCCGTTGGTGCGGGCCTCCTCGAAGAACCGCATTGCGGGCGGCATCGTGTCCGCCGGGTTGCTGCCGACCAGCAGCACGGTCTCGGCCAGCGGGATGTCCGCGAGCGGGAACGGCAGGCCGCGGTCCAGCCCGAACGCGCGGGTGCCCGCTGCGGCCGCCGAGGACATGCAGAAGCGGCCGTTGTAGTCGATGGACGCACTGCGCAGCGCCACCCGGGCGAACTTTCCCAGCTGGTAGGCCTTCTCGTTGGTCAGCCCGCCGCCGCCGAAGCAACCGACGGCGTCCCGGCCGTACCGGGCCCGGGTCTGCAGGATCGCGGCGGCCACCCGGTCGAGAGCCTCCTCCCAGGTCGCGTCCCGGAAGGGCTCGTCGCGGGATTCCCGGACCAGCGGGACGGTCAGCCGCTCCGGGTGGTCGAGCAGCTCGGCGGCGTGCGCGCCCTTCATGCACAGCCCGCCACGGTTGACCGGGAAGTCCTCGCGGCCGGCGAGCTCGACCCCCGCCTCGGTGGGGGTCAGGGTGATCCCGCACTGCAGGGAGCAGTAGGGGCAGTGGGTCGCCACCGCGCTCACCAGCGTCCCTCCTCCGCGCACCGGGCACCGACCTGACCGAACTCGGGTTCGAGCGCGAGCCGGTAGCCCCGCTTGACCACGGTCTGCACCGGTTCCGGGGCGCCCAGCGCGTGGCGGAGCCGGTTGATCGCCATGTCCACGGCGTGCTCGCCCCCACCGCGTCGGGGCAGCGCCCCGAGCAGCTGCGACCGCGACACCACCCGGCCCGGGCGCTCCGCGAGCACCCGCAACAGTGCTATCGGCGCCGCGGGGACGGCCTGCAGCACGCCGTCGACCACGGCGGCGTGCCCGCGGACCTCCAGCTGGTGACCGGCCACGGGCAGGGCCACCGCCCGGCCCGGCGCCCCGTCCTCGAGGACCCGGACCAATGCGCCGAGCCGGGACCGGGCCGGCTGCACGGTCTCGATGCCCAGGCCCTCCAGCCGGGCCGAGGTCACCGGTCCCACGCAGAGCGCAGTCACCGGCCCCCGCAGGGCCTCGACCAGCTTGTCGTGCACCCCGCGCCCGTCCGCCCGGGACAGCGTGCTCGCCACCGCGGGCGCGCTGGTGAAGCTGAGCACGTCCACCCCGCCTCCGACCACGGCGTCGAGCAGCCGGTCCAGCGGGGCGAGGTCCTGCGGCGGCATCCACCGGTACACCGGCAGCTCGACGACCTCGGCCCCGGCCGGCCGGAGGGTGTCGACGACGTCCGGGAGTGGCTCGCCGTGCAGCTGGATTGCGATCCGCAGCCCTTCGACACCCCGGGAGAGCAGGTGGCTGAGCACCCCCGCCGAGGACTCCGACTTCGGGAACCAGGGATCCGGCAGCTCCGCCGCCCGGATCGCGCCCCGCGCCTTCGGGCCCCGCGCCGCGAGCTCGCACCGCCCGAGGACGTCGAGCAGTGTGTCGCCGAGACCCCACCCGTCCGCGGCCTCGCGCCACCCGCGGAACCCGATGGCGGTCGTCGCCACGACGATGTCCGGCGGGGTGTCGAGCACTGCGCGGGTCGCCTCGTGCAGCCGAACGTCGTCGTGCACGGGAACGATCCGGATCGCGGGTCCGTGCTGTACCCGGGCTCCCCGCCGCTCCAGCATCGCCCCGAGCTCGTCCGCCCGCCGCGCCGCCGTCACCCCCGCGGTGAACCCCGCCAGCGGGAGCGGCGCCGTACCGGAGGACGGGAGGGGTGCAGCCATCCGGCCATTCTCCGGCAGCGGAGAGTTCCGTCAGTCTTCCGAACCATCAACGTAACCCACCCTGTACGCAGCGCTTACGTGAACGATCTCGTCACACCCGGACGGGAGCAGCCTGCGTCGACTCGCTCTGCACGGAGGCGGACTGTCGGGTGTACGCGAGGTAGGTCACCACGGAACACACCGCGTAGAAGGCGAGGAAGGCCCAGAAGGCGGGGATCCCGCTCTGCGTCGTCGCGAACGACTGCCGGAAGGCCAGGTTGATGAGCAGCCCGCCGAGGGCACCGACCGCGGAGATCAGCCCGATAGCCGCGCCGGAGGCCCGCCGCGCCCACGCCAGTGGGTCCGGGTGTCCCTCGGTGATCGCGGTCCGACCGAAGATCGCCGGGATCATCTTGAGGAGCACGATCTCGTGTCTCTCGCCCCGGACGAACCCAAGTTGCTCGACCAGAACCCGTACATGCGGCCACTGCTCGGCGAGGGCGGCCACGGACCCGCGAATGGCCTTGGCCTCGAATCCACGGTCCCGCAGTCGTGCGGTGAACTCCCCAAGTGTGGTCCGCTGCGCCGTCTTGCCGAAGGCCGGCAAGAGGTCAACGGTACGGTGGCTGATACACGGGCTACGCGCCCTACGACAGCCCGTCAGTTGCGGCCGGCGGTGCAGTCCCTCGACGCTGGTCACCGGCTCACAGCGCCGCGCATGCTTGGTCGACTGCGCGGCCCCTGGCCCGCGTCCGGTAGCGGTTCATCCGCCGTCCGGGAATCTGCGCTTTCCGGCCTAATCAGCCCATCTACCCGGCTACGTTATGACAGTAACGGGTGGCGGGGAGGGACTCTGCCTGGGTATGCCCCGCGAGCACGCCGCCACCGGGCCCGGCCTCGACCGCACGTCCCCTGCGGCGCAATTCACGACCGGGAGGAGCTCCGCGGCCGTCCCCTCCCCGCGCTGCCGGCCGGTCCTGCCACCTCACTGACCGAGGTCGGCAGCTACGCCACGGCTGCCTGCGCCGCCAACACCTACCGCCTGAGCCCATAGCACGACCCACCCGCCACCCGAGCAGTAGAGGTGTCGATCAAGCCCTGGCCAGGTCACGCGACGTCGGGCCCCTACTCCCGCCCAGCCTGCTCGACCGGTGAGCGAGCAGCCGGATCGGACGCCGCTCATGGCTCGAACAAATGTTCGACGCCGTGTCGGAGCGGAAACGAGAACGGGACAGCCCCTGCCAGGGCTGTCCCGTGTGGTTCTCGCGTCACGCGGCCCAGCACGCTATGTCACGCCGGTGCTCCGGCGGACCGGAGCGAGTTTCCCAACCTGCCAAGAAGGGGCGCCTTACGGGGACTTGGATACCTCGCCGGTAGGGGTGGCGCGACTCATCGAGGCGGCCGACACGCCGTGTCATGCACCCGATCGGGATGTAGCGGCACACGTAAACGGCGTTTATCGCTGGTTCTGGTTGCGAGTGCTCGCGGCTTGGTTGCGACGCAGCGCCAGGGCGCGTGGCTATTCCTCGATACAAGGGCGCTGTCGCCCGGCGCACTAAACGGCGTTTACTATCGATGGCGCCCGGCCAGCGTACGGTATCTGACGATCACGACTCGGCCCGGTAGTTGTAGTGGCCGGCAGCGAGGGGCGCCATGTCGGCTTCGGGGCGTTGCGAGCACGGTCGGCCGGAGGAACGGTGGTGAACCTAACCTCTTCCCGCTGCTCTGCAAGCGCCGACTGGACGCTGTTCCCTGGCGGGTACCCGGCATGTTTCGCGACATGCTGGCGCCGTGACCGCGTCGGGTCTGTGCCTTGTGCTCTACTCAGGGCATGGCGGTCAGCACGATCCGCGAGGGGCACGCGGGTTCTGCGTGCCTCGACATCGGGCGGTTGTCGCGGGTGGTGCGACGAGCGATAAACGTCGTCTATTCCCGCGCCCACCCGAGGCCCGCCGAGGTTGGCAATGGCGTAGTTGAGGGCGGCCCGGCCGGGTTGGTATATGGAGCCCGCGTCTTGGCCCTTCGGAGGTGGGGACCGTAGGTGTGCTCGGTTCTCAGCTCGGGACTCGGCGACGCCGAGCCGGACCTTCGCGTGGAGGCCGACCCCGCGGGCGTCGCGGCCCTGTCCGGCACGCTCGACGGGGCCGACGTCCCCTACGTCACGGCCCGGGCCTGGACCACGCACGGCCTGTTCCGCGAGACGCGCGGCCGGGTGGCGCGGCGGGTGGCCGAGGGCTGCGCCGTGGTCGACATGGAGGCGTCGGCGCTCATCGCGGTCGCCCGGTTCCGCGGGATCCGGCTGGCACACCTGCTCTTCGCCGGCGACTCGCTCGCGGGCGAGGAGTGGGACCACCGGGGCTGGACGACGGCCGCGGGCATCCGCGCCGCCCTCTTCGACCTCGCCGCCGACGCGGCCCTGCGCCTCGACGACGGCGTTGTGGATCCATGACGCCGGAGCCCGCGCCCGGAGAACGCGTTGTGGAGCCACAACGCCGGCTATCGCGCCCGGTGAACGCGTTATGGAGCCATGACACCGGATCCCGCGCTCGGAGAACGCGTTATGGAGCCGTCACGCACACGGTGCCCGGCAGAGGAGTGCTGCTCGTGGTGTGACCGGGCGGGGGATGGCCCGGAGCGGGCGGACGGGGCAGAGTGGGCCCCGGTCCGCTTCCCCCGGGCCCGTCCTTGTTCGGCACGACCCTCGGGGGAACCGGTGCATCCGTACGAGCGCCGCCGTCACGCCGCCCTGCGCGCGGACCAGGAGATCATCGGCCGGGCCGCGGCCTGGCTGCGGCACGACGCCGTCCATGCCCAGTACGCAGGCCTCACGCATCCGGAGTACGCCTTCGGCCTCGCCTCGCTGCTCGACGAGATCGCCCTGCGGGCGGGCGACGACGAGCACCTGCGCACCCACGCCGTCCGGGTGTGCCGGACCATGCTCGGCGACCGCATGGACCTGCCGGCCACCCGCCGCACCCGCCGGCGTTGACCGTCGGGGGACGAGCGAGCGGCGGTGTCGCCCGGGAGCTGAACGGGAACGCCGGTCCCTCGCCCGGGACGGGAACGGTTGTGCACAGGCCCCGGAGTTGTCCACAGGTCCGTCCACACCTGTGGATCGAACTGGTGTTCGAGGTCCGTCGGCTCAGTCCAGGTCGGCGGGGCCCTCGGCGACGGACATGCCGAGCTGGTCGGCGACGCGACCCATGATGTCCTGCACCGCCACGGTGTCGGCCAGCGGCATCACCGCGCTCTCGGCGTGGCCCGCCGCCACGCACTCCGTGACCTCGACGATCTCGTGGGAGTAACCGGCCCCGGTGGCCGGCAGGTCGAGCTCCTCGGGCTCGTGGCCGTTGCGGTGCACGAGCAGGCGCGAGGGGTGGTGGAAGCGCGGCGGCACGTCGATCCAGCCGCCGGTGCCCACCACCCGCGCCGCGCCCGGGGACTGGCAGCGCAGCGAGGCGAACAGCGTGGCGCTGCGACCCTCCGGGTAGCCGAGCAGGATCGCCTCCTCGACGTCGACGCCCTGGTCGACCGTGTGGCCGTGCACGGTGACGGTCTCGGGGTCGCCGAGCACCATCTGCGCGAACGAGATCGGGTAGACGGACAGGTCGAACAGCGCGCCGCCGCCGAGTGCGGGGTTGTAGTAGCGGTCCTCGGGGCTGGTGGGCTGCTGCGCGCCGAGGTCGGCCTGCACGGCCATCACCTCGCCGACGGCGCCGTCGGCGATCAGCTCGCGCATCCGGACGATCGCGGGCTGGAAGCGGGTCCACATCGCCTCCATCACGAACACGCCGCGCTCGGCCGCGAGGGCCGCGATCTCCCGGGTCGCCTCCGGGGTCACCGTGAAGGCCTTCTCGACCAGCAGGTGCTTGCCCGCCCGGATGCCGGCCAGGGCCACCGCGCGGTGCAGCGGGTGCGGGGTGGCGATGTAGAGGACGTCGACCTCGGGGTCGTCGACGATCCCGCGGTAGGAGTCGTGCACCGTCCGCGCCCCGACGTCGGCGGCGAAGGCCTCCGCCCGCTCCGTGGACCGCGACGCGACCGCCACCACCTCGGCGTCGGGCACGTGGACGAAGTCCGCCGCCACCTTCCGCGCGATGCGTCCCGGTCCGACGATTCCCCAGCGGACGGTCACCTGACCCCCTCCATGAGCCGCTTCAGCAGCGGTGTCGACAACATCACCAGCAGCCCGACCGCGATCGCGACGGCCCCGAGCACCCCGAAGTAGGCGCGTTCGGAGTCCTCGCTGTAGAAGCCTGCCAGGGTCCCCGAGAGCACACTGCCCAGCGCCACCGAGAGGAAGAACAGCCCGACCATCTGCGCCCGGAACGCCTCCGGGGCGAGCTTGGTCGACGCCGACAGCCCGACCGGCGAGATCATCAGCTCGGCGATCGTGAACACGAACAGGATGCCGATCAGGCCGAGCAGCGGTGCGCTGTTCGGGCCACCGCCGGTCATGGGCAGGAACAGCAGGAACGCCACACCCATGATCGCCGTGCCCAGCCCGAACTTGATCGGGGTGGCCGGCTGGCGCGGGCCGAGCTTCGTCCACAGCGCGGCGAACGCGCCGGAGAGCACGATGATGAAGATCGGGTTGATCGACTGCACCCACGAGACCGGGAACTCCCAGCCGAACAGGGTGCGGTCCAGCCGCTGGTCGGAGTAGATCGTCACGACGGTGAACTGCTGCTGGTAGAGCGACCAGAAGGCCGCGCTGGCGATCCACAGCGGGATGAACGCGAGGACCCGGTGCCGCTCGACGGGGGTCACCCGCCGGCTGGCGAGCATGACCGTGAAGTAGCCGACGGCGGCCGCAGAGGTCACCAGGATCACCGCGAGGTCGAGCCGGTCGGCGCTCAGCACGCCGGTCAGGGCCAGGACGAGGACCGCGACGACGATCGCCGCCGCGGCCACGACCGCGCGGCGGCGCTCCCGGTCGCCGAGGGGCGACGGGACCTCGTGCGCCTTCGCCGGCAGGTTCTTGCGCCGGATCGCGTACTGGATCAGCCCGGCGGCCATGCCGACGGCGGCGAGGCCGAAGCCGAAGTGGAAGCCCGCGGTGGACTGCAGCAGGCCGGTGAGCAGCGGGCCGACCAGCGCGCCGAGGTTGATGCCCAGGTAGAACAGCGAGAAACCGGCGTCGCGTCGCTCGTCGCCGGGCTCGTAGAGGGTGCCGACGAGGGAGGTCGCGTTGCCCTTCACCCCGCCGCTGCCCAGCGCGACGAGCACCAGGCCCACCCCGACGCCGGTCAGGCCCGGGATCACCGCGAGCGCGATGTGCCCGGCCATGACGACGATCGCGGAGTAGAAGAGCGTCCGCTCCGCGCCCAGCACCCGGTCCGCGAGCCAGGTGCCGACGATGGTGGAGAGGTAGACCAGGCCGCCGTAGGCCCCGACGATGCCGGCGGCGGTCGTCTCCGGGATCCCCAGTCCGCCCTGCGCCGCGCTGTAGTACAGGTAGATCAGCAGGATGCCCTGCATGCCGTAGAAGGAGAACCTCTCCCACATCTCCACCCCGAACAGGGCCGACAGCAGGGACGGCTGGCCGAAGAAGCCGCGATCGGCGCGCTCGCGGGCCAGCTGTGATGCGTCGCTCATGCCGGACAGCCTGTCACCGCAGGTCGTCGCCCGTCGCGCTGGAGCGGTCGCGACCAGCGCCCGGTCAGATCCTCCGGTAGCCCGGGTGCACTCCGGGGGTGAGCCCGTGCGCCGCGGCCAGCCCGGCGAGCAGCTCGCGCAGCCGGGCGCGGTCCGCCTCGTCGAGGGGTCCGCAGATCGCGTCCTCGTGCGCCCGGGCGACCTCCGCGACGCGCCGCAACAGCGCCTCCCCGGCCTCGGTGAGGTGCAGGGCGTGCAGGCGCCGGTCGTCCGGGTTGCGGCGGCGCTCGACCAGGCCGCGCTCGTCGAGCCCGTCGACCAGCGCGACGAGCCGGCTCGGCGGCGTGCCGACCAGCCGGGCGAGCGCCTGCTGCGACTGCCCGGGCCCCGCGCCGATGACGCGCAGCAGTCCCGTCTGCGGCGGGGTGAGGTCGAGCTCGGCGACCCGCTCGGCGAACCGGCCCGCGGCGTAGGCACCCAACTGGGCCAGCAGGAAGGCGGAGCCGGGCTCGATCACGAGCAGACCGTAACCCTTGACAAACCGTATACACAAGTAAACTATTAATCTGTGTAACGAGTTGAAGGAGGAACGACGACCATGCACGCCACCCGACGGGCCGCCGCCCGATGAGCCGCCCCTTCCGCTTCGGGGTCGTCGCGGCGCCCCAGGGCCCGGGCGGCGCCTGGGCCGCCCGCGCCCGTCGCGTCGCCGACCTGGGCTATTCGACCCTGCTCGCCCCCGACAACCTGCACCTGCACGCCCCGTTGCCCGCGCTGGCCGCGGCCGCGGCCGCCGCTCCCGGGCTCCGCGTCTGCCCGTTCGTGCTGGCCGCGCCGCTGCGCACCGCCCGCGCCACGGCCTGGGAGGCGCACACGATGACCGCGCTGACCGATGGCCGGTTCGACCTGGGCCTGGGCACCGGGCGGCCCGCGGCCCGCGCCGAGGCCGAGGCGCTCGGCATGCCCTGGGGCACCGCGACCGAGCGGCTCGAGCAGGTCCGGGCGGCGGTCGCCGCGCTGCGCGAGCTCGACGGCGAGACCCGCACCCCGGTGCTGATGGCCGCGTCCGGCCCGAAGGCCCTCGCGCTCGCGGCGGAGGTGGCCGACGTCGTGACCCTCGCGGCCCGGCCGACCACCTCCCGGACCGAGGTGGCCCGCATGGCCGGGGACCTCCGCGCCCGCGCCGGGGACCGCGACCCCGAGATCGCCATGAACCTGTTCGTGGTGGGCGACGAGATCCCGGACCAGGCGATCCGCTGGGCCGGCCCGGGCGCGGCGGAGGCACTGCGGGACCCGGACACCCTCGCGGTGCTGCGCGGTACGCCGGAGGAGATGGTCGCCGAGCTCGAACGGCGGCGGGCGGAGCTGGGCGTGAGCTACCTGGCGGTGAGCGAACCGTTCGCGGAGGCGTTGGCGCCCGTGGTGGAGAGGATCAGCGGCCGGTGAGGTCCGCGGGCCGGCCGGTGGCACCGGCCAGAGGCCAGGTGGCCAGGTCCTCGTAGACCGGGCCGGGCCTGCTGCGGACCAGGTGCAGCGTGCCGGCCCGCCACGTCCGGCCGGTGAAGCCCGCGAGCGACCGGACGGCCGGCGCGAGCCCACGCACACCACCCCGGCCGCGGGCCAGGGTGAGGTGGGCGCGGAAGGCCCGGTCCTCCAGCGGGACACCGGCGGTGCGGGCGGAGGCCGCGACGCCCGCCGCGAGGGCGGCGAGCCCGTCCCGGTCGCCCTCGAGCCCGACCCAGAGCACCCGCTCCCCGAACCGGCCGGCGCCGGCCAGCGCGAGCTCGACGGGGGCGGTCCGGGCGGCGACGGCGGACAGGCCGACCTGCACCGCCTCGAGCGTCGGCTCGTCGATCTCGCCCAGGAAGGCGAGGGTCAGGTGCCACTGCTCCGGCCGGGTCCAGCGGGTTCCGCGGTGGTCCCGGCGCACCGGCGCCACCGCGGCGGCCAGCTCCTCGATCGCCTCGGCCGGTGGGACGAGGGCCACGAACGCGCGCACGCGTCCGATCCTGCCCGGTCCCGCCCGGTCCGGAGCCGGGATCCGCACAAAGGTGCCGTTCGTGCGGTAGGTCCGCACAAAAGTGCCGTTCGTGCGGTAGAGCCGCACAAAAGTGCCGTTCGTGCGGTAGAGCCGCACAAAAGTGCCGTTCGTGCGGTGGTAGGTGCGCACAAGAGTGCCGTTCGTGCGGTGGGTGCGAACGAGAGCCCCGCAGGGGCCGCCCGGCGGCCGGTTAGGCTCGGACGGTGACGCTCGTCGTGGCCCGGCTGGCCCGGTATCCCGTGAAGTCCTGCCGGGGCGTCGAGGTCGGGGAGGCCCGGGTGGAGCCGTGGGGGCTCGCCGGCGACCGTCGCTGGATGGTCACCGAGCCCGACGGGACCTTCGTCACGGCCCGCGCGCTCCCCCGGCTGCTGCTGGTCCACCCCGAACCGGACGACCGGGGGGTGGTCCTGCGCGCCCCGGGCGTCGCGCCACTGCCCGTGCCGACGCCGGACGGCGGCCCGCTGGTCGACGTCGTCGTGTGGCGCGACCGGGTCAAGGCCATCCACGCCGGGGAGGCGGCGGCCGCGTGGCTCACCGAGGTCCTCGGCCGACCGCTGCAGCTCGTCCACCTCGACGACCCGCGCAAACGCCCCGTGGACCCGGAGTTCGGCGCGGTGGGCGACACCGTCTCCTTCGCCGACGGCTTCCCCCTGCTGCTCACCGCGGACGGCTCGCTCGGCGCCCTGAACGAGCTGATCACCGCGGGGCCGGACGCGGGCGAGGGCCCCGTCCCGATGGTCCGCTTCCGGCCGAACGTCGTCGTCGCCGGATCGGCGCCCTGGGCGGAGGACGGCTGGTCCGCGCTGCGGATCGGTGCGGCCCGGTTCCGGGTGGTGAAGCCCTGCGGCCGGTGCGTGGTCACCACCATCGACCCGCGGACCGCGGGGAAGGGCCGTGAGCCGCTCGCGACGCTGGCCCGGCACCGGCGGATCGGCGGGAAGGCCGTGTTCGGCGTGAACCTCGTGCCGGACACCCCGGGCGTCGCGGTCCGCGTGGGGGACGAGGTCGAGCCGCTCGGCCGACCGGGATCGGGGTGAACCGCGGCGAGCCACGGGCCGTGTCCCCTCATGCCGGCGCCCGCAGTGGGTACCGGTGCACCGTGCCGAGGAGAACCGCCCCATGACCGTGTCCACCCCGCTCGGGACCGCGCCGTCGGCCGCCGACGACCGCCCGCGCCGGACCCGCCGGATCGGCTCGGCAGTGCTCACGGGGCTCGCGGCGATGCTGGTGCTGGTCGCGCTGACCGCGCCGGCGGAGGTCGCGCAGGTGGAGCCGCTCGCCTTCCTCCGGCTCCCGGTGGAGGGCCTCGCCGGGGTGGCGCTGCTGCTCCTGCTGCGCGGGGGCGCCCGCCGCGTCGTCGCGCTGGTCCTCGGTGGCCTGCTCGGCGTGCTGCTCCTGCTCCGGGTCGTCGACCTGGGCTTCCGCTCGGTGCTCGCCCGGCCCTTCGACCCGGTGCTCGACGGCGCACTGCTCGGCAACGCGGTGGACTTCCTGACCGGATCGTTCGGCCGGACCGGAGGGATCGCGGCCCTGGTCGCGGCGGGCCTGCTCGTCGTCGCGGTGCCGGTGCTCACGGCGCTGGCGGCACGCCGGCTGGCGCGGCTCCTCGGGGAGCACCGGCGGGTGAGCGCCCGGGTCGTCGCGGGCCTCACCGCGGTGTGGCTGGTGTGTGCGGTGCTCGGGGCACAGCTCGTGCCGCCGGTCCCGTTCGCCTCGCGCAGCGCCGCCTCGCTGACCTGGGCCGTCGGGAAGCAGGTCCCGGTCAGCCTGGCGGACGAACGCGCGTTCGCCGAACAGGCCACCGTCGACGCCTTCCGCGACACCCCGCCCGATCAGCTGCTCACCGCGCTGAAGGGCAAGGACGTCGTGGTCGCCTACGTGGAGAGCTACGGCCGCAGCGCCGTCGAGGACCCGCAGTACGCGGGCGGGGTCGGGGCCACGCTGGCGCGCGGGGACCGGGACCTGGCCGCCGCCGGTTTCGGCAGCCGCAGCGGCTGGCTGACCTCCCCCATCTCCGGCGGCGGCAGCTGGCTCGCGCACGCGACCTTCCTGTCCGGGCTGTGGATCGACAACCAGCAGCGCTACCGCAGCCTCACCTCCAGCGACCGGCTCACGCTCAGCAAGGCCTTCCAGCGCGCGGACTGGCGCACGGTCGGGGTGATGCCCGGGACCACCGCGGCGTGGCCCGAGGGCACCTTCTACGGCGTCGACCAGCACTACGACGTGCACGCCCTCGGCTACCGCGGGCTGAACTACAGCTGGTCCCCGATGCCGGACCAGTTCGCGCTGTCGAGGTTCCAGCAGTGGGAGTACGGCGTGCCGGGCCGCGGCCCGCTGCTGGGCGAGGTCACGCTGACCTCCAGCCACGTGCCCTGGACTCCCGTGCCGACCATGCGGGACTGGGACTCCCTGGGCGACGGGCACGTGTTCGACGAACAGGTGCGCGCGGCCGACCCGCCCGACGTCGTCTGGAGCGACCCGGCCCGGGTCCGCGACAGCTACGGGCGCACCATCCGGTACTCGCTCGACGCGCTGCTGTCCTGGGTGCAGAACTACGCGGACGACGATCTGGTGCTGATCGTGCTCGGTGACCACCAGCCCGCCCCGATCATCACCGGCGGGAGCACGAACCACGACGTCCCGATCTCGGTGGTCACGAAGGACCGGGCGGTGCTCGACAAGGTCGCCGGATGGGAGTGGCAGCCGGGGTTGAAGCCCGCTCCGGACGCGCCGGTCTGGCGGATGGACGCCTTCCGCGACCGCTTCCTCGACACCTTCGGGTAGGCCTCGGTCGATCGGCCGGCTCAGCAGGGGCCGGTGCGGCGAGCAGGGCCGGTTCGGGAGGGCAGGACCAGCAGGTCGACGTGCCCGACCTCCGCACGCAGCTCCCCCGCGGCCAGGGCGTCGAGGCGGCGCCGCAGGTAGGGGCTCGCCTCCCGGGCCAGCGCGGGTTCCTGCTCGCACGCGGCGGCGAGCCGGCCGCGCAGCCACTCCTCGGTCAGCTCCGGGTGTGCCGCGCCGAGCCGCCAGGGGCTCGGCCGGGTGGTCACCGTGGCGCCGAGCGCGCGGAACGCCTCGGCCGCCACGGCCCCGGCGTCGGGTCCGAGCAGCCGGCGGCCGGCGACCTTGCGCCGCTGGTGAGCGTCGAACGCGGCCGCGACCTCGGCGTCGAGCGGCTCGGCCGGGGTCAGCCGGACCCCGCCCGTCACCGACAGGGTGAACAGGGCGGCGGCGCCGGCCTCCACACTGAGCCGGGCGAGCCGGTGCACCTCGTCGGCGGTGAGCAGGTCCAGCAGGGCCGAGCAGGTCACCAGTGCGGCGCCCGCGAGATCGGTGAGGTCGGCGAGCTCGCCCTCGACGGGCTCGCCGGGCACGCTCCCCGCGGCGATCGCCAGCAGCCGTGGGTCGCGGTCGTGCAGGTACCACCGCTGCGGCCGGGGCAGCCGGGGGGCGAGCCAGCGGCCCATCGACCCGCTGCCGCACCCCAGGTCACGGACGACGAGCGGGGTCCTCAGCGCACGCAGCGGTTCCACGAGATCCGACGCCCGCGCCTCGGCGTCGGCGGGCTCGCGCAGGGCCAGCCAATCCGGGGTGCACACCGGCGATCCCGGGGTACTCAGTCTCGCCTCCCACGACATCCGCGCCCTCCCGGTTGAACCGCCGACCTCACCCGACCGTGTAGGAAGTGTGTACCTGCAGAGCCCCCTGCCGACGTCACCCGGTGCCACCCTGCCGCTCGACCGGCAGCAGACCGCCGCGGCCGTCCTCCAGCTCGTGCTGCTCGGCGCGTTGACCGCGGCGGCCGGCCTCGGTCCCGCCGGATGGCTGGCCGGGGCCGCCTACGCGGCCGGGCTGCACACACTGCTGGGCGGGGCCGCCCGCCGCGCCCGGGCCGCGGCCCTGGGCCCGGCGGACCTGGTCACCCTCGGGCGGGCGGTGCTGATCGGCGGGGTGACGGCCCTGGTCGTCGACGGGTTCGTGGCGGCCCCGGCTGCGGTGGTCCCGCTCGTCGGGCTGGCGTCGGTCGCGCTGGCGCTCGACTTCGTCGACGGGCGGGTGGCCCGGCGCACCGGCACCGCCAGCGCGCTGGGCGCCCGGTTCGACATGGAGGCCGACGCCTTCCTGGTCCTGGTGCTGAGCGTGCAGGTCGCCGCCGTGACCGGGCCGTGGGTGCTGGTCATCGGCGGGCTGCGGTACGCGTTCGTCGCCGCGGGCCGGCTGCTGCCGTGGCTCACCGGGAGCCTCCCGGCCCGGTTCTCCGCGAAGGCGGTGGCCGCCGCGCAGGGGATCGTGCTCGTGGTGGCCGCGGCGGGCGTGCTGCCGGTGCTGGCCGCCGGGGCGCTCGTCGCCCTCGCCCTGGCCGCCCTGCTCTGGTCCTTCGGCCGCGACACCCTGCTGCTGTACCGGCGCCGGGCCTAGCTGCCTAGCTGCCGAGCGCCCGCACGCCGACCGCGGCCAGCGGCTCGACCGCGCCGCCGACCGTCTCGAAGCCCTCGCCGACGGTCTTGCCGGCCACGAACCGGGCGTGGATGCCCTCGGCGATGACCGCGGCCTTGAAGTAGCCCAGCGCCAGGTAGAAGGGCCAGTCGGTGACCTCTCGGCCGGACGTCTTCGCGTACCGGGCCACCAGGTCGTCCGCCCGGGGCATCCGGGTCGAGGTGGCCGCCGCGCCACCCGCGAGCACCGGGTCGAAGGCCGGGTCGGAGTAGGCGATGTGCAGGCCGAGGTCCGAGAGCGGGTCGCCGAGCGTGGACATCTCCCAGTCGACGAGGGCGCGCACCTCGGTGACGTCCGTGGGCCCGAGGATCGCGTTGTCGATGCGGAAGTCGCCGTGCACGATCGACGCCCCGGACTCCTCCGGGGTGATCGCGGCGAGCCGCTCGTGCAGGGTCTCGACGTCGGCCAGCGGCCGCGTCCGCACCCGCGTCCACTGGTCGTACCAGCGGCGGACCTGCCGGCCGAGGTAGCCCTGCGGCTTGCCGAACTTCTCCAGCCCGACCGACGTGGGGTCCACGGCGTGCAGCGCCGCGAGGGCGTCGATCAGCGCGAAGGCGCAGTCGTGCACCTCGTCGTCGGTGAGCGCGTCGAGCTCGTCCCGGGTGCGGATCACCCGTCCGTCCACGAACTCGACGACCGCGAACGGCGCCCCGATCACCGAGTCGTCCTCGCACTGCACGATCGGCCGCGCGACCGGCACCCCGTGCCCGTACAACGCCGCGACCACGGTGTACTCGCGCTTCATGTCGTGCGCCGACGGCGTGAGCCCGCCCAGCGGCGGCCGGCGCAGCACCCAGGTCCGCGCGCCGTCGGTGAGCCGGTAGGTGAGGTTGGAGCGGCCGCCGTGCAGCAGCTCGGCGGTCAGCGGGCCGGTGCCCGGGACGTGCTCCTCGACGTACGCCTGGAGCTTCGGCAGGTCGAGTCCCTGCACGGCCACGGTGCCTCCCCGGATCACGGCTAACGAGTGCTAGCCCATCGGAGCACACCGCACCGGCTACTGTCACGGTTGTGGCTATCACTCGGTAGCCGGGAGGGACGGCGATGGGGACGGGGACCGCGATCCGTGCGGCCGCGCTCGAGCTGTTCGCCGCCCGCGGCTACGAGGGCACCACGATGGCCGAGATCGGTGCGGCGGTGGGCATCCGCGGACCGAGTCTGTACAAGCACGTCGCGTCGAAGCAGGACCTGCTCGTCGAGCTGATGACCGCCACCATGGACACGCTGCTGGAGCTGCACCGCGCCGCGGTCGCCGGTACCGAGGACCCGGTCGAGCGGCTCCGGCGGGCCGTCGACGCGCACGTCCGCTTCCACGCCCGGCACCGGCTCGAGGCCTTCGTGGGCGCCAGCGAGATGCGCAGCCTGGCCGAGCCGCACCGCGGGACCGTGCTCGGCAAGCGCGCCGAGTACGAGGGTGCCTTCCGCCGGCTGGTGGCGGACGGGGTCGCGGCCGGGCGCTTCCGCGTGCCCTCGGTCCGGCTGGCCAGCTACGCGATCCTCGACCTCGGCATGGGCCTCGCGACCTGGTACCGCGAAGAGGGCGAGCTCAGCGAGAACGCCGTCGCGTGGCAGCAGACGGAGTTCGCACTGCGGTTGGTGGGTGCGGGATAGGGGCCGCGAGCGCCCGGGGTCAGCGCACCAGCACGGGGAGCTTCTCCACGCCGTAGACGATCGACGCGTCGCGGAACTCCAGCTCGTCGACGGGGACGGCGAGGCGGAGGTCGGGGAAGCGGCGGAACAGGGCGGGGTAGGCGGCGCGCAGCTCCATGCGGGCCAGCTCGGCGCCGATGCAGCGGTGGATGCCGTGGCCGAAGGCGTAGTGCGAGCCCGGGGCGCGGTGCGGGTCGAAGGTCTCCAGCAGCTCGCCGTCCCGGTCCGCCCCCAGCAGCGAGCAGATCACCGCGTCGCCCGCCTCGACCGCGACCCCGCCGATCTCGACGGCCCGTGTGGCGAAGCGCGGGAAGGCCACCTGCACCACGGTCAGGTACCGCAGCAGCTCCTCGACGACCGGGCCGGTGGCCGTGTCGTCCTCACGCACCAGGCGGGCGGCCTCGGGGTCCTCGAGCAGGGCGACGGTGCCGAGGGCCAGCATGCTCGCCGTGGTCTCGAAACCGCCGGTCAGCACACCGTCGGCGAGCCCAGCGAGCTCCTCGTCGTCGACCCGGTCGCCGTGCTCCCGGATGATCATGCCGAGCAACCCGTCGGTGGGGCTGTCGCGCTGCTTCTTGACCTGCTCCCGCAGGAAGACCAGCGAGTCCGAGATCGCACCGAGCGAGGCGCTGGCCCCGCCGAGCAGGTCGAACCGCGCGGTCGCGACCTCCTGGAAGGCCTCGCGCTCGGCGTAGGGCACCCCGAGCAGCTCGCAGATCACCAGCGACGGGATCGGGAGCGCGAACTCCTCGACCAGGTCGACCGGGCCCGGCGCGGCCTCCATCCGGTCCAGGCACTCCCCCACGATCTCCTCGATCCGCGGGGTGAGCCGCTCGAGCCGGCGCATCGTGAACTCGGGCGTGAGGAGCTTGCGCAGCCGGGTGTGCACGGGCGGGTCGGAGAAGCCGAGGCCGCCGGGGTTCTCGCTCTCCGCCTGGCCGATCTGCAGGGCGAGATGGTTGAAGTCGCTGGAGTAGGTGTCGACCGAACCGAGGACGGAGCGGACCTCGTCCCGCCCGGTGACCAGCCAGACACCGATCTTCAGCGGCAGGTCCAGCCGGCTGACCGGCGCGAGGGTCCGGGTCTCGGCGAGCGCGGTGACCGGGTCCAGCCCGGTCCGGCGCAGCGGCATCAGGGCGGAGTCCGGGAGCAGGGACCCCAGGTCGAGACCCTTCTTGTTCATGCGCGTCAACTGACGCCGGACGAACCAGGACGCGAGGCGTGCTCGGAGCGTGGGCAGCACGGGGGCGACCCTAGCGGGGGATCGTGAACGGCCGGTGCAAGCCTCGCTGCGACGCTGAGACACCCCTGAGACGGCAATCGGGGGAGCGTGGTCCCGGTCACGAGAACCGGGACCACGCCGACCGCACACAGCGGCGCCCGTACCGACCCCCCGGCGGTCACCCGCCGGCACGGGAGCGGTGCTGGTACGGCTGTACCAGAACCTACCCGGCCGACCGTGGTAGACAAAGCCCGTGCCCCGCCTCGCCGACCACGACGCCCGGCGGGCCACGATCGTCGAGGCCCTCTGGCGGGTGCTGCGCCGCGGCGGGATCGCCGGGGTGTCCGTCCGGACCGTCGCCGCCGAGGCCGGCCTGTCCCCCACGGCGCTGCGCTACTACTTCCCCAGCCAGGAGGCCCTGCTGCAGACGGCCATGGTGGAGACGGTGACCAGCGGCGCCGCCCGGGTCGTGCCCCTGTTGGCGGCGGCGGTGGACCGCACGGGCGTGGAGCGGATGCTGCTCGAGCTGCTACCCGTCGACGAGCGGCAGCGTGCCGACCCGGAGACCTACCTCGCCCTCGCCGCGCACGCCCGGTCCTCGCCGGCGCTCGCGGCGATCAGCGAGGAGACCGGCGCCGGGATCCGCCGGCTCGCCCGCCGGGCCGTCGGCATCCTCGTGGCCAGCGGGGAGCTGCGCCCGGAGCTGGACCCGGAGACCACGGCCTGCTCGCTCGACGCGCTCGTCCAGGGCCTGATCTTCCAGGGCTGCGCGCGGCCCTGCCTCACCTCGCCCGCGGAGATCCGCCGCACCCTGGCCGCCTACCTCGACCAGATCTGCCGTCAGCCCGCGCCGACCCGCGGCTCGGGTCCGACGAGGTAGTCCGCGTCCCGGGCGTCCGTGATCAGCATGTGGCCCGGGGCGTGCGCGATCGCGAGCGAGGGCCGGGACTCGACGACGGCGGCCTGCGGGGTGACCCCGCACCCCCAGAACACCGGCACCTCGCCCTCGCGGACGGTCACGGCGTCGCCGTAGTCCGGGGCCGCCAGGTCGGCGATGCCCAGCTCGACCGGGTCGCCGACGTGCACGGGGGCCCCGTGCACGGACGGGTAGCGGGCGGTCACGGCGACGGCCGTGTCCACCAGCTGCTCGGGGACCGGGCGCATGGAGACGACCATCGGGCCGCCGAGCGCCCCCGCGCCGCGGCACCGGCGCGTCGTCCGGTACATCGGGACGTTGCGTCCCTCCTCGACGTGCCGCACCGGCACGCCGGCGGCGGTCAGGGCCCGCTCGAAGGTGAAGCTGCAGCCCACGAGGAAGGCGACGAGGTCGTCGCGCCAGAACTCGCGGGCGTCGGGCGTCTCGGCGATCTGCACCCCGTCCCGGTAGATCCGGTAGAGCGGGATGTCCGTGCGGACGTCGCCGTCGAGGACCGGGCCGCCGAACTCGCCCGGCTCCAGGACGTCGAGCACCGGGCAGGGCTGCGGGTTGCGCTGCGCGAACAGCAGGAAGTCCCAGGCCAGCTCGCGGGGCAGGGCGATGAGGTTGGCCTGGGTGAAGCCCGCGCACCACCCGGCCGTCGGGGTCACGAGTCCGGCGCGGAAGCGCTCGCGGGCCTCGGCGGGGGTCAGGTTCTGCATCTGTTCTCCCTGGTCAGCCCCTGTGAGTGGCGATGGTCGCTCTGGCGACC
>NZ_JBJZON010000017.1:0-159258 GCF_047200735.1 Pseudonocardia oceanicola
GCATCTCCGCGGCCGCATGCTTGACCGCCTGGAACGAGCCGATCGGCACACCGAACTGCCTGCGCTGCAGCGTGTACTCCACCGTCGCGTCGAGCATCCGTTCCATCGCGCCCAGCGCGTCGGCCGCCACCAGCACCGCGGCCCGGAGGGCAGCCTGCTCGAGTGCCGTCGCCGCCTCGGCGCCGTCGAGCGGGACCACGGTCCCGTGCGCGCCCTCGAGCTCGACGTCGGCCACGGTGCGGCTGCGGTCGGTGAGCGCCCGCGGCACGACCCGCACGCCGGGCTGGTCGACCTCGACCAGGCGCAGGGCGCCGTCCACCGGGACCACCAGCCTGCGGGCGCGGGAGCCGGCCAGCACCGTCGGTATGCGCCCGGTCAGACCCTCCCCGTTCACCGTCACGCTCCCGCCCGTCGGGACCCGCCCCGCGGGCACCGCGAGCACCGTGGTCACGCCGTCGGCGAGCAGCGCCTTCGCCGCCTCGGGCGACCCGGCCAGCAGCGGGAGGGCCAGCATCGAGCCCAGCCAGGCCGACGACGGCGCGGCGACGCGGCCGAGCTCCTCGGCGGCCAGGGCGAGCTCGACGAGCCCGCCGCCCTCGCCGCCCAGCTCCTCGGGCGTGCCGACGCCGAGCCATCCCTCGCCGAGGAACCGCTGTTCGAAGGCATCGTGATCACCGGCATCGAGCCAGGTCCGCACCGTCTCGGCGGCACAGTTGTCGGCCAGCCAGTCCGCCAGTACCGAGCGGAAGTCGGACTGCTCGGCGGAGAGTTCCCAACGCATGACGTGCTCCTACTCGGCTCGCCGGTGCGCAACGGCTCGGCCGCCGCCACCACCGATGATAAGTTGGGTCTGACCTTTGGACCACGAAAGGAGCTCGCGGTGGCTGCGGAGGCGCGCTCGGCGATCCGACTCTCCCCCATGGAGGTCCCCAAGGCGTCCGACGTGCTCGCCAACGAGCTCCGCGAACGCATCCTGTCGGGCGAGTACCCGGAAGGGACGCCGCTCCCCCCGGAGCGCGAGCTCGTCGTCCAGACCCGGATGAGCCGCACCACCGTGCGCGAGGCGCTGCGCATCCTCGAGGTGCAGGGGCTGATCCGGATCAAGGCCGGTCGGGCGGGGGGCGCCTTCGTGCAGCGGCCGGGCGAGGAGTCGGTGGCCAGCTCCCTCGAGCTCCTCATCCGCGGCAGGCAGATCCGGCTGGCCTCGGTGCACGAGACCCGGGAGGCGATCGAGCCCTCGTGCGCCCGCCTCGCCGCCCAGCACCGCACCGCGGGCGACCTGCAGCGGCTCGAGCTCACCAACGAGGCCATCGCCGCCAGCGGCGACCTCGAGGACTTCCTGCGGAACAACGTGGACTGGCATGTCGCCGTGGCCACGGCGAGCCACAACGAGATCCTGACCGGCATCATGATGGCGCTGTCGCGGGCGATCTACACCACGACGAACAACGAGGGCTTCGTCAACGACGAGGTCCGCGACATCACCGTGCGCGCCCACCGCTCCGTCAACCGGGCGATCAAGGACCGCGACCCGGACGCGGCCGTCCGGCGCATGATGCGACACGTCCACTCCTACGCCGCCGCGGCGCTCGAGGTCGACGAGCGGACGACGGTCGCGGTGCCCGAGGAGAAGTGACACGCGGGCCACGGCGAGGCACACCGCCGCACCCGGTCCGGCGACCGACTCAGCCATCGCGCACCGCCGCCCGGACGACGTCCAGCGCCTCGGGGTTCTCCGCACCGGAGAGGTCACCGGGGTCCTGGCCCAGCGCGGCGGCGCGCACCGCGCGCCTCATGATCTTGGCCGACCGGGTCTTGGGCAGCTGGTCCACCCGACGGATCAGGCTCGGCGCGAACGGCTTGCCCAGCTCCTCCCCCACCTTGCGGCGCAGCGTCTCGGCCAGGTCCGCCTCGTCCGCGGTCGCGCCCGTCCGCGGCACCCAGAAGGCCCAGACCGCCTCACCCTTCTTGTCGTCGGGCACACCGACCACCGCGGCCTCGGCCACCTCGGGATGGGCGACCAGCACCGCCTCGACCTCGGCGGGCGCGAGGCGCTTGCCCGCCACGTTCATGACGTCGTCGGAGCGGCCCCGCAGGAACCACTGCCCGTCGGCGTCGACGATCGCGTGGTCGCCGTGGCGCCACATCCCGGGGAAGGTCGACCAGTACGCCTCCAGGTAGCGCTCGCGGTCACGCCACACGCCGCGGGTCATGGCGGGCCACGGCTGCCGGCACACGAGCTCGCCCACCTCGCCGCGCACCCGTTCGCCGCGGGCGTCGACGACGTCGACGTCCATCCCGAGCGACGGCCCGCCCAGCGAGCAGCTGCGGATGGGCTCCACCGGGTACGGGGCGAGGAACGACCCGCCCACCTCCGTGCCGCCGGAGAAGTTGATGATCGGCACTCGGCCCCCGAAGACCACGCGGGCCAGCCACTCGTAGGACTCGGGGTCCCAGGGCTCGCCGGTCGACCCGAGCGTGTGCACCGAGGACAGGTCGAAGCGGGCGACGGACGCGGGGTCCACGCCGCGGACGGTGCGGATGAGGGTCGGCGACACTCCGAGCATGGTCACCCGGTGCCGCTCGACGAGCCGCCAGAGCCGAGTCAGGTCCGGGACGTCCGGCGAGCCCTCGTACAGCACGAGCGCACCGCCGTTCGCGTGCGTGCCCACGATCGACAGCGGGCCCATGATCCAGCCCATGTCGGTGATCCAGCAGAACACGCCGCCCGGGCCGAGGTCGAACGAGTACGCCACCTCCGACGCGGTCTTCACCAGGAAGCCGGCGTGGGTGTGCACCGCGCCCTTGGGCTTCCCGGTGGTCCCGGAGGTGTAGGCCAGCAACAGCGTGTCGGTCGCGGCCATCGGCTCGGCCGGGCCCGCGACGGGCTCGTGCGCGAGCAGGTCCGACCACGCCGTCTCCCCCGCCCCGGGGGTTCCGACGACGACGACGTCCCGGACCGACGGAGTCTGCGCCACGGCCTCGCGCACCTGCGGCAGCATCGAGACCGTGCGGCCCCGGCGGACCGTCGACTCGGCGACGACGACGGCCCGCACCTCGGCGTCCTGCAGCCGGGAGGCGATGGCGCCCGCCGCGAAGCCGGAGAACAGCGGCACCAGCACGGCGCCGAGCCGGGCCGCGGCGTAGAACGCGACGACGGCCTCGGCGACCATCGGCAGGTAGAGCGCCACCGCGTCCCCGCGGCCGACGCCGAGCGCGCGCAGGCCCGTGGCGGCCCGCCGCGCGCGGTCGTCGAGCTCGGCGAAGCTCAGCCGGTCCGTGCCGCCGTCCTCGGCCTCGTGCACGACGGCGGTGCGGTCCCGGGTCGCCGGGTCGGACGCCCAGCGCGTCAGGCACGCGTCGGCGACGTTGAGCTCGCCGCCGACGAACCAGTCGGGGTCCGCCACACCCCGCGACAGGTCGAGGACCCGGGTGTAGGGCCGGGAGAAGGGCAGTCCCAGGTCCGTGACGACGGCGTCCCAGTACCAGGAGACGTCGGCGACGGACCGGGCACGCAGCGCGTCGATCCCGTCGACGCCGTGGGCGCGGGCGAACCGGGCGACCCGGGCGCCCTCCCGGTACTCCGGCCCGGGCTCCCAGACGTAGGCGCCCGCGGTGGGCGATGCGGAGGTGGTGGTCATGCTCAGCTCCTGGGCATGCCGAGCATCCGCTCGGCCACGATGTTGCGCTGGATGAAGGTCGAGCCACCCGCGATCGCGGTGCCGCGGGCCTGGTAGGCCAGCCGCTGCCACCGGCTCTCCGCCGGGGACTGCTCCTCGGGGGCGAGCTGGCCGCCCAGAGGGGACAGCGACTGCCGGAAGTCCGCGAGGTCCTCGACCAACGGGCAGAAGTACAGCTTGCCGATCGAGGTCACCGGCCCGGGCGGCCCGCCGTCCGCGGCGATGGTGAGCACCCGCTGGCCGATGGCCTGGTGCACCAGGGCGCGCCCGTACAGGTCGGCGACCTTCCGCCGCACGGTCGCATCCGCGCCCAGCGGCACCCCCGACACGTCCGCCATCCCGCGGATCTGGTCGACGATGTCGTCGACCGCCCGCTTGGTGTTGACCCGGCCGGTCGCGATACCGACCCGCTCGAACCCGAGCGTGGCCATGGCGACCCGCCAGCCGCCGTTCACCTCGCCCAGGACCAGCTCGTCCGGGACGAACACCTCGTCGAGGAACACCTCGTTGAACTCGGCCTCGCCCAGCATGTGGGCCAGCGGGCGGATCGTCACGCCCTCGCTCGCCAGGGGCAGCAGGAAATAGGTGATGCCCTTGTGCCGCGGCAGGTCCGACCCGCCCGTGCGGGCGAGCAGGATGGCGTTGGTCGCCAGGTGCGCCCGGCTGGTCCAGATCTTCTGGCCGGAGATCCGCCACCCGCCGTCGACCTTGACCGCCCTGGTGCGCAGCGAGGCCAGGTCCGACCCGGAGTCCGGCTCCGAGAACAGCTGACACCACAGCTCGTCCCCGGTGAGGATGGGGCGCAGGAAGCGCTGCTTCTGCTCGTCGGTGCCGAACGCGATGATCGTGGGACCGGCGAAGTCCTCGCCGACGGTGTTCAGCCGCTCGGGCGCTCCGGCCCGGTCCGCCTCGTCGGTGAACACCGCGCGGATCTTCGCGTCCGCCCCCTGGCCGCCGTACTCCCGCGGCCACGACATCCCGGCGTACCCGCCCTCGAACAGCAGCCGCTGCCACTGCCGCCAGAACGGGAGCTTCTCGGCCAGCTCGACGGGCTCCGGCCACGGGAGGGTGGGCAGCGCCTCCGCGAGCCAGGCCCGCACGCGGCCCCGGAACTCCGCCTCCTCCGGGGAGTCTGCGAGATCCATGGATCCTCCTTCGTCGACTGGACCGATAATATGCTATCGGTCAGACCAAAGCTAGTCGGCGTCGCCACAGGGCGCGCGACGCCCACCACGGACCCGTGCACACCGATCCGGCCACCGGTCGCCGTGGGCGCGGGCGACCGGCTGCCTGCCCGCGAGCTCGGCCCCGTGACGCGGACCGACATCGTCCGGTTCGCCGGGGCGGGCGGGGACCTCGACCCGCTGCACCACGACCAGGCCTCCGCCGCCCGGGCCGGCTTCGACGACGTCATCGCCAAGGGCCAGTTCCAGGCGGGGCTGGTCGCCGCCTGGCTCAGCGACTGGTGCGTGGTGGAGCACCTGCGGGAGCTCGAGGTCCGGTTCCGGGTTCCGTGCGGCTCGGCGCCCTGCTGCGGCTGCACGGCGAGGTCGTCGCGCTGACCGAGGAGGACGGGGAACCGCTCGCGCGGCCGGAGCTGGGCGTGGCCGACGGGGACACGGCCGTGGTCCGCGCGGTCGCCCGCGTCGGCCGTGCCGAGGGGCCCGGTCAGGACTCGTAGGCCCGCCGCAGCTCGCCGAGGAGGATCTTGCCCGCGTCGCTGCGGGGGACCCGGTCGACGAGGTCGACCGCGCGGGGGCACTTGTAGTGCGCCAGCCGCTCCCGGCAGTAGGCGACCAGCTCCTGCGCCAGGCCGGGTGCGGGTGTCCCCAGCGGTGCGACGACGGCCCGGACCTGCTCGCCGAACTCCTCGTCGGGGACGCCGAGCACCGCGACGTCGGCCACCGCCGGGTGCAGGGCGAGCAGGTCCTCGATCTCGCGCGGGTACACGTTGACCCCGCCGGTGATGATCGTCTGCCCGCGGCGGCCGGTCAGGTAGAGGTAGCCGTCGGCGTCGACGTGGCCGAGATCGCCCGCCCACCCCCAGCCCGGCGCGGCCTCGAGGTCCGCGGCCCCCTCGCGGTCCCGCTCCGGCTCGGGAGCGTCCGGGCGCACCAGCCAGACCCGCCCCGTCTCCCCGACGGGCAGGTCCCGGCCGCGCTCGTCGGCGATCCGGACCGTGCCGCCCTTCGGCGTGCCGACCGAGCCCGGGTGGGCGAGCCACTCCCGCGGGCCGATCGACGTGCGGCCGTAGCCCTCCGACGAGCCGTAGTACTCGTGCACGATCGGGCCCCACCAGTCCATCAGCGCCCGCTTGACCGCGGGCGGACAGGGCGCGGCGCCGTGCACGGCGACCCGATGGGTGTGCAGGTCGTAGCGCCCGCGGACGGGTTCGGGCAGGCGGAGCAGGCGGACGAACATGGTCGGGACCCACAGGCTGTGGGTGACACCGAACCGCTCGATGGCGGCGAGCGCGCCCTCGGCGTCGAACCGCCGGGTCGTGACGACGGTACCGCCCAGCTGGTGCACCGCGTGCAGGAAGCCCATCGGCGCCGTGTGGTACGACGGACCGGGGCTGAACAGGACGGGTGGCGGCTCACCCGGCCCGGGCAGCATGCCGAGGTCCCGCATCATCGCGGCGTAGCGCAGCGGGACCTCGCTCGGCGGCACCCCGGGAGGGTCCTCGCGGAAGGGCTTGGGGCGGCCGGTGGTCCCGCTGCTGAACAGGAGCCGCCCACCCATCGTGTCCGGCAGGTCGGGGTCCGTGGGCGTGCCCGCGACCGCCTCGTCGTAGTCCCGCCCGACCACGAGCAGGGCCGCGCCCCCGGGCGTGGCCGCCCGGACGGCGTCGACGGTCTCCGGCGACGCGACGACGGCCGCGGGGGCGGCGTCCTCGACGAGCGGGCGGAGCTCGGCGGCCCCGAGATGGACGTTCACCGGGGCGAGCACGAGGCCACTGCGCCAGCAGGCCCACGCGATCTCGGCCCAGCGGACGTCGTTGCCCAGCGCGAGCAGCACGACCGCCCCGGGACGCAGTCCGCGTGCGCGGAACCAGGAGGCGAGGGCGGCGCTGCGCTTCTCGACCTCCGCCCACGTGACCTGCTCGGCGGTGTCGGCGAGCACGATCGCGGGGCGATCCGGCGCCGCGGCGGCATGGATCCGGGGATGCACGCACCCATCGTACGGCTTCGGTCTGACCATTGATAAGGGCGACAGGTTCCCGGTACCGTCGAGGCCTCGGTCACGACGACCGTGCGCAGCGAAGCGGAGACGACGATGACCAGCCCCGACACCGCCGTCGAGAACGCCCCCCCGACGGTCCACGACCGCTACGACGACGACTCGATCCGCCTGTTCCGCGAACGCGGCTGGTGGCGGGACGGCTCGGCCGCGGCCCTCCTCGACCACTGGGCGGCCGAGACCCCGACCCGGCGGTTCGTCTCGGACGGCACCCTCGAGCTCGACTACGCCACGGTGCGCAGGCGCGCCCACGGGCTCGGCGCGGCGCTGCTGCGGCGCGGGGTGCGGGCGGGCGACCGGGTGGCCGTGCAGCTGCCGAACTGGACCGAGTTCGTGGTCGGCTACCTGGCGATCGCCCGGATCGGCGCGGTGCTGGTCCCGATCATGACCGTGTACCGGCAGACCGAGGTCGCGCACGTGCTGCGCAACTCCGGCGCCGTCGCGGCGATCACCACCGGGGAGTTCCGCGGCCACGACCACGCCGCCATGTTCCGCTCCCTGCGGCAGGAGATCCCGGCGCTCGAGACGCTGGTGATCGCCCGCGGCTCCGCCGGCGACGGCGAGCTCGCGTTCGACGACGCCTGCGCCACCGAGACCGACCAGGCCGAGCTCGGCCCCCACCCGGACCCCGACGCGCCGCACCTGATCGTCTACACCTCGGGCACGGAGTCCACGGCCAAGGGCTGCGTGCACACCTGGAACACCGCGGACTACTCGGGGCGGGGTCTGGCGCGCGACGTGTTCCGCACCCGGCCCGAGGACGTGGTCTTCATGCCCTCACCGGTCGCCCACGCGACCGGGCTCGTGGTCGGGATCCTGGTGCCGCTGACCGTCGGCGCCGAGACCCACCTGCTCGACGTCTGGGAGCCGAACGAGGGTCTGCGGCGCATCGAGGAGTACCGGTGCACGGCCACCGCCACGGCCACCCCGTTCGTGCGGATGGCCCTGGACGCCGCGCGCACCTCCGACCGCGACCTGTCGTCGATGCGGTTCTGGCTCTGCGCGGGCGCGCCGATCCCGGAGGCGCTGGCGGTCGAGTTCGACGAGGCCTTCTCGGGCGGCCTGCTCATGCCGCTCTACGGCGCCTCGGAGATCCTCGCCGGGACGTGCTGCCACGACGGCGACCCGCTCGAACGCCGCGCGGGCTCGGACGGCACCCCCGCGCTCGAGGGCGTGCAGATCACCCTGGTCGGCCCCGACGGCACCGACGCGGCCCCCGGCGAGGAGGGCGAGATCTGCTACTGGGGCCCGGGTGCCGTCCTCGGCTACTGGCGGGACCCGGAGCGCACCGCCGCCACCATCGACGCGCGCGGCAGGCACCACACCGGAGATCTCGGCCGGCTCGACGAGCAGGGCTACCTGCGGGTGACCGGGCGGCTCAAGGACATCATCATCCGCGGCGGGACCAACATCAGCGCCGCCGAGGTGGAGGGCTACGTGGCCGCGCACCCGGCGGTCTCCCAGGTCGCGGTCGTGGCCTACCCCGACGAGCGGCTCGGTGAGAAGGCCTGTGCGGTCGTCGTGCCGAAGCCCGGGGAGCGGCCGACGCTCGAGGACATCACGTCCGCGCTCCGCGAGCGCGGGATCGCGATGCAGAAGCTGCCCGAGAAGCTGCTCCTGGTCGACGAGCTCCCGATGACCGCCACCGGGAAGGTGCAGAAGTTCATGCTCCGCGACCGGGCCCGGGAGGCCTGACCGGGCCGGCCCCACCCCGCCCCAGCGCTTTCCGGAGGATTCCCCGGAAAGCGTCTTCGGCATTCCCGGAAATGAATTCCAGAATGGGTCACCATCGGGTGAAAAGCACATCCGCGCACGCCTTCTCCTCGTTGTCGATGCAGGTGTCCGCCCTGCGGTCGCCGGTGGACGCAACGAAGGAGAATCATGAGAAGACGACTGCGGGGCGCGATCGTCGCGCTCGTCGCGCTGACACTGGTGGGCGGGGTGACGTCGGCGGCGAACGCGCTCACCCCGCCGGCCCCGGCCCCGGGTGACCTCGGTTCGTCCGGCAGCCTGCGCGACTACGGCACACCCACCGCGGCGCCGGGGAAGAGCTGTCCGTTCGTCGGCCAGATCCCCGTCCAGGTGCCCGTCGTCCAGCCGGTGTCCCGCACGTCGGTACCCGCCCTCGCCCAGCTCGACCTGTCCCAGCCGTCGGTGCCGTCGTCGATTCACGGCGAGCTGTGCATGACCGAGAAGACACTGCAGGCCGCTCGCGCCGGCCACGCGCCGACGGTTCTCGTGCTGCTGCACGGCATCACCTACGGAACGCCGTACTGGGACTTCCCGTACCAGCCGGAGCGGTACTCGGCCGTCGACAGCCTCATCCAGGACGGCTACGCGACCCTGAACATCGACCGGCTGGGGTCCGGCCGCAGCGCCCATCCGCTCAGCGTCCTCACCACGCTGGCGAACCACGCCGAGACCGTGCACCAGATCGTCGGCGCGTTGCGTGCGGGCGGCATCGGCGGCATCCCGTTCCGGAGCGTCGCGACGATCGGCCACTCCTACGGGTCGGCGATCGCGTGGTACGAGGCGGCCCTGCACAACGACGTCGACGCGACGATCTCCACCGGGTACACCGACCGGACGAACGCCCTCAACGCGTCGCACCTCGTCGCGACCACCCTGCCTGCCGCGGCCGTCCCGACCACGGCCGGCGAGCCCTGGGCGGTGGACCCCGGCTACCTGCAGCCGCGTCCCGGGACGCGTGCCATCCCCGAGCTCTACCACCTCGAGGCCGCCGATCCCGGCGCGATCGCGAAGGACGACGAGCTCGCGAGCACCGTCACCGCCGAGGAGTTCGCGTCGTTCCCGCCGCCGCAGTACGACGGCACCATCAAGAACAAGACGGTGCCGACGTTCGTCGTGAACGGCGAGTACGACACCCTGACCTGTGGTGCGGATGCCCGCTACTGCGCCACGACGGCGACCACCGACGACGGTCCCCAAGCCCTGGAAGCGAAGGCCACGGCCTTCCGCGAGTGGGAGGCGCCGGCGCACAACTCGGCGTCGTGTCTGCGCGCAGCCGTGGTCCCGGATGCGGGCCACGACGTCAACCTGCATCCGAACGCCGCACAGCTCTACCGCACCCTGGCCTACTTCCTGGACCAGGCGGTCGGGACCGACGGTGCGCAGGTCGCCCCCTACCGTGCCGCCTGCGACGCGGCGGCCGCCGGCTCACCCGCCGACGGGCTCCCCGAGCTGGGCAGGCTCGTCCCGCCGGTCCCGACCGACGGCGTGGGCTGACCCGATGCGAGACGCGGCGGAGGGGCCGGTCCGACCAGCCCCTCCGCCGCCATTCGCGCAGGTCAGTGCCGCACGGGGATCCCCAGGTCGACCGGACCCGCGGCGAGGGACCCGTCGCACCCGGTGCAGTCCGGCCCGGTGTGGACGTGTCCGCGCGGACGCGGGAAGATCTGGTCCGCACCGGCCACGTCCTCGGCGACCTTGCGCTTGCGGTCGGCGTCCCGGGCCAGGAGGGCCGCCCCGAACGCGCCCGTGATCTGCGGGTGGGCCGGCACCGTCACCTCGGCGTCCAACGCCCGGCTCAGGAAGTGCACGGCCGCGGGGTTGCGTGCCACTCCCCCGGTCAGCACCACCGGGGTGTGCCTGCCGACCTGCGCCACGAGGGCCAGGGTCCGGGCCGCGATGGCCCGGTGGACCGACGACGCGATGTCCGCGACGTCCTTGTCCTCGGCGAGCATCGACACGATCTCCGTCTCGGCGAACGTGGCGCACATGCTGCTGACCTCGAGGTCGTCCGAGCCGCGCATCGCGAGCTCGCCGAGCTCGTCGATCGACACATCGACGGCGCGGGCGAGCACCTCGTAGAACCGCCCGGTGCCGCTCGCGCACCGGTCGTTCATGGCGAAGTCCCGGACCAGGCCGTCGTCGCCCACGGTGATCGCCTTGGAGTCCTGGCCACCGACGTCGATCACCAGCCGTACGCCCGGCACCATCTCCGCGGTCCCGCGCGCGTGGCAGGTGATCTCGGTGTAGGTGCGGCCCGCGAAGGACACCAGCCTGCGCCCGTATCCCGTCGAGACCGTGGCGTCGAGGTCGGACTCGGTCAGGCCCGCCTGCTCCAGCGCCTGGTCGACCGCGCGTTGCATCCCCGCGCGCGAGACCGCTCCCATCGTGACGACCGCCGACGCGAGGATCTCCCCCGCGCCGTCCACGACGACGGCCTTCGCCGTCGTCGAGCCCAGGTCGACGCCCAGGTAGGCGCCCTGGTGGCGCCCGCCGGTCATGCCGGCCACGCCACCTCGGCGCCGTGACCCGCGCGGCGGTGGTCGCCACGCTCGCGCGCCACGTCGATGGCCTCGAGCATGGCCACCAGCCTGCTGTCGAGGATCTCCTCCTTGTAGAAGGCGGCGTCCGCGACGTCGCCCTCGAAGAAGATCGACGGGATCCCGAGGTTGTCCCGCGCGGACTTGGCGAGCAGCCGCTGCGGCCCGGTGAACGCCCGGCAGGTGCGGGTGGAGTGGAAGACGATCCCGTCCATCCCGTACTCCTCGCAGTCCCGCAGGGTCAGGTAGTCCAGCGTCTTCGACCCGTGGTTGGTGGGGCACAGCAGGTAGTGCTGGGCCATGCCGAGCAGCGGGTCGGAGGTGTCGATCAGCTGGGGCTCCTGCCAGAACGCGTTGGTGATGTAGCGCCCGGCCAGCACCGCCACCCCGTGCTCGGCGAACTTGCGGGACAGGAACCCGAGCTTGTTCCAGTTCATGATGCCGTCGAAGTACAGGCGGTACTTCTCGTCCCGGACGGCGGACACGCCGTTGTCCAGCCGGTGCTGGATCTCGTCCTTGACGTGCTGGAAGTAGTCGACCAGCGCCTGGTTGCCGGGCAGGAAGTTGATCGGCGCGATGGCGGAGATCCAGTCCCAGAACGTGGCGGGCGACGGCGTCGCCTTGCACAGCTCGAGACCCTCCTTGCGCAGCTCGCCCGCCCGCTTGATGTAGGTCATCGACTCGCTGAGCGCGTCGTAGTCGAACTTGTTCCCGGTCTGGACCTCGAGGAAGTCGATCAGCTCGACGAGCTGGTCACGGACGTAGCGCGAGGCCTCGTCCCACTCCGACCCGGTCAGGTAGCCCGCGTCGGGCCGGTTGCCCCACAGGAAGGGGTGGGAGACGTTGAAGATCGGCACGTTCTTGCCGAACACCCGGAACGAGACCTCGTCCCACTGCTGGCCCGTGCTGCAGCCCGCGTAGTTGTTCACGAAAAGGTCCGGCGCGGGCAGCTTCGACGCGAGGTCCTGGCGGTCGTGCAGGCCGACGACGCCGCTGTCGGGCTCCTCGCTGCCCTGGAGCGTGAGCACCGCGCAGCCGAGGTGGGTGCGGGAGTAGGAGCAGAGCTCGGCGTTGTAGCCGTACTCGGCGCCCGCGAGCTGGGCGGGCCCCTCGAGCCGCTGCGCGGCGAGCCGCGCCGCGAACGCCTCGCCGTGGCACCACGCCAGGCCCGCGGCCTGGAAGATCGGGTTGAGCGCGCCGCCGTTGTACCAGACGATCTTGCGCCCGGACTCACGCGCGACGAACAGGTCCTCCCAGTAGTCCGCGATCATCTTGCCGCCCTCGCGGGTGGCGGCGAGTCGCTCGGTACGGGGTTCGGGGGCCGGAGCGGTGGGGTGCATGAGGTCTCCGATCAGGCGAGGTCACGCGTAGGCGGGGCGGTGCCGGAGGGCGCGCTCGACGAGCGCCTCCAGCCGGGTGCGCAGGGCTTCGAGCGGGATGCCCTCGTGCTCGGTCTCCACGAGCAGCTGCGGGATGTCGGCGGCGTCGAGGGCCTTGCGCAGCTCCGGGTAGAACAGCATGTGGGGCTCGCAGAACTTGGGCATCAGGTGCACGACGACCTCGGCCCCGCTGCGCTTGGTCGCGTCGATGATCCAGCCGTCCCAGTCGACGTCGTGCTGGACGCGCGTCGGACAGGGCAGGTCGACGTTGCGCTGGGCGTACCAGCGGCCGATCGCGTCCATCGGGTCGTCCCCGGCGGCGAACGGGACAGAGGTCTGCAGGTAACGCCTGCCCGACCAGAGGTCGTCGTCGACGACCACGGCGCCGACCTCCTCGATCACCTCCAGCAGCTCGCGGCGCGGGGCGTGGCACAGGTGCCCGGACAGGTGGACGCGCACCCGGTCGTCCCGCTCGCGGCGCGGCGCGTCCGCCAGCGCCTCGACCAGCAGTTCGCGGTGCTCCACCGGGTCCATGACCTGCGCGGACACGACCATGTCCTGGAGGTCGACCGGCGACCAGGTGGTGTCTCCCGCGGCCCGCTCGTCGAACACCCGGCGCAGCAGGTCGCGGTCGGCGTTGTACGCCTCGATGGCCTCGACCAGCGCCGCGTCCTCGATCGGCCGGCCCGCGAGCTTCTCGAACTCGGCGCGGAACTGCCACATCATCTCGGCGATCTTGGTCGGCGCCCACGCGTCGCTCAACGAGCTGATCAGCATCCCGAAGAACACGGTCTTGTCGCTGATCGCGCGGGCCACGTCGGACGCGCCGAGCAGCTGGATGCAGTGGTCCGCCAGCAGCAGCGCGTCGTAATGGTCCAGGCGCCCGGTCGCGGCCTGGTCGGCGAGGTTGCGCGTGTACCCGCAGTAGAACTCGGGCAGGTATGCCCGCCCCTCGGCGACGGGGCGCTGGTCGTCCTGCACGTAGACCGGGAGGATCCCGGCGGCGAGGGCGATCTCGCGCGGGAAGTTCATCGGCATGACGCCGACGACGAGCTGGTCGGGGTGGTGGGCCCGCCACTGCGCGACATACTCCCGTGGATCACGAGCAGCGGCACGCAAGCGTTGCAGGGCAACCGATTCGGGCATCGGAGCTCCTCTAACTTTGACACGTCTGGGTAACCAGACACTCGAAGCGTACAAGATTGCGGCGTGCCACGCAGCCCCGGACTCCGACCGATGCCCCGTCTCAGCAACGATGGACCCGTGACGCACGCCCGACGAGTCGACACGGTCGCCGACCCCGCCGCGCCCCCGCTGGCGCCGCCGAGCGCGCGATCCCTCCTGCTCACCGTCGCGGGCGAGCTCGTGAGCGAGGAGCCGGGCGGGGCGTGGACCAACGCGCTGCTGCGGGTCTTCGCCACGCTCGGCGTCGAGGACCACGCCTGCCGCCAGCTGCTGGCCCGGTCGACGCGCAGCGGCTGGCTCTCCCGCGTCCGGGACGGTCGCGCGGTCCGGTGGATCCTCGACACCCGCGGCCGCGCCCTCGTCGACGAGGGCCTGCGCCGCTCGGCCGCCTTCCTCGCCGACGACCGGGACTGGGACGGGCGCTGGCTGGTCCTGCACGTCAACGTCCCCCAGGACCGCCGGACCACGCGCAAGCGCCTGTACGGCGGCCTGAACTGGCTCGGCTTCGGCAACCCGACGGCGGGTGTGTGGATCACCCCGCACACCGAGCGGGTGGACGGGCTCACCCGGCTCATCTCCGAGCTCGGGCTCGAGCAGACCTCGCTCGCGATGATCGGCCATGCCGTCGACCTCGGTGTCCCGGAGGCCGAGCTCGTGGCCAGGGCCTGGGACCTGACCGAGCTCGACGCCGCCTACCGCCGGTTCCTCGAGCAGGACGCCGCGCGCCCGGAACCCGAGACGCCCGACGAGATCCTGACCGCCTACCTGGAGCTGCTGAACCTGCAGCAGCGGTTCATGCGGCGGGACCCGCAGCTCCCCGCAGCGCTTCAGCCGGAGTGGGTGGGACGCGCGGCGGCCCAGCGGTTCCGCGACCGCCGCGCGCAGTGGTCCGCCGCCGCCCACCTGCGCTTCCACGAGATCGTCGTCGAGTCGGCCCCGCCGAGCAGCCGAGACTCTTTGGACAGCAACTCGCACTGAGTCTTGTCATCTGTCCAAGCTCAGCTTACGGTCTGACCGAACTTGCGGTGACCCACATCTCACCTCGGTGCAGACACCTGGAGCCCCCTTGTCCCTTGAGCACCCCCCGGCCGTCGACGTCCGGGGCCCCGAACCCGTCGCCTCCACCCACCACGCTCCGCGCCGCGCGGCGGCGGCCGCGTTCCTCGGCTCCGTGGTCGAGTACTACGACCTCGTCGCGTACGGAACGGCCGCCGCGCTCGTCTTCAACACCCTGTTCTTCCGCGACGTGGCCCCGTCGGTCGCGTTGATCCTCTCCTTCGCCACCTTCGCCAGCGGATATGTGGTCCGCCCCCTCGGCGGGCTGCTCTTCGGCTGGATCGGCGACCGGCACGGGCGGCGCACCGCCGTCATGCTCACGATCGTCGTGATGGGGGCCGCCACGGTCCTGATCGGCCTCCTGCCGACCTACGCCTCGATCGGATGGGTCGCTCCGGTCCTGCTGGTGGTCCTGCGGCTGCTGCAGGGCCTGGCAGTCGGCGGTGAGCTCGGCGGGGCGGTCCTCATCGCCGTCGAGCACGCCCCCGAACGCCGGCGCGGCTTCTACGGCAGCTTCTCCACCGCGGGCGCCCAGGCGGGCACGGTGCTGGCCACGGTCGTGTTCGCGGTGCTGACGGCAACGACGTCGGACGCCGCGTTCGCGTCGTGGGGATGGCGGGTCCCGTTCCTGGCCAGCGCCCTGATCGTGCTGATCGGCGCCCTGATCCGCTACGGCCTCGAGGAGACCCCGGACTTCACCCGCGCCCGCGCCGAGGCCCCGGTCCGCAACCCGATCCGCACGACCCTCACCTCCCACCCCGGCGCGGTCCTCGGCATCATCGCCGTGATGGCGGGGATGATGTCCGTCTGGTACCTGCTGACGGTCTACAGCCTCAGCTATGCCACCACGCAGGCCGGCATCGACAAGCCGACGATCCTGTGGGTGGTCACCGCGGCGACGTTCCTCGTCGTGGTGATGAACCCGGTGTGGGGCGCGCTCTCGGACCGGATCGGCCGCACGACGCTGTTGTCGGCCGGGCTGGTGGTCGAGGGCCTTCTGCTCGTGGCGTACTTCCTCGCCCTGCGCAGCGGGAGCGTCGGGCTGATCTTCGTGGCGCTGTTGGCGGTCGCCGGGCTCGGCCACGCGTGCGTCAACGGCATCTTCCCGGCCTTCGTGGCCGAGGCGCTGCCCCCGTCGGTCCGCTACACCGCGGGTTCGCTCGGCATGCAGGTCGCGGCCCTGATCGCCGGCTTCGCACCGCTGGTCGCCGTCGCGCTGGAGGGCTCCACGTTCGGCGTCTGGACCACCTGCACCCTCGCTCTGCTGCTCTGCCTCGCGGGAGCCGTGGCGGCACGGCTCCTCGTCCGGTCGCGGTCGTCCGCGGCGGTCGTCGAGCCCGCCGTGGTCTGAGCGGCCCCGCGCGACCCCAGGGTCACGGGCGAGGCCCCCGGGCTGGGCATCCCGGGTGAGGACCTGCCGGGGAGCCACCCCGCGGGCGAGGTCGTCCGGTGGTACACGGGCCACCCCGACGCCGGGGACGTCCGGGTCCCCACCGAGGCCGCGCGGGCCGTGGTGATCGGCAACGGGAACGTGGCTCTCGACGTCGCCCGCCTGCTGCGGGCGGGCGACGACCCGGGCCCATCGGAGATCGCCCTGCGCTTCGGTCCCGCGCGCACCCGGGTGGTCATCACGGCGGACCCACACCTGCAGCCCGGTGTGGTGTCCATGGCCTTCGGACACGGCGGCACCGACGACGGTGTGGATCCCCGGGTGGAGGGCAGCAGCCCGAGCAGGCTCGTCGGCGGCGGACCTCCACTTCGACCGCTACACCGGCCAGCCCCGGATGACCGCGCTGCCGGTGACGCTCGTCCCGGTGGCGGCGGGGCCCCGGACGCCGGATCCGTCGACTCCACCGACGATCCCCTTGGACAGAAATCCACCTCGACGGTTGCGATCTGTCCAAGTTTGGGTTTACGGTCTGACCAAACATGACGGTGACCCACATCTCGTGTCGATGCTGACGCCTGGCGCCCCGGTGCGGCCCTCGTCCAGCACGGCACTGCGCGGTGCCGCACGCTCTCGGGAAGGACACCATGAGCCTGGACATGCGTTTCGACTTCGCCGACCAGTCGGTCGTGATCGCCGGCGGCACCTCGGGTGTCGGCCTGGCCACGGCGATCGCCTTCGCCGACAACGGCTGCCGACGGCTCGTGCTCGTCGGCCGCAACGAGGTGCGCGGCAAGGCGGCCGTCGACGCGGTGCAGGCCGTCGCGGCGGAGGCCCAGGTCGAGTTCGTGTCGGCGGACCTCAACGAGCCCGAGGGCGCGCAGGAGGCCGCGGACGCGGCCGCCCGGCGGCTCGGCGGGATCGACGTGCTGGTCAACTCGACCGTCGCGCCGTACCAGCCCACGCTGCTGCACGAGATGTCCCTCGCGGACCTGCGGTCGGTGCTCGTGGAGCAGTCCGTGGGGTCGCTGCTGATGACGCGGGCTGTGCTGCCCGTCATGCGGGCCGCGGGCGCCGGTTCGATCATCAGCATCGCGAGCGACGCGGAGAAGGTCCCCACGCCGGGCGAGACCGGCATCGGGGCGGCGATGGCCGCCATCATCACGTTCTGCCGGACCCTCGCCCTCGAGGCCAAGAACGACGGGATCCGGGTCAACGTGCTGACCCCGTCGCTGATCGTCAAGACGGCGTCCTACGAGCGCGCGATGTCCCAGGAGTTCAGCAAGAAAATCTTCGACCGGATCGTCAAGCGGGCCGGACTCGGTCTCACCGAGCCGGACGACCTGGCCGCGGCGATCCTCTTCCTGGCCTCTCCGCTGTCCCGCCGCATCACCGGACAGGTCATCAGCGTGAACGGCGGGATCTCGATTGCCTGAGCGGACCCTGGTCCGCCGCCGTATCCGCGGCCCGGCGGACGTCGCCGAGATCGAGCGGCTCGCCCCGGCGCAGCTGCGACCCGCGGACACCATCCTCGACTGCCTCCGCGCCACCGCGGCGGAGGACCCGGATCACCGGGCCGTGCTCCTGATCGAGCCGCCGGACCTGCTGACCCCCGTGCGCGTGGTCACCCGCGGCGAGCTGGTGGCCGGCATCGAGGGCACGGCGAGCCTGTTCCACGCCGTCGCGGGCGCGGACAGCGTGGTCGGGCTGCTGCTGCCGATGGTCCCCGAGGGTTTGATCGCCCTGTGGGGCGCGCAGACCGCGGGCCGGGCCGTCCCGGTCAACCCCTTCCTGGAGACCGCCGCCCTGACCACGATCCTGAACCGGGCCGCCGCGACGATCCTGGTCACGACCGCCGAGATCCTCGCGGACAAGGGCGGCGCGGACGCCCTGCACCGGGCGATCCCGACGCTGCGGCGCGTGCTCACCGTCGACGAGCCGGGCTCGCACCGGGACCTCACCGCCGCGGTGCGCCCGTTCGCGGGACGCGGGCTCACCTTCACCCCGGACGACGACCCCGGCCGCGACGCGCTCGTCATGCCCACCGGCGGTACCACCGGCGCCCCGAAGCTGGTGCGCATGTCGCAGGCGGGCCAGCTGACGGTCGCCTGGAACGTCGGCGGGCTCATGGGCAACGAGCCCGACACGGTCACCCTGCACGGCATGCCGAACTTCCACTGCGGCGGCGCCGTCTCGCTCGGCCTGCGGACGCTGCTGTTCGGCGGCACCCTGCTCACGCTGACCCGCGAGGGCTTCCGGTCGACCCGGGCGGTCGCGCAGTTCTGGGACGTCTCGCGGCGCTATCGCGTGACGAGCCTGCTGACCACCCCCACGACCGTCACCGCGCTGCTGCACGGGCAGGGCGACTCGCAGGGGTGTCGCATCCGCGACTTCCACGTGGGCGGCTCGCCGATCTCGACGGAGGTCCTCGAACGCTTCCACGACCGGTTCGGGATCTGGCTCCGCGAGAACTGGGGCATGACGGAGCTGCACGGCACCACGACCGGACACTTCGACGACGGGCGGCGACCGCGGGTCGGCTCCGCCGGACGACCCCTGCCGTTCGTCCGGGTCAAGGCCGTGGAGCTCGACGACGACGGGCGGTGGGTGCGGGACTGCGCCGTCGGCGAGCGCGGGGTGCTGCTGACCGCCACCCCCACGGCGATGGCGGGCTACCTCGACCCGGCGCTCGACGGCGGGTACTTCCCCTCCGGCGTGCCCGCCGACCTGCCCGCGGGATGGCGCTGGGGCAACACCGGCGATCTGGGCTCGGTCGACGAAGACGGCTACGTCTGGATCTTCGGCCGAGCGAAGGACCTGATCATCCGGGGCGGGCACAACATCGACCCCGGAGAGATCGAGGACACCCTGGTCCGCCATCCCCAGGTGCACCTCGCCGCCGCGGTGGGTAGGCCGGACCGGTCCAAGGGCGAGCTCCCGATGGCCTTCGTGCAGCTGCGTGAGGGCGCCGAGGCCACGCCCGAGGACCTGCTGGCCCACTGCCGGGCCCACATCGGGGAACGGGCGGCCGTGCCGGTCGAGATCGTCGTGCTCGACCGGCTGCCGACGACCCCGGTCGGCAAGATCGCGAAACCCGCCCTCCGCACGCGCGCGCTGCTGACCGAGATCGGTCGCGTCGTGCGCGAGCACACCGCCGGCGGCGAGGTCCGGCTCGACGAGAGCGGCTCCCGACCGCGGGCCGTCGTCACCGTGTCGGACGCCGAGACCGCGGACGCACTCCGCGCACCGCTGACCGGCTACCCGTTCGAGATCTCGCTCGTCGTCACCCCTGCGGGGCAGCCCGCCCCCGCACCGTAACCCCGACCAGCCACCCGAACACTGGAGCCGATGATGTCCCTGTCGACCGGGCTGTCCTCGTGGACCGCCACCGAGAACGCCGACGAGCTCTGGGAGATGACGCTCGGCGACCTCCTCCGCAAGTGCGCGGCCGACCATCCCGACCGCGTCGCGTTGGTCGACGCCGACCCCGACCCCACGCGCAGGCGTAGCTGGACCTACGCCGAGCTGCTCGCGACGGCCGAGCGGGTCGCGCAGGCCCTGCTGGCCCGGTTCTCCCCCGGCGAGCGGCTCGCGATCTGGGCCCCCAACTGCGCCGAGTGGGTGCTGCTGCAGCAGGGTGCGAGCCTCGCGGGCCTCATCCTGGTCACCGTCAACCCCGCGAACCGGCGTATGGAGCTCGAGTACGTGCTGCAGCGATCCCGCGCCGCGGGCATCGTCCACGCATCGGAGTACCGGGGCGTCGACATGACGGCCACCGTGCGCGAGGCCCGCGCCGCCACCCCCGACCTGCGCGAGGCCATCAGCTTCGCGGACTGGGACGAGTTCCTCGCGTCGGCGACCGGTGACCACGAGCTGCCCACGGTGTGCCCGGACGACCCCGTCCAGATCCAGTACACCTCGGGCACGACCGGCTTCCCGAAGGGGGCACTGCTGCACCACCGCGGTGTCCTGAACGCGTCGCGGCTCGTCGCGCGGGGGGCCGGGGCCACCGACGGTGCCGTGTGGGTGAACGCGATGCCGATGTTCCACATCGGCGGCGGAGCGCTCACCGAGATCGGCACGTTCTCCGTCGCGGGCACCTACGTCCTGATGCCCGGCTTCGACGCGGGTCAGGTCCTCGAGCTCATCGAGACCTACCGCGGCACGATCACGCTGCTGGTCCCCACCATGCTCACCGCGGTACTCGGGCACCCCGACCTGCCGAACCGCGACGTGAGCAGCCTGCAGACGGTCATGTCCGGCGCCTCGTTCGTGCCCGCGGAGCTCGTCGTCCGTACGAAGGAGACGCTCGACTGCCGGTTCACGATCGTCTTCGGCCAGACCGAGCTGCACGGCGTGATCACCCAGACCGCGCTCGACGACTCCCCCGAGGACCAGTCGAGCACCATTGGCAGGCCGCTGCCGTTGGTGGACGTGCGCATCGTGGACCCGGCGACCGGCAAGGTGGTCCCGATCGGGACGCGCGGAGAGATCTGCGCGCGGGGCTACCAGACGATGGTGGGGTATTTCGAGCAGCCCGAGGAGACCGCCGACGTCTTCGAGGACGGCTGGCTGCACTCCGGTGACCTGGGAACCATGGACGCGCGCGGGTACCTGAGGATCACCGGCCGGTTGAAGGACATGATCATCCGCGGCGGGGAGAACATCTACCCGCGCGAGGTCGAGGACACGCTCGCCTCACATCCTGGTGTGGCGGACGTCGCCGTCATCGGGGTGCCGGACGCCCACTGGGGTGAGCAGGTGGGCGCCGTGGTGGTCCCCGCCGACCCGACCGCACCGCCGTCGGCGGAGGAGCTGAAGGCGTTCTGCCGGGAGCGGATCACCGGTTTCAAGGCGCCGAGCCACTGGTACTTCGTGGACACCCTGCCCATGACCCCGACCGGAAAGATCCAGAAGTTCGTGCTGCGGGACCGGATCGACAGTGGCGAGCTCGACGGCGTCGTCACCGCCTCGTCGAAGGAGAAGTCGTGACCGCACCGCTGAGCACCCGCTACACCCGGCTCCTCGGGATCGAGCACCCCATCGTCCAGGAGGGCCTCGGGCCCTTCCGCACCCCGAAGATCGCCGCGGCGGTGTCGAACGCGGGTGGGCTCGGCACGGTGAGCATGCCGGGCATGCCCGAGGACCTGCGCGCCGGCGCCCGGACCTTCCGGGACCACATCGAGGAGTGCGCCTCGCTCACCGACCGGCAGTTCGCGGTGAACATCCCGGTCGGGGTCGACGCCGCGGGCGAGGTCGTCGAGTTCACCGACGTCTACATCCGCGAGGTGCTCGCCGCCCGCGAGGCGGATGCGGGCCTCGCCGCCAAGCTGACGGTGCTCACCACGTCGGCAGGCTTCCCCGGGCCGTACATCCGGATGATCAAAGACGCCGGAATGCTCCACCAGCACAAGGTGGGCTCGACCCGGCAGGCCGTGAAGTCCGCGGAGGCGGGGGTCGACGTCGTCCTCGCCGCGGGCTTCGAGATGGGCGGGCACGCCCCCGCCAGCCGGATGCACACCTTCGTCGTCGTACCGTCGATCACCGAGGCCGTCGACGTGCCGGTGCTGCTCACCGGCGGCGCACGGGACGGCCGCACGCTCGCGGCGGCATTGGCCATGGGCGCCGACGGCGTGGCCCTGGGCACCCGGTTCATCCTGTCGACCGACAACACGGACTGGCACCCTCGCTACCTCGAGGCGCTGCTCGCCGCCCGCGAGGGCGACGACGTGGCGTTCGACGGTGTGTACGGACCGTGCCGCGGCCTGCGCAACGAGGCCTCCACCGCCCTGCTGGAGCACGCCGCGCCCGGCGACCCGACCGAGGCGATCCGCCGCAAGATCGAGTCCATGCAGCGGGCCCAGACCGAGGGCGACACCGAGCACAGCCTGGTCATGACCGGCCAGGTCGCGAGCGCCATCACCGAGTTGATCACCATCGCGGAGTTCGTCCCCGGGATGGCCGCCGAGGCGCGCAAGGTCCTCGACGCGCTCGCCTCCGGGAATTGAGCCCCGTCCTCCCTGATCCGTAGGAGTGTCATGACGAGCACGGTCGACGCAGACCACGACCGCCCCCCGGGCGAGGCCCGACCGATGGAGGGAAACCTGCGGACGATCCTCGACGAACGTGGGAGGCGCCGCGAGCGTGGTGCGGGCGACCGCACCGGCCTCACCCCGACCGTCGCGGCCGACCGCCTCACGGCGTTCCTCGGCACGCAGCTCGACGGCGACTTCGAGGTCGCCGACGTGCGCCAGCTGTCCGGGGGCGGGGCGAACGAGGGGTACTCGTTCAGTCTCGTGCGCGGGGGTGAACGGGAGCGCCTCGTGCTGCGGATCAAGTCCCACGGGGCGTGCTGCGAGACCGACGTCGAGCGCGAGTTCTCGATGCTCGGCGCGGTCCGCTCGGTCCTGCCCGTGCCGGAGCCGCGCTGGCTGGCCCTGGACCCGGAGCACTTCGACGCCCCCGCCATGGTCACCGAGTTCGTGGCAGGGGTGCCCGCGCCGACGGACGGGGTGCCGCTCGCCACCGGCCTGGGCACCGTCTACGGACCCCGGCTCGCCGCGGAGCTGGCCCCGCAGTTCGTGGGCCACCTGGCCACGCTCCACTCTCACGAGTGGCGTGGCACGGAGCTGCCCGGCTTCGACGTCCCGCGGGACGGCACGACCGACGCGATCGACTGGCGGCTCGCCTTCTGGGACCGGGCGTGGGACGAGGACGCCGCCGAGCCCCACCCCACCCTGACGATGACCCGCGGGTGGCTCTGGCGCCACCGCCCCGTCGTCGACCGCGTCTCCCTGCTCCACGGCGACTACCGCAACGGCAACTTCCTCTTCGACGAGACCACCGGAGAGATTCGAGCCGTCATCGACTGGGAGCTCTGCTACCTCGGCGACCGCCACTCCGACCTCGCGTACGCCATGCTCCCCGCCTGGGGCTCACCCGGCGAGTCCGGCGAGTTCCTGAACGCCGGGCTGATCGAGCAGGAGCCCTTCATCGCGGAGTACGAACGCCGCTCGGGGCTGGCGGTGGACCGCGACCGCCTCGACTACTACATGGTCTACAACCTCTACTGGTCCGTCGTGTCGCTGATGGCCACCGCGACGCGCAACGCGGACCTGCGGATGACCCAGCTCGACGTCATGTACAACACGATCTACCCGGGTCTCGGGGCCTTCTTCTGCCGCGAGCTCAACCGCCTGGTGACGGGAGCCTGACGATGATCCCCACGGTGACCCAGCAGCTCACGGCCATCCGGCGGCGGATCGCGGACTCGGTGGTGCCCGAGTTGCCCGCCGACGCGCGGTTCGCCCGCGAGCAGGTCATGCTCATCGACGCCGCCCTCGGCCTGGTGATCGACTCGCACGAGCACGAGTACCGGCTGGCGGTGCTCGATTACCACGAGTACCGGAGCCTGCTCGAGGAGTTCGCGAGGCTGGCGGGCGAGGGCTCCCCGTCCCTGCCCGAGCAGGTCGCGGACGGGCCCGCCCCGGATGCGGGCGCGCTTCCGCTCGCCGCCGTGGAGGAGCGGACCCGCTGGCTCAAGGAGGAGACGGCGCGCCGGTACTCGGAGCTGGCCCGCAGACCGTCGACCGCGGCGCAGGCGGGCACGCTCCTGGCGGGCGTGGCCGCGCGCCAGGTCGACCGCGAGGCGTCCTGGTACCGCGGTGCGGGCTTCACGGCCGACGCACCGCCGCTCACCGACCTCCTCGGGGAGGCCACGCCGACCGGGTGCGCGTGACGTGACCCGCCACGGCGAGGGAACGACGTGCCGCGACGATGTGCCCGAGCGGCAGGTCATCGCCTCGTCGTGGCGACGCGTCGGGCGCAGCGGACTGCGGGCCGACGCCGCACCACGCGAGGACTACGCCGCGGTGGACCGGTCCCGGCTGCTCAACCGGGCCGCCGAGCCGGTCCTGTCCACCCTGCAGGACGACCTGGCGGGCGCGCAGAGCGGCATCCTGCTGGCAGACCAGGTCGCCCGCATCGTGGACGTGCGGTGCGGGGAGCCCGCCCTGGCCGCCGCGGTGGAGCGGATCGGCGCCACCGTGGGCATGCGGTTCGGCGAGGACACGACGGGCACGACCTGCCTCGGCACCACCGTCGAGCTGCGGCAGGGCCTCGCCGTCCGCGGGCCCGAGCACTACTTCCAGACGTTCCGGGACTTCAGCTGCGTCGGGCACCCGATCGTCAACCCGTTGACCCGCCGGCTGGAGGGTGTGCTGAACATCAGCACCCGGGCGAGCGACGACCACCCGGTGTTCGCCGCGCTGGTCCGGCGGGCGGCGCGAGACATCGAGCGGGCGGTCGAGGCGGGCTCGTCGCGCTCCCACCAGCGGCTGATGGCCGAGTTCGACCGCCGGACCCGCACGTTCGGACCTCGACGGGAGCCCGCGCTCGTCGCCGTGGCCGACGGGGTGGTGGTCTCCAGCCGCGCCGCCGTCGACCTGCTGGGCCCCGCCGACCACGTGGCGGTCCAACAGTTCGCGGGCGAGCTGGTCGCGGGGCCGTCCCGCGAGCGGCGCGTCGCCCTGGCCTCCGGGCGGGAGGCCCGGCTCCTCGGGACGGTGCCCGACGGCGTGACCGGCGCGTTGGTCGAGATCGTCCTGGAGGCGCCGTCGTCCCCCTCGTCCCGGGCGGTCCGCTCCTGGCCGCTGCTGGTCACCGGTGAGACCGGCACCGGCCGCACGACCGAGGCACGCGCCCTGCTCGGGCCCGGCCGCGTCGAGGCCGACGCCCTGCACGCGCTCCCGGCCCGCGAGCACACCTGGTGGTTCGACCTGCGGCGGCACCTGCGCGCCGCGGGCGTCGACGGGGTGCTCGTCGAGAACGTCCACCTGCTCTCGGCTCGGCTGTCCGGGCTGCTTGCCGAGGAGCTGCGGGGCACGCGGGTCCCGGTCGTGCTGACCGCGGTGCCGGACGCGGAGGCGGTCGCCCCCGCGCTGCGGTCGGCGTGCGTCGAGCAGGTGGGGCTGACCCCGCTGCGGCTGCGGCGCCACGACATCCCGGGCCTCGCCGAGGCGATGCTGCTGTCCATGGGCCGGGCCCGGCTCACCCCCGCGACGCTCCGCCTGCTCGCGGCCCAGCGCTGGCCGGGGAACCTGACCGAGCTGCGGCGGATCGTGGAGCACCTCGCCGTGGTGCGGTCGGTCGGGGACATCGTGCCCGCCGACCTGCCCTCCTCCCATCGCGGCGTCGACGGTCCGGAGGACCCGCGTGACCGGGCCGAGGCCGAGCTCCTGCTCGCCACCCTGCGCGGATGCGGCGGGAACAAGCAGGAGGCCGCACGCAGGCTGGGGATCAGCAGGTCCACCCTGTACAACCGCATCCGCGCGCTGCACCTCGCCCCCTGAGGTCCGCCGGTCGGGGTGTCGAACAAGTTGGACACTCCGGCCGCGGCCTCGGTGGGACGCTCGGACGGCGGAAGATCGACTGCCGGGTCCCGGCGTCGTCTCCGCCTTCTTTCCGACGATGCGAGGAGGAGCCGGATGAGAACGAAGGCCGCCGTGGTGCACGAGCCGGGCAAGCTCGAGATCGAGGAGCTCGAGCTCTCGGGGCCCGCGGAGCACGAGGTACTGGTCCGCTACACGCACTCGGGGATCTGCCGGTCGGACGTGCACATCGCCCACGGCGAGCTGCCCGCGCGGCTGCCGATGGTCCTGGGCCACGAGGGCGCCGGGGTCGTCGAGGAGGTCGGCGCCGGCGTGACGCGGGTGAAGGCCGGCGACCACATCGTCTGCTCCTTCCTCCCCTCCTGCGGCCACTGCCGCTGGTGCGCGACGGGCCGCCAGGCGATCTGCGACATGGGCGCGACGATCCTCGAGGGGTACCTGCCGGGCGACCGCTGGCCGCTGACCGGCACGGCGGGCACCTACGGCTCGATGTGCATGCTCGGCACGTTCAGCCAGTACAACGTGGTGCACGAGAACTCCGTCGTCCCGGTGGCGAAGGACCTGCCGCTGGACAAGGCCGCCCTCGTCGGCTGCGGCGTCCCGACCGGCTGGGGCTCGGCGGTCCACACCGCCGACGTCCAGGCGGGCGAGACGGTGATCGTGTCCGGGATCGGCGGCATCGGGATCAACGCGGTGCAGGGCGCCCGGTACGCCGGGGCACTGAACCTGATCGCCGTCGACCCGCTGTCGAACAAGCGGGAGAAGGCGCTGGAGCTCGGCGCCACGCACGCCGTCGGCACGATCGAGGAGGCGGGCGAGATCGCCCGTTCGATGACCAACGGCAACGGCGCGGACACGACGATCGTGACGGCAGGCCTGGTCGAGGAGGAGATCGTCACCGGTGCCTTCCACGCGACCGGCAAGGGCGGCACCGTGGTGCTCACCGGCGTGAACCGCCTCGACGCCGACAGCGTCAAGCTCCCCGGGTCGCTGCTCACGCTGTTCGGCAAGTCGATCAAGGGTTCGCTGCTCGGTGACTGCAACCCGACCGCGGACATCCCGCTGCTCCTCGACCTCTACCGGGCCGGTCGGCTCGAACTCGACGGCCTCATCACGAAGACCTACTCGCTCGACCAGGTCAACGAGGGCATCGACGACCTGCTGGGCGGCGCCAACGTGCGCGGCGTCATCGTCCACGAGCACTGATCCACACCGACCGGAGGACACGCCATGACCGTCGTCGACGACGCCCCCGTCGCCCCCAACGTCCCGGCCGAGGAGCTCCGCCGCGTGCTCGACGCGCAGCGCGCCGCCTTCGTCGCCGAGGGGTCCCCCAGCGCCGAGGTGCGCCGCAACCGCATCGACCGCCTGCTCGCCGCCGTCCTGGAGTCCGCGGACGACATGGCGACCGCGCTCGACCTCGACTACGGCGGTCGCCCGACCGCCCTGTCGAAGTCCTTCGAGGTCATGGCCTGGCTGCCCGACGCCGAGGACATCCGGGCCAACCTCGAGACCTGGATGGCCCCGGAGCCGCTGCCCGATGCCCCCGGGTCCGTCGGCAGGCTCGAGAAGCGCCCGCTCGGCGTCGTCGGGGTGATCGGGGCCTGGAACTTCCCGGTGATCCTGACCTTCCAACCGGCCCTCGCCGCACTCGCCGCGGGCAACCGCGTCATGATCAAGTTCCCGGACCTGCACGTCCGCACGGCGAAGGTCCTGGCCGACGCGGTCGCGCGGCACTTCACCGAGGACGAGGTCGTGGTGGTCGGCGGCGACCTGCAGACCGCCCGGGACTTCTCCGCCCTGCCGTTCGACCACCTGATCTTCACCGGGTCGCCCGCCATCGGGCGCGAGGTGGCGATCGCCGCCGCCCGCAACCTGACGCCGGTGACCCTGGAGCTCGGCGGCAAGAACCCGGTGGTCGTGGCCGGGGACGCCGATCTCGAGCTGGCCGCGCACCGGATCGCGGGCACCCGGCTGCTCAACGGCGGCCAGATCTGCCTGTGTCCGGACTACGTGTTCGTGCCGCGCGCACACGGCGAGCGGTTCGTGGAGCTGCTGCGCGCCGAGATGGCCCAGCCCTACCCCGACGGCGCGAGTGCGCCCTCGGCGGTGGCCATCGTCGACGACCGGAACCACCAGCGGGTGACCGGCCTGGTCGACGATGCGGTCGCCCGCGGCGCCCGCCGGATCGAGGCCGTGCCCGCGTCCCCCGCGGCCGGACGCTTCGTACCCCCGACGATCCTCACCGACGTGCCCGCGGAGGCGCGGATCAGCAGCGAGGAGATCTTCGGGCCGGTGCTGCCGGTGTACCTCTACGACGACGTGGCGGAGGTCATCGACCACGTCAACGCGGGCCCGGCGCCGCTGGGCGCCTACTGGTACGGCGAGGAGGGCGACGACTTCGCCCGCTTCCTGCGCCACACGGCCAGCGGGGGCGTCACCCGCAACGACGGCATCGTTCACGCCTTCGCCCCGGGCGCGTCCTTCGGCGGAGTCGGGAACTCCGGCACCGGGGCTTACCACGGCAAGGTCGGCTTCGACCGGTTCAGCCACGTGCGCACGGTCGTCGCCTCGGTCGCGCCGGTGGGGATCTCCGACGGCATGGTCGGCTCCGCCCTGCTGTCCGAGGCCGTCGTGGGGGCGGTGGACCAGGGCATCGCGGCCGCGCTCGCCCAGGTGCGGGAGCGCCTCGGCTGAGCGGTCCGAGCCGGCGGGGGCCGGGACCGCAGTGCGGTCCCGGCCCTCGCGGCTTCCCGTCTCATCCAGGCCACTCGCCGTCGAGCATCGTTCACCCGATCGAGGGGGACCGCGTCACTCTCATCTAGATGAATATGGGCGTGACCCTCTCGTCCCCCTCCCGCCGGCTCACGGTCGGTGCCACCGACACCCTGCGCGACGTCGGCGGCTACCCCGCCGACGGGGCCCGGACTCGATGGGGGCGGCTGTTCCGCTCCGACGCGACGCACTTCGCCGCGACCCCCAACTCGCCGCACTGGGCCTGCGGACGGTCGTTTCGCCGCGGTGCCGCCGCAGTCCGGTGCCGCCGATCCCACGGACGAGACGCTGCGTGGCGCCCGTCCCGAGTCCATGGCCGCGCTGCTGCGCGTGCTCGCCGCCGAGCACGGGGGCGCCCGGTCCTCGCTCGTGGGGCACGGCGTGCCCGACGAGGCGATCGACCACCTCCGCACCACCCTCACCGAGCCGGGAGCAGACCAGTCCGACGGAGCCACGGAACGGCAGATCACCCGGCGGATCACCCTCCCGCTGCTCTCCCCCACCCTGCTCTTCCTGACCACGCTCACCATCCTCTCCGCCACCCAGCTGAGTTCCCGACGATCCAGACCCTGACCGGGGGCGGGCCGGGCGACTCGACCACGAACCTCTACTACCTCCTCTACGAGACCGCGTTCGGCTCCTTCGACATCGGGTTCGCCTCCGCCGCGAGCGTGCTCTTCTTCCTCGGGTTCGGGCTGGTCGCCTGGGGCGCGGTGTGGCTCATGGACCGCTGGAGCTTCCACGATGACTAGACCCGCCCCACGCCGGTTCCGCGCAGGCACCACCGGGGGCCACATCGTCCTCGCGCCGATCACGGTGTTCAGCCTGGTGCCGATCGCCTGGATGTACCTCACGGCCTGTCCGACCTGGGCTGGCTCAACACCCTGACCGGGGTGATCGTCCCGCAGATGACCGCCCCGCTCGCGGTCCTCCTGCGCCAGCACAGACGGTACTTCCCCCGCGAGCTGCTCGACGCCGCTCGGATGGACGGACGCTCGCACTGGAACACACCACGGACCGTCGTCGTGCCCTCGCTGCGAGGCCCACTCGCGGCGCTGGCGATCCTGCTGTTCGTCACCGCCTGGAACGAGTACTTCTGGCCCCTGCTCGTCCTCACCGACCCGACGTCGGTCGTCCAGATCGGGCTGCGGGGGCTGATCACCGCCAGAACCGACTACCAGATCCTGGAGGAGGACCACGACCTGCGGCTGCGCCACTCGTGGCGCTCGCTCGCCGCGACCGTCGCGGGCCGCGAGGACGCGGCCCGGCTCGATCTCCCACCGGGCGGTGCGGTGATGCTGCGGGAGGGCGTCAACGTCGACCCGGCGCTCGTCCCCACCATCTACCTCCGCCGCCGGATCCGCGGCGACCGGATCCGGTTCACCATGCACTACGACACCGCGGCGGGCCCCTGACGGTGTTCCACCCCCTCCCGCTACCGGGCTGGGGTCGCCGCCACGGACGTGCGGCCGGTGACTGTCCCGGCGGCGCAGAGCTTGCCGGTGGCGGTGCGCGCCTCGACCCGGACCAGGGCCAGGGACCGCCCGGCGTGCTCGACGACGGTCCGGAACGTCACCACACCCACGGCGGGCCGCAGGTAACGCACGTTCACCGCGGCGAGCGCCAGGTCCGAGCCCGCCCACTCGCGTTCGCCCAGCATCATCACCAGGGTGGCGAGGATGCCGCCGTGCACCACCTCGGACGGGTTGGCCAGGTCGGGCCGGACGGGCAGCACCAGCTCGGCGCACGGCTCGACGGCGAGGAGATCGGCGAGATCGGCCCCTCGGGGGGCGACGGGCGGCGGCGGTGCGGGCTCCAGGACGGAGGCGGGCACCCCCGGGACGTAGCGGTGCCAGGTGGTGCCGATCGCGAGCACCCTCCCGTCCGCGGCGGTGACCCGGCCGCGGGCGAGGCCGCCGCCGTCGTCGAGCATCACCGGCTCGCCGGTGGCGAGCACCTCCCGACCGTCGGTGGGCAGCGGGGCGGCGATGTCGAGGGACAGCTCCGTGGTGACCGACCACCCGTCGAGCCCCCGCGGGCTGAGGATCGCCTGGCCGAACGCGTCGTCGACCAGCACGCCGAGGCCCGCCGCAGAGGGGCGGCCACCGGGTCCGGCCAGCCACGGACCCGTCGCCATCGGGATCTCGGCCCGGTCGAGCGTCGCGTGGATCGGCCCGAGCCCGAACAGCGTCTCCGGCCTGCCCAGCGGGATCAGCAGGATCCGCGGCCCGAGATCCACACCCGCGCCACCGTCGTCCACATGGCCCCCAAATCATTGGACATTTTCGATGCCTTCGTCAGCAATTCTGTCATATGGCCGGTAGCGTGTCACCGCCACCCCGCGTGGGCCGGGGGAGGCCGGAAGGAGCACGGCATGCGCGCGGTGGTGTACAGGGGACCGGGACAGGTCGTCATCGAGGAGGTGCCCGAGCCCGTGCCGAGCCCGGACCGGGTGCTGGTACGGGTGCGGGCGGCCGGGGTCTGCCAGACCGACGTGCACATCCGCCGAGGACACGATCACCGCGCGGTCTCCGGCCTCGTCCTCGGCCACGAGATCGCCGGGACGGTCGAGGCGGCGCCCGACGGCTCGCCCTGGGCGCACGGCACCCCCGTCGCCGTCTACCCGATGTGGGCCTGCGGACGCTGCCCCGCCTGCGTCGCCGGACGCCGGCAGGCGTGCGTCGGCACCGGCGGTCGGACGGTGACCCCGCCGACCCCCGGGGTGAGCGCGCCCGGCGGGATGGCCGACCTGGTGTCGGTGCCCGAGTCCGCGCTCGCCGGCGCCGACGGCCTCGATCCTGCGGTGGCCGCCGTGCTCGCCGACGCCGTCCTCACCCCGTACAGCTCGATCCGCGCCGCCCAGCCCCACCTGAGCCCGGGTGCCGTCGCGCTCGTCGTCGGGGTGGGCGGGCTCGGCTCCACCGCCGTCGCCGTGCTGCGCGCCACGACCGCCGCCACCGTGGTGGCCGTGGACCTCAATCCCGCGGCACTCGCCGCCGTCGCCGACCTCGCCCACCACACGCTGGCCGCCGACGCCCCGGACGTGGCGGGCCGGATCCTCGAGCTCACCGGTGGGGCCGGCGTGGACGTCGTCCTCGACTTCGTCGGCGCCGCGGCCACCCTGGAGCTGGCCGCCGCCACCGTGGCCCCCTTCGGCGCGGTCCGGGTCACCGGCATGTCCGAGGGCGAGCTCACCCTGCACTGCGGCGCCGGGAGCCGCTTCCCCCGCGGCGTCTCGGTCACCGAGCGCACCTTCTCCGGCAGCCGCACCGAGTTCGACGAGGTGCTCGGCCTCGCCGCCTCCGGCACCGTCGTCCCGACCGTGACCCGCCATCCGCTCGACGACGCCGTGGCCGTCCTCGACGCCCTGGAACGTGGCGAGGTCCGCGGGCGGGCCGTGCTGACCCTCTGACCGCACCGTGGACCGGCACCTTGGACCGACACGTGACACGAGTCACCCGATCTGTCATCGTTCGTGGGCGTTCTCCGCCTGCACCGACGCGATCCGGAGGCTTGTCATGGTCGATGTTGAACAAGGTCCGACGGCGAGCCCCGTCGAGGGGACGGCCGTGTTGGGACCCCTCGACCAACCGCGCCCGCTCCCCCCGGGCTTCGTCGAGGAGGAGTGGTTCCTCATCGGGCGGGCCACCGGCCACCGGCTCGTCGGCGAGCGATCGCCGGACGGCACGTGGGAGGTCGAGCCCGCCGGGGAGGCGGACTACACGACCCGCCTCGTGGTCCGCAGGCCGGCCGAGGCCGACCGGTTCAGCGGGACGGTGGTCGTCGAGTGGATCAACGTGACCGCCGGGGCCGACATGGCACCGGAGTGGTCGATGGTGCACCGCCACCTCGGCCGCGCCGGGCACGCCTGGGTCGGCGTCTCGGCGCAGGCCGCCGGGATCCAGGGCGGGGGCCTGGTGGCGGGCGACCACCTCACCGCGGTCGCGCCCGACCGGTACGGCGCGCTGCACCACCCGGGGGACGCGTACGCCTACGACGTCTTCACCCAGGCCGGGCGGCTGCTCCGGGCCGGGGCCGGTCCGCTCCGGGACCTGCCGGTGGAGCGGCTGATCGCCGCCGGGGTCTCCCAGTCCGCCCTGGCACTGACGACCTACTACGACGCGATCGCGCCGGGCGGCGCCCCCTTCGACGGCTACCTCGTGCACAGCCGCTCGGCGGGGGCGTTCCCGCTCGACGGCTGGGACACCGCGGGCGCGTTCGACGACGTCGTCGCCGGCTTCCGGACGGACGTGGTCCGGTTCCGCACGGACGTCGCCGCCCCCGTGCTGGTCCTGCAGGCCGAGACGGACGTGCTCGCGATGGGCGCCCACGCGGCCCGGCAGCCGGACTCGGCCACCCTCCGGTACTGGGAGGTCGCGGGCTCGGCCCACGCCGACACCTACCAGCTGCTCGCCTCGCCTCGGCACGACGAGGCCACGACCGCGGCCGACCTCGTCCGGCTCACGGCCCCGGCCACGGCCGTCCTCCCCTGGATGGCACCGACGTCCGCACCGGTCAACTCCGGCCTGCAGATGCACTACGTCGCGCAGGCCGCCGTCGCCGCGCTCGACGAGTGGGTGCGCACCGGGCGAGCGCCCGCGGCCGCCCCGCCGCTCGAGGTCGATCCCGCGGGGGCGGCCTTCGTGACCGACGAGGCGGGCATCGCCCGGGGCGGCATCCGCACCCCGTGGGTGGACGTCCCGATGGCGGTCCTGTCCGGCCTCGGCGCGGGCACCGACCCCATGGCTTTCCTGTTCGGCACGACCCGGCCCTTCGAGCCCGCCGAGCTGAGCGAGCGCTACCCCGGTGGTCGCGACGAGTTCGTCGCGCGGTTCGCCTCGGCCGCCGACGACGCCGCGGCGGCCGGCTTCCTCCTGCGCGAGGACCTGCCCGAGATCCACGCCGTCGGCGCGGCGGCCTACCCCGGTCCCGGCTGATCGTCCGACCATCCACACCGGACCGCAGGCGGGGCGCGGGACACTACAGTATCGGCGGGGGTGCGATGGACGGGACGCCGCCGGGGCGCGGGCACGAGCGACTGGCCTGGGGGCGCCGCGCGCCCCGCGACCGCACGGCGCACGGGGTGCGCAGGCTGCGGGACCTGCTGCGGGCGGGCATGGTCCGGGCCGGGGCCACCGGCCGCAAGCTGCCGTCGGAGCGCGAGCTGATGCTGTCCCACGGCGCCTCCCGCACCGCGGTGCGGGAGGCCCTGGGGCTCCTCCGGGACGAGGGCCTGGTCGCCCGCCTCCAGGGCCGCGGCACGGTCACCCTCGACCTGCCCGCGCTCATGTCGCTGCGCGAGTACCACGGGGTGGAGCGACCCACGCCCTCGAGTCTGCTGGGCGGCGCGATCCGCTCCCACGTGCTGGAGGAGACCACGATCCCCGCGCCCGCCGGGCTCGCGGAGCTGCTCGGACGCGAGCCCGGGGATCCGGTGCTGTGCGTCGACTACGTGGGGACGGTCGGGGACGACCCGGTCGTCGTCGCCACCGACTACGTGCGGATGCCCGAGGCCGCCGCGGTCGCGGGCACGCCGTTCCGCACGGACTGGTACGTGCGGCTGGCCGATGCCGGTCTCGTCGTCGACGACACCGAGATCCTCTTCGAGGCCGGCGTCGCGGACGCGTTCGACGCCGAGCTGCTCGCGGTGCGGCCCGGCGAACCGATCATGATCATGGAGCAGCTGCTCCGCGACCCGGCGGGCGAGACGTTCAACGTCGCCGTCATCCGGTCCGCCGGGCGGCGCATGACGCTGCACTCCCGGCAGCGCAGGACCGGCCCATAGCCGCCCCGCCCCCGCGGAACCCCCGCGACCTCTCGCCGTCACCGCAGGTCAGCGCGTTGCGACCGGCGGCTCACCCCGCGCATCCGGCGCGTAGCCGGGCCGATGTCGCGGCGCAACCGGTCGCCCCCACCCTTCCGGCATGGCCGACTCCCCTCTCACCCTGTCCGACGCCCTGCGCCTGCTGGACACCGGAGCGATCTCGAGCGTCGAGCTCACCGAGGCCGCCCTCGCCGCGGCGGACCGCGACGACGCGACGCTGGGCGTGTTCGTCTCCCGCTTCCCCGAGCGGGCGCGCGCCGCCGCGCGGGCCGCGGACGAGGCGCGGGCTCGCGGTTCGGCGGCGCCCCTGCTGGGCGTCCCGATCGGGATCAAGGACATCATCACGACCGAGGACGGCGAGACCACCGGGCAGAGCCTCGTGCTGGACCGCGCCTGGGGGGCCGGGGACGCCGCCGTCGCGGCGCGGCTGCGCGCGGCGGGCGCGGTGGTCGTCGGGAAGACGACGACGATGGAGTTCGCCCTCGGCGATCCCGACCCGACGAAGCCCTTCCCGATCCCGCGCAACCCGTGGGACCCGACGCGCTGGGCCGGCGGGTCCAGCTCCGGCTCGGGCTCCGGGGTCGCGGCCGGGATGTTCCTCGGGGCGTTGGGTACCGACACCGGAGCCAGCGTCCGCATGCCGTCGGCGCTGTGCGGGATCACCGGCCTCAAGCCGACCTACGGCCGGGTGCCGAAGTCCGGCGTCATCCCGCTCGGCTACAGCCTCGACCATGTCGGGCCGATGGCGCGCAGCGCCGAGGACTGCGCGCGGCTGCTCGGGGTGCTCGTGGGCCGCGACGCCGCGGACCCGACCTCGGTCGACGGCCCGCCGTTCGCCGTGCCCGCCGCGGGCGACCTCTCCGGGCTGCGCATCGGCTACGACCCGCTGCACGCCGTCTCCGGCGCCGCCCGCGACCTCGGCCTGGACGCGCTCACCGACGCCGCCCTCGACGTCCTGCGCGAGCGCGGGGCCACGGTCGTCCCCGTCACGCTCCCGCTGTACTCCGAGGTCACTGCCGCGTGCGCGGTGTCGATCATCGCCGAGGCGGCCGCGTACCACGCCCCCGACCTGCGGGACCGCTGGGCGGACTACTTCGCCTCCACCCGGGCGGGGCTCGGCATGGCGGCCTTCGTCTCGGCCGCGGACTACGTGCAGGCCCAGCGCGTGCGGCGGGCGGGCCAGGTGGCGGTCGCCGCCCTGTTCGCCGAGGTGGACGTCCTGGCCTCGCCCACCGTCGCCGCCCCCGCTCCCCCGGTGGAGGCCGCCGGCGGATACGTGGCGTCGCTGTTCGCGGGCACCGACCTGGCCTACCTCACCGCGTACTGGAACGCCCTCGGCAATCCCGCCCTGTCCGTCCCGACCGGCTTCTCCTCGACCGGTCTGCCGCTGGCCCTGCAGCTCGTGGGGCCGGCCTTCGCCGACGAGACGGTGCTCCGGGTGGGCGCCTCCTACCAGGAGCGGACGGACTGGCACCTGGCCCGACCCGAGCCCGCGCCCGCACCGCTGGACCGGCCCTCCGCCGCCGCTCCCCCAGCGGGGCTCCCGGAGCCGAGCGCGGGCGCGCTGGCGATGCTGGAACAGGCCGCCCTCGGGATCGGCCCCGACGAGCTCGCCGCGCTGGCCGCCGCCCTGCCGATGGTCCGGGCGAACGCCGAGCGCCTGCGCGACGTCCCCGGGACGCGCTACGCCGACCCGGTGACGGTCTTCCGGGCCTGAGCGGCGGCCCCGACCGCCCGTCCGCGCGCGCAGACGGGCGGTCGGCTCAGTCGAAGAACTACCGTGTCCGGGTCCACCGCGGCGAGCATGGTGTCGAGGCTGAGGTGGGCGGACGTGGATCTCCACGGTGTCCTCGGCGTCCATGCCCCCTGGGGCACGACCGCCGCAGGTCGAGGCTGGACACCCCACCGTGTGCTTCGTAGTGTCGAACCTGGAATCGTGAACACGAAACGGTGGAGGCGACACGTGCGCACGGCGATCTGCGAGACCCTGGGGTGCGAGGTCCCGATCTTCGCCTTCTCCCACTGCCGGGACGTGGTGGCCGGGGTGACCCGGGCGGGGGGCTTCGGGGTGCTCGGCGGGTCGACCTTCACCCCCGAGCAGTTCGCGCGCGAGCTGGACTGGATCGACGAGCACACCGGAGATGGGCCGTACGGCGTGGACGTGCTCGTCCCCTCGACCTACGACGCGCGGGCGGACGTACCGCCGGAGGAGCTGGAGCGACTGATCCCGCAGGAGCACCGGGATTTCCTCGACGCGATCCTGGCCGAGCACGGGGTGCCGGAGTTGCCGCCCGAGGAGCGGACCCGGCTCCGCCGCGAGCTGGCCGCGGGCCGCGGGGCCATGACCCCGGACGGCGCGCGGCGACTGGTGGACATCGCGCTCACCCATCCCCGGGTCGGGCTGGTGGCGAGCGCACTCGGCACGCCACCGCCGGACGTCGTGGCGCAGGTACACGAGCAGGGCCGGCTGATCGGGGCGCTGTGCGGGCGGGCCCGACACGCCGAGAAGCACGTCGCCGCGGGAGTCGACCTCGTCGTGGCGCAGGGCACCGAGGCGGGCGGGCACACCGGGGACATCACCACGATGGTGCTGGTGCCGGACGTCGTGGCGGCCGTGGCGGGCCGGGCGGCCGTCGTCGCGGCGGGCGGGATCACGCACGGCAGCCAGGTCGCCGCCGCGCTGGCGATGGGCGCCCAGGGAGTGTGGACGGGCACGGTGTGGCTGGGCACCCGGGAGAGCGAGCTCGACGACTTCGAGCGCCGGAGGGTGATCGAGACACCCGCCGAGGGCACGGTCCGCGGGCGCGCACGCACCGGCAAGACCGTCCGGATGATCCGCAGCGCGCTGTCCGACGCCTGGGAGGCCCCCGGCGCCCCCGCCGTGCTCCCGACGCCGCTGCAGGGGGTCCTCTACAACGAGGCGCACGCGCGCGTCGTGCGCGCGCGGGCGGACGGGCTGTTCTCCTTCCCCGTCGGCCAGTCCGTGGGCGCGGTGCGCGGCGAGACCACCGTCGCCGAGGTGATGTACCGCCTGCAGGAGGAGCTCGGCGAGGCTCTGGAGCGCCTCGGCGGGCTCAGCTGAGCGGCTCCCACACGGCGAGGGCGTCGAGCGCCTCGACCCGCGAGCCCGCGACCAGCAGCGGGTTGACCTCCAGGGCGGCGAGCTCCGGGCCGAGGGCCAGCGCCAGGTCCCCGAGCGCGGCGACGGCCGCGCCGACCGCGCCCAGGTCAGCGGGCGGCGCTCCGCGGGCACCCCGGAGCAGGGCGGCGCCGCGCAGGGCGCGCAGCATGTCCACCACCTCGTCGGCGGCCACCGGGAGCTGGCGCAGGACGACGTCGTCGGCCACCTCCACGTGCACCCCGCCGAGCCCGAGGGCGAGCACCGGGCCCCACACCGGGTCGACCGAGCAGCCGACGAACAGCTCGACGCCCCCGGTCCGCATCGGGGACACCAGAGCGCCCTCCACCCGAACGCCGGGCCCGGCGGCGGCCGTGACCCGAGCGAACGCCGCGCGCACCTCCTCGTCGCCGTCGACGCCGAGGACCACGCCCCCGACGTCCGACTTGTGGGCCACGTCCGGCGAGGCGAGCTTGACCGCCACCGGGCCGCCCGACGCCCGGGCCGCGGCGAGGGCCTCGTCCGGGGTGGTGGCGAGGGTCTGCGGGACCACCGGGACACCGTGACGCCCGAGCAGCGCCAGCGTCTCCCGCTCCGACCGGGGGCGGTCGTCGACCCGGGTGCTCCCCGGGAGCGAGCGGGTGCGCGGTGTCGCGGCCGACCACGCGCGGGCGCAGGCGAGGGCACGCAGTGCCCGGTCGAGCCCGCACGAGAGGTAGGGCAGCTCCGCGTCGCGCACGTAGGCCCGGCCGGCGGGACCGATCCCGCCCGCGGTGTAGCTCACCAGGAAGCCGGGGACCCCGCCCTCCGCCAGTCCGCGGGCGAGGTGGCGGTACAGCTCGTCCTGCCTGCCCGCGAGGCCCGCGGTGCCCTCCGGGACGGGATAGAAGGGGACGAGCGTGGCGCTGTAGGCGCCGCTGCGCCCGAGCGCCGCCACCGCGTCGCCCGCGCCGGCGGGTTCGACGCCGCCGGTGAGGTCCAGCGGGTTGTGCGGGGTCCCGTAGTCCGGGAGCGCCGCGACGACGGCGTCCACCGTGTCGGCCGGGATCTCGGGCACCGGCACGCCGAGCGCCTCGGCGGTGTCGGCGGCGATCTCGCAGACGCCCCCGGAGTTGGACACGACGCACAGCCCGCCCGCGCCGAGCCGCCCGGTCCGGGCCAGGACGTCCGCCGTGGTCAGCAGGTCCTCCAGGGACCGGACCCGGACGATCCCGTGCCGCGCGCACACGCCGTCGAACACCCGGTCGTCGCCGACGAGGGCGCCGGTGTGGGCCAGCGCCGAGCGCGCCGTCGCGGGGCTGCTGCCGACCTTGAGCACGACGAGCGGCTTCCCGGCGGCCTGGGCCGCCTCCGCGGCGTCGAGGAAGCGGGCGGGATCGCGCACCGTCTCGGCGAACACCGCCACCACCCGGACGGCGGGATCGTCGACCAGGTGCCGCACCACCGTGCCGAGGTCGAGCATCGCCTCGTTGCCCGTGGCGACCACGTGGCTCAGTCCCACGTCCTGCTGCTGGGCCAGCGCGGCGAGGAAGAAGGCGGTCGCCCCGCTCTGCGAGACCAGGGCGATCCCGTCCCGGCGGGCGGGCAACTCGATCGGGGTCGCCCACGCGACCACGCCCGCGTGCAGGTTGAGGAAGCCGAGGCTGTTCGGCCCGAGCACCGTGAGGCCCGCACCCCGGGCCGCCCGGACGAGCTCCGCCTGCCGGGCGGCGCCGTCCGGCCCGGTCTCGGCGAACCCCGACGTGAGCACGACCGCCGCCCGCGCACCGGCGTCGGCCAGACCCGCGACCGCGTCGGGGACGGCGGGCGCGGGGACCATCACCACGCCGAGGTCGGCCTGCGCGCCCAGCTCGGCGCAGCTGCGGGCGGCCGCGCGTCCGTCGACCGCGGTGCCACCGCGGTTCACCAGGTGGACCGGCCCGGCGAAACCGTGCCGGGACAGGTTCGCCAGCAGCGCCCGGCTCCAGCGCGACCTTTCGGAGGCCCCGACCAGCACGAGGGACGCCGGCCGAAGCACCACGGGCTCCACGCCGCCACCCCCGCTTCGAGAACACGAACACCGCTCCGAGAACTGGACAGTAGGCCGGTCGGTCGAGGAGGGTCAATACGCCCGCGGACGCCTTGACCGTGACCCGCCCGTCGGGCAGTGTTGTCGAGTGTAGGAATTGTGATTCGATTTCTGGAATCACTCGACGGACGGAGGGGCGCTCGATGACGAGGCCGGGGCACCAGCGGTGTGCCGTGATCGGAGCGGGGGCCGCGGGGGTCAGCGCCGCCCGCCACCTGCTGGCGGACGGGCACGAGGTGGTCGTCTACGAGGCCGGATCGTACGTCGGCGGCCTCTGGGTGCACGGCAACGACAACGGCCTGAGCGTCGCCTACACGTCGCTGCACATCAACTCCGAGGCGAGCGCGACGGCCTACGACGGGTTCCCCTTCCCCGCCGACGCCCCGCTGTTCCCCGCCCACGGGGACGTCCGGTCCTACCTGGAGGCCGCGGCGGAGCACTTCGGGGTGCGCGAGCGCATCCGCTTCCGCACCCCGGTGAACGCCGTCGAGCCCGCCGCGGGTGGTGGCTGGACCGTGCGGACCGAGGACGGCGCCGAGGAGCGGTACGACGTCGTGGTCGTGGCCAGCGGCCACCAGGGGCGGCCCGCGCACCCCGCCTGGGCGGGCGAGTTCACCGGCCGCTACCTGCACTCGAACTCCTACCGGGACCCGGAGCCCTTCACGGGCGAGCGCGTGCTGGTGGTGGGGGTCGGCAACAGCGGGCTGGACGTCGCCGCCGACCTGGTCCCGTTCGCCGCGAGCACGTTGAGCTCGGCGCGCTCGCCGGTGCTGATCATGCCGCGGATGATCCTGGGCGTGCCCTCCGCCCGGGTGCTGGCGAAGATCAACCGGCCGTGGCTGCCCTGGGTGGTCCAGCGGCAGGTCATGCGCTGGGTCAGCCGGATCTTCCACGGCCGTCCGGAGCAGTGGGGCTTCCGCACCCCGAAGACGCGGACCCATCCCGCCAGCAACGCGACCTATATGGCGCACGTGTCCTACGGGCGCATCGACGTCCGGCCGGGGATCGAGGGCGTGGACGGGCGCACGGTCCGGTTTGCCGACGGCAGCACGGCCGAGGTGGACACGATCATCGCGGCGACCGGCTACGAGATCGACCTGCCGTTCCTGCAGAAGGCGGACTCGCCCGTGGTGGACCGGCGGATCGAGGCCTACAAGCGGGTCGTGCACCCCGACCGGCCGGGGCTGTACTTCGTCGGCTTCTTCAACGTCTCCGGCGGCGCGAACATCGCGATGATGGACGTCCAGTCCCGCCTCGTCGCCGCCGCGGTGAGCGGGGACGTCACGCTGCCGGACCCCGCGGCCATGCACGCGGACATCGACCGCGAGCAGCGGTTCCTCCAGCGGCACTACCCGTCCGCGGCCCGGTACGGCCTGGAGCTCGACCCCGTGCGCTACCGGCGCCAGATGGCCGAGCTCCTCGAAGGGAAGGCACGGTCATGACCCTCAACGGCCTCAACGGCACCGCCGCGATCGCGGGGATCGGGGAGACCGCGTACTCGCGGTCGGCCACCGAGAGCGCCCTGGAGCTGCAGCTGCGGGCCTCCATGCTCGCCATCGCGGACGCGGGCCTCGAGCCCACCGACATCGACGGCGTCATCCCGGTCGGGATCACCGGCGCCCCCGCCGAGGAGTACGTCCACAACCTCGGCCTGCGCGATCTGCGGTTCTCGGGGCTGGTCCCGCACGGCGGCGCGAGTGCGGTCGGGGCGATCCAGATGGCGGCGGCCGCCGTCGCCACCGGGATCGCGACGACCGTGCTCGTCCCGGCGGGCCGCAACGTCAGCCACGGGGCGAAGGCGGGTGTGCGCATCCACTCGATGCCGCAGTTCCACTACGTCACCGAGTTCGAGCGCCCCGTCGGCGCGCTCGCGCCCGCCCAGCTCTACGCCCCGATGGCACGCAGGCACATGGAGACCTACGGCACCACCAGCCGCCAGCTCGCCGAGATCGCCGTGGCCGTCCGCTCGCACGCCGTGCACAACGAGAACGCCGTGATGCGCAAACCCATCACCGTCGAGGACCACCAGGCGTCCCGCATGATCAGCGACCCGTTCCGGCTGCTGGACTGCAGCCTGGAGAGCGACGGCGGGGCCGCCTACATCGTCACCACCCCCGAGCGGGCGCGAGACCTGCGCCATCGCCCGGTCGTGCTGCGCGGCTGCGCGATGGGCCACCCGGACTCCCCCAGCGCGATCACCCAGCGCCCGGACATGACGTCGGTCGGCGTGGCCAAGGCCGCCCCGATCGCCTTCCGGATGGCGGAGGTGTCCCACGCGGACATCGACGTCGCCGAGATCTACGACTGCTTCACCTGGGTGGTGCTCTGCCAGCTCGAGGACCTCGGCTTCTGCGCGAAGGGCGAGGGCGGGAAGTTCGTCGAGGACGGCAGGCTGCGCCACGGCGGCGCGCTGCCCACCAACACCCACGGCGGCCTGCTCTCCCAGGGCCACATGCTCGGGATGAACCACGTCGTGGAGCTGGTCCGCCAGCTGCGCGGCGACGGCGGGGCCACGCAGGTCGAGGGGGCCCGGGTCGGCATCGTGACCGGCTACGGCGACATGGGCGACGGCGCCGTCGCGATCCTGGAAGGAGCCTGACCGTGGACGATCTCACTTCGGCGCCCTACTGGGCCGGTGCCGCCGAGGGGCGGCTGGTCCTGCAGAAGTGCGGTGACTGCGGCCGGGTGCGGCACTATCCGCAGACGATGTGTCCCGCCTGCCACTCGTTCGCCCTCGAGCACATCACGGCGTCCGGGGCGGGGACGGTCTACTCCTGGACCGTCTGCCACCACGCGTTCGACGCCGGGCTGCGCGACGAGGTGCCCTACACCCTGCTGACGGTGGACATGGCCGAGGGCGGCCGGGTCCTCGGCCGGTGCGCCGAGGACGTCGCGCCCTCGGTCGGGCTGCCCGTGCAGCTGGCGTTCGAGACCCGCGCCGGCACCCCGATCCCCGTCTTCACGATCCGTTGAACCCCGAGGAGCCCACGCCGTGACCGAGCCCGTACTCGTCGAGGTGGACGACGGGTTAATGGTGATCACCCTCAACCGGCCCGAGGTCCGCAACGCGATCGACGGCGCCCTCTCCTACGGGGTGTGCGCGGCCGTCGACGAGCTGGACGCCCGGGCCGACCTGCGAGTCGGCATCCTCACGGGGGCAGGCGGCACCTTCTGCTCGGGGATGGACCTGAAGGCCTTCGTCCGCGGGGAGAGCACCCGCGTGAAGCACCGCGGCCTCATGGGCATCGCCCGCACCCCCACCGACAAGCCGCTCATCGCCGCCGTGGAGGGCTACGCGCTGGCGGGGGGCTTCGAGGCGGTGCTCGCGTGCGACCTCGTCGTCGCGGCCCGGGACGCCACCTTCGGCCTGCCCGAGGCCACGCGCGGCCTCGCCGCGGCGGCGGGTGGCCTCCTGCGGCTGCCACGGCTGATCCCCCAGCGGATCGCGATGGAGATGGCGCTCACCGGGGACCCGGTCGATGCGCCGTTCCTGCACGCCCACGGCCTGGTCAATCGACTGACCGAGCCCGGTGGAGCGCTCGCCGAGGCCGCTCGGCTGGCGCGGCGGATCATCGCGAACGCGCCGCTGTCGGTGGCCGCGAGCAAGCGCGTGATCCTCGGGCAACGGGACTGGAGCACCGCGGACAGCTTCACCGAACAGGAGTCGATCACCGCCCCCGTCCTGGCATCGGACGACGCCAAAGAGGGCGCGCGGGCGTTCGCGGAGAAGCGGGAGCCGAAGTGGACCGGACGATGAGCGCCACTCCCCCGGCGGCGGACACGCTGCCAGCCCTGCTGGACCTGGTGACCGCGGCGGACCCGGCGGCGGACGCGCTGGTGGCGGGCGCACAACGCTGGTCCTACGGCGAGCTCGCGGACCGCAGCCACGCCGCGGCGCGTGCGCTGGGTGCCCTCGGGGTCGGCGCGGACGACGTCGTCGGGCTGATGGTGCCCAATATCGCGGAGTGGCTGCCTATCGCGTTCGGCGCGCTGCGCCGCGGTGCCCGCGTGGATGCCTTCCACACCTGGGCCAAAGCCTACGACCTGGACTTCCTGCTGCGCTCGTCGGGCGCCTCGGTGCTCGTCCTCGCCGGCCGGGTGCGGGGCGCCGACCTGCTCGGTCAGGTGCGCGAGCTCGTCCCCGAGATCGACGCCGCGGGCCCGCTGCGCAGCGCGCGGTTCCCCCGGCTGCGTCACGTCGTCGTGCTCGACGCGGAGGCACCGTCTGATCTGTCCTGGGCGGACCTGGTGGCACGGCACGCCGACGGAGCCCCAGTCGTCGAGCCCGCGGGCCGGGCGGAGCGGCCGGCGTACGTGCTCTACACCTCCGGGTCCACGAGCGCGCCGAAGGCCGTGCCGCTGCTGCACCGGGACCTCATCGTGAACGCCTTCCACATCGGCGAGCGGCTGGGCCTCGGCCCGGCCGACCGGGTGTGGCTCGGGTCGCCCCTGTTCTGGAGCTACGGCTGCGCCAACTCCGCGCTCGCCACCCTCACCCACGGGGCGTGCCTGGTGCTGCAGGAGGAGTTCTCGCCGGAGGCGGCGGTCACACTGATGGAGAAGGAAGCCGTCACCGCGGCCTACCTGCTCCCCGCGATGGTCGACGCCCTGGCGAACGGCCACGCCGAGCGCATGCGCAGCCTCACCGCGCTCCGCACCGGGGCCACGATCGGGCGACCGGACACCGTCGAGCGCGCCGCGGTCGAGCTGGGGATCGCCGAGATCTGCAACATCTACGGCTCGACCGAGACCTACGGGAACTGCGCGGTCACCGACCACCGCTCGCCCCTCGCCGTGCGCATGGCGACCCAGGGCCCGCCGCTGCCGGGGGTCGAGATCCGCATCGTGGACGAGGAGACGGGCGCCCCGCTGCCCGCCGGGCAGCCCGGGGAGGGCCAGGTCCGTGGCCGCATCACGCCGGGCTATCTGGACAACCCGGAGGCGGACGCCGCGGCGTTCACCCCGGACGGCTGGTACCGGACCGGGGACCGGCTGGTGCTCGACGATGACGGCGCCGTCGCGTTCGTCGACCGGACCACTGACATGATCAAGACGTCCGGGATCAACGTCTCGCCCGCCGAGGTCGAGAGCTTCCTGGCCGAGAACCCGGACGTGCGCGAGGTGCTCGTCGTGGGCGCGCCCCATCCCAGCCGGGACGAGGTGGCCGTCGCGTTCGTCATCCCCCGCTCGGCGGAGGTCACCGCGGACCGGATCCGCGACTGGGCGAAGGGCCGCATCGCCGGCTACAAGGTCCCCTGGCTGGTGACCCTGGTCGACGAGCTGCCCCGAACGGGGACGGGCAAGATCGCCCGCAGGCTGCTCCGGCCGGACGCCGCAACGCTGGTGGAGTCGGCTCTGGTGGACGGAGGTGCGCGGACGTGAGCGACAACTGGGGCCGGTGGGGCCCGCAGGACCAGGCGGGGGCCCTCAACCTCGTCACGCCAGAGGTCACCCGGCGCGCGGCGGGCCTGGTCCGCAGCGGCCGTACGCTCTCGCTGGCGCAGCCGCTGGGACCCGCCACCCCGTCCCCCGGCCACCGGCCGGGGCTGCAGCGGTTCATGAACCGGGACGCCGGGGACTACGCCCTCGGCGCGCGCACCCCCGGCGGGTTCAAGTTCGCCGAGGACACCGTCATGGTCCCCACCCACAGCGGCACCCACGTGGACGCGCTGTCCCACGCGTGGGCGGGCGAGCACCTCTACAACGGGCATCCGGAGGCGTCGACCCGCAGCACCCGCGGCGCCCAGCGCTGCGGCGCGGAGCACCTCGTCCCGGTGGTGACCCGTGGGATCCTCGTCGATCTGGTCGCGGCGTCCGGTGGGCCGCTCCCGCCGTCGGCGCCCGTCGATGCGGCGGCCCTGCGCGACGGCATCGCCGAAGCGGGCGTGGAGCCCGAGCCGGGGGACGCCGTGCTCGTCCGGACGGGCTGGTGGGAGTCCCACGGCACGGCCCCCGACTACTTCGCCGACGAGCCCGGCATCACCGGGGAGTCGGCCGCCTGGCTGGCGGAGCGGGACGTCGCGCTGGTCGGGGCGGACAACTACGCCGTGGAGCGGCAGACCTCGGAGCCCGGGTTCCCGGCGCACCTGGTCCTGCTGCACCGCCACGGCGTTCCCCTCGTCGAGAACCTGGCGCTGGCGGAGCTCGCCGAGGCCCTGGCCGCCGAGGCCCGCTCCACCTTCCTGCTGCTGTTCGCCCCGCTGCCGCTGGTCGGCTCGACCGGCAGCCCCGTCACCCCCGTGGCGGTGCTGTGAACGACTGGACGACCCTGCTGCGGCCGAACGACCTGGTCGTCGTGGCGCAGGGGGTCGGCGAGCCGACCCCGCTGCTCGAGCAGCTCCTCGCCGCCGCGCCGCCCGGGGTCGAGGCCTTCGTGGGCCTGTCCCACAGCGCGGCGCTGACCCGGCCGACCGCGATGCCGTTGGTGTCCTTCGGCGGGCTCGGCCCGCTCGGCAGACCCCCGCACGCGGGACGGATCGAGGTCATCCCGGCGCACTTCGACGACCTCCCGCGTGTGCTGCCGCTGCGCGGGCGAGACCTCGTGCTGGCCGTCCAGGTCACCGCGATCGACGCGACGGGCGGCCACTGCCTGGGCATGGCCGTCGACCACACCTATCCGCTGCTCGAGCGGGCCCGGCTGGTCGTGGCCGAGGTCAACGCCCAGCTCCCGCGGACCACCGCACCCGAGATCGACCGCGCCCGGTTCGCCGCGTGCCTCGAGACCTCGCGCCCGCTGCCGGTGATCGAGCCGCCGACGGTGACGGAGGACGTGCACGGCGCCATCGCCGCGCACGTCACCGCGCTGATACCCGATGGGGCCACGCTCCAGCTCGGCATCGGTGCGGTGCCGACGGCCATCGGACACGCTCTCACCGAGCGGCGGGGCCTGGGCGTGCGGTCGACGCTGGCCGGGGACTGGCTGCTGGAGCTGGCCACGGCAGGTGCCCTACGGGAGGGTCCGGACGCGGTCGTGATCAGCGAGGCGGCGGGCTCGCCCGAGCTCTACAAGTTCGTCGCCGAGTCCGGCATCCGGGTGTGCCCGGTCCACGAGGTGGCGGGACCCGCCGCCGCCGGGGACGTGCACCGCTTCGTGGCCGTCAACTCGGCACTGCAGGTCGACCTGTCTGGACAGGTCAACGCCGAGGAGCTGCCCTCGGGCTTCGTCGGCGGAATCGGCGGGCAGGCCGAGTACCTGCGCGGCGCCCAGCGCAGCGCGGGCGGCCGGTCCATCGTCGCGCTGCCCGCCGCGGCGGGCAGGCACTCGCGCATCGTGCCCAGGCTCGATCCCCCGACCGTGACCACTCTCCGCTCGGGCGTGGACTTCGTGATCACCGAGTACGGCGTGGCCGACCTGCGCGGACGGGGGCTGCGCGAACGCGCGGCCCTGCTCACCGCCGTCGCGGCACCGGAGCACCGCGCGGCACTCGCAGCGGGAGGACCCCGATGACCGACACCCTGCCCACCGAAGCGGGCCTGGTCGAGGAGCGGCTGCGCCACTTCCTCGCCGGCCGGCCCGACGCCGCGGGCACGATCGAGGCGGTGCGCCGGGCGGGCAGCGGGCGCTCCCGGGACAACTGGCTGTTCGACCTCGTCCGACCGGACGGCCGGGAGCAGCTCATCCTGCGCACCGACCCCGAGGGGGGGCTGATCGACACGGACCGCGCGGTCGAGTTCGCCGTGCTGCAGGGGCTCGAGAAGAGCCCGCTGCCCACTCCCGTCGCACGCTGGCTCGACGCGGACGGCACGGCCCTGGGCCGTCCGTCGCTGATCATGCGGCGGCTGCCCGGGACCTGTGACTACCGCGTGCTGCGCGATCCGGGGCGCGACGAGGCGGAGCGCCTCGGGCTGGCCCGGGCGTTCTGCGAGCTGCTGGCGGCGGTGCACGAGGTGGACTGGCGGGCGCTGGGTCTCGGCGAGACGCTGCCCGATCCCGGCCCCGAGGCCGCCCGTGCGGCCCTGGAGGAGTGGACGCGGACTCTGCGCGCGGACCAGGTCGAGCCGTGGCCCGAGCTGGAGTACGCGATCACCGTGCTCGGGGACCGGGCGCCGCGCTCGACCGGCACGGTGCTCGTCCACGCCGACTTCAAGCCCGGCAACATCCTGCTCGAGGGTGACCGGGTGACCGCGCTGCTGGACTGGGAGCTGGCCCACCTCGGGGACCCGCTGGAGGACCTGGGCTGGGTCACGCAGCCGTTGCGCGCCGGCGAGCACACCATCGACGTGGTCTGGGAGGCGGCAGACCTCGTGGCCCACTACGAGCGCACGACCGGTGTCGCCGTGGATCGCTCCGCACTCGCCTGGTGGGTGGCGTTCTCCGCGTTCAAGACCGCGGTCATGCAGGTCAGCGGCCTGCGCGCGTTCCTGGAGGAGCGGGCCGAGGAACCCTACCGACCCACCCGCCGGGTCCTGGCCACCCTGCTCGACGCCGTGGAGGACCTCCCGTGAGACCGACGATCGACGAACAGCTCCGCGGGGCCGCCCGGCTGCTGCGCCGCGCCGAGGAGGACCCGGAGACCACGACGGGCGTCGCCGAGCTCGTCCGCAACGCGCGCCGGCTCGTCGAGCGCGTCGACACCTCGTGGGGGCCCGCGCTGTCCTTCCTGCGGGACGACAACGCCCGCACGGCCGCGCTCCTGGGCACCGCGGTGCCCGACGACGCGGGCGACCTCGCGGGCGCCGCCGCGACGAACGAACACCTGCGTGCGGCCCTGACCGAGCGGATCCGCACGCTCCCCGCCGGGCCCGAGAGGGCGGCCATCGGCGCGCACCTGCGCGCCCGGGTCGCCGCCGACCCCACCTGAAGGACGTGAGCATGACCGACCACCCCGGCCTGACCGCCGACGACGAGCACTTCGCCGAACAGTTCCCGCTCTCCCCGCTCGACGACCTCATGATCCACCAGACCCCCGACCCGGTGCGGGTCATGTGGACCGGGGACCCCCGCGCCTATGACCGCTACTGGATGGTCTCCCACGACGCGACCGGCGACGTCGTCGTGGCCACCGGCGGCAGCTTCTACCCCAACCTCGACCGCGCCGAGGCCTACGCCATCGTCAACGTCCGCGGCAGACACACCGCCGTTCGCAGCTTCCGCCCCCTCGGCGCCGACCGGGCCGACCTGCGCCTGGGCCCCATCGCCCCGCGGATCGTGCGTGGCCTGCGCGAGTGGCGCTACGTGCTGGAGCCCAACGAGTGGGGCATCGCCTACGACCTCACCTTCACCGACACCACCCGGCAGGTCTTCCGGGAGCCGCTGTCCAACTCCGCCACCGGCACCCCGCCGGGTCGCCGTGGGGACGTGACCAGCGGGTTCGAGTGCTTCGGCACCGTGTCCGGCTGGGTCGAGGCCGACGGCGAGCGGATCACGCTGGCCCCCGGCTCGATCGGCACCCGCGACCGGCACTGGGGCACCGGGCGCGGCGTCGGCGGGCCCGCCATGTCCCTCGGAGGACGCCTGCACGTGGGCACCAACGGCAACGCCTTCGTCGCCTACGACGACTGGACGCTCTGGGGCGACCGGCTCTACTACCCCTTCGGCGACGAGCGGAAGGGCTGCGCGAAGGTCCTCAAGCCCACCCGGCGGCTGCGCTTCGAGCCAGACACGCAGGTCTTCGCCGAGGGCATCGTGGACTACCGGTTCGACACCGGCGAGAAGGCGCAGCTGCACTACGAGAAGATCGGCCAGCAGACCGCCTTCCTGCGCTGCGGCATGTACGGCGGCACCCCCGGCGGGGACATCCACCAGGGCGGCTACGACGGACCGGCCATGACCGAGGGCGAGACATTCGACGTGACCCGCCCGGAGACCCGCATCGGCATCCGCGGCCTCGACGAGCACCTCTGCCGGGTGACCCGGAACGACGGCACCAGCGTGCTCGGCATCTACCAGACCATCGACCCCGTGGCGTTCGAGGCCTGCACCGCGGGCAGGCGGGGCTGGGACTTCCTGTGAGCCGGACGGGCCCGGGCGATCCCGGGCCCGTCGGTACTCCTCACGCTCGCTCAGCCCGCCGCGGCGGCGATGACGTCCGCGACCTCGGCCGGCTTGGTGAACATCGGCCCGTGGCCCGCGTCGACCTCGACGGCAGTGTCCACATGGCTGGCGAACTCACGCTGCAGGGCCAGCGAGAACTGCTTGTCCTGCAGCGTGATCACGTACGTGCCCGGGTGCTGCTGCCAGCCGAGCCCGGTGGCCGCCTCACCCAGGGTGCCCAGCGCGTGCGGGCCCGTGCGGTCGAGGATCGCCCCGACCTCGTCGTCCGGCACGTCGTTGAACAGGGTCGCGCGGGCGGCCTCCCGCTTCATCGTCGCGGTGCCGTCCTCACGCGGCTCGAGCGCCGTCGAGAGGTCGCCCTGCGGCTCGGGGTCGCGGCCGATCAGGTCGCCGACCGCCTCGCCCGCCTGCGGCAGCGCCGCGCACAGGTACACCAGGTGCGCCACGTCGTCGTTGTCCGCCGACGCCCGGGTGATCACCGCCCCGCCGTAGGAGTGGCCGACCAGCACGGCGGGCTCGCCGAGGGTCTTCAGCGCGTCACGCACCACCTGGGCGTCCCGCTCCAGCGTGCCGTCCGCGCCCTGGCTGGTCAGGTCGACGGTGCTCGCGGTGATCCCGCGCTTCGCCAGCTCGGCCACCACCCCCTCCCAGATCCAGGATCCGGTGAACGCGCCGTGTACCAGCAGCACGGGCTTGGTCATGTCACTCACCTCAGTCCGCCCGGCGCCGCCTCGTCGGAGCCACCGGGCCTCGGCTTCTCGAATCACAGCTCGACTTCTCGAAGGATCCAACCGTTGTGGGGGCGGGCGCGTCAAGCGATCCCGCTTGACTCGTACCCTCGGTCGGATCTACACCGTCTCGAAACAAGTTTCGACATTTCGCTCGATCGGCGAAGGAGCCGCAGTATGTCGCCGCAGCCCGCCCCCTCCCCGTCCGGCCCTCTCGCGGGGCTTCGGGTCGTGGAGAGTGCATCGATCGTCCTCGGGCCGCTGACCTGCCAGTACCTGGCAGCGATGGGCGCCGACGTGATCAAGGTCGAGCCGCCCGAGGGCGATCTGACCCGCCGCATCGGCCCCCGCCGCACCGAGGGCATGGGGGCGCTCTTCCTCACGAACAACCGCAACAAGCGCAGCGTGGTCCTCAACCTCAAGACCGCGGGCGGGCGCGACGTGCTGCACCGGCTCGTCGACACCGCGGACGTGTTCGTCCACTCCGTGCGCACCGCCGCCGCGCGACGGCTCGGCCTGGAGTACGAGGCGCTCTCCGCCCGCAACCCCGGGCTGGTCTTCTGCCACGTCGCCGGGTTCTCCGACCACGGCCCGTACGGCCCGAAGCCCGCCTACGACGACATCGTCCAGGCGCTGAGCGGGCTGGCGATGCTGCAGCGCGTGGTGACCGGCGAGCCGCGCTACGTGCCGTCGATCCTCGCCGACAAGATCACGGCGGTGCACGCGACCTTCGCCATCGCCGCCGCGCTCGTCGAGCGCGCCCGCTCCGGTCTGGGCCAGGCGGTGGACGTCACGATGCTGGAGACGATGGTGGCGTTCACCAGCGCGGAGCACCTGTGGGGACACGCGTTCGAGCCGCCGCTGGGATCGATGGGCTACGAGCCCGTGGCCACGGCGGCGCGCAGGCCCTTCCGGACCGCGGACGGCTACCTCGCCTTCATGCCGTACTCCGACGCGCAGTGGGTGCGGTTCTTCGAGATCGTCGGGCGCGACGACGTGCTGGCCGATCCCCGCTACACCACCCTCGCGGGCCGCCAGCAGAACGTGGCGCTCGTCTGGGACGAGCTCGGCATCGAGCTGGCGAAGCGGCCCACGGCCGAGTGGGTCGAGCTGCTCGAGAACGAGGACATCCCGTTCGCCCAGGTCAACTCCCTGGAGGACCTGCTCGACGATCCGCACCTGGCCGCCACCGGCTTCTGGCAGACCCTCGGCGACCCCGCGGGCGGGCTGCTGCGGGTGCCCGGGTCGGGGACCGCGTTCTCCCGCTCGGAGATCGCGCCCGCGGCCGTTCCGCCCCGCCTGGGCGCCGACACCCACGCCGTCCTCGACGACCTGGGGCTCACGGCGGACGAGGTCGGGGCGCTCACCGCCGAGGGCGCCCTGGGCTGACCCGTGGTCGCGGGCCCGGAGCGTCCGGGCCCGCGTCCACAGGACCAGCGGGGATCGGGGCGGGTCAGCCGAAGGCGCCCGCGGCACCCAGCTCGGCGATCCGCTCGTCGGTCAGCCCGAGCTCGCCGAGGATCTCGGCGGTGTGCTCGCCCGGGCGGGACCGGGGCCGCGCCACGGCGCCCGGGGTGCGGGAGAACCGCGGCGCGGGGGCCGGTTGCACGACGCCGTCGACCTCGACGAACGCCTCACGGGCGACATGGTGCGGGTGGGCGGGGGCCTCGGACATCCGCAGCACCGGGGAGAAGCAGGCGTCGGTGCCCTCCAGCGCCTCGCACCACTCGTCCCGGGTGCGTGTGCGGATCACGTCGGCGATCGCCTTCGTCGCCGTCGGCCAGCCCTCCCGGTCCCACTGGGCGGGGAGCCGGCCGGCGAGGCCCAGCCGCTCCAGGAGGTCGGCGTAGAAGCGGTCCTCCATCGCGGCGAGCGCGACGTACTCGCCGTCCGCCGTCTCGTAGACGTCGTAGAAGTGCGAGCCGCCGTCGTTGACGTTGGACTCCCGCTCCTCGACCCACACCCCGCGGCCCAGCAGCTCGTACGGCATCGCCATTTGGTAGGCGACGCCATCGATCATCGCCGCGTCGACGACCTGCCCGCGCCCGGAGCGGCTCGTCTCCAGCAGGCCCGCCAGCAGCCCGGACATGATGAGCATCCCGCCGCCGCCGAAGTCGCCGACGATGTTCAGCGGCGGCGCGGGCGGCAGGGCGCGGCGCCCCAGCGGCGCCAGGGCACCCGCGAGCGCGAGGAAGTTGAGGTCGTGGCCCGCCACCCGGGCGTAGGGACCCTCCTGCCCCCAGCCGGTCACCCGGCCGTACACGAGCCGCGGGTTGCGCTCGAGGCAGACCTCGGGGCCGAGTCCCAGTCGTTCCATGACGCCCGGTCGGAAGCTCTCGATCAGCGCGTCCGCCCCCGCGACGAGGTCCAGCGCGGTGGCGAGGCCCTCCGGTCGCTTGAGGTCCAGCGCGATCGACCGCCGCCCGCGGCCCATGATCCCGTCGGTGACCGAGGCCATGCCCCCCGTGCCCTCGGTGCCGTTCCCGTCGCTCGCGTCCGGCGCCGCCGGGCGGTCCACCCGCACGACGTCGGCACCCAGGTCGCTCAGCATCATCGCGCAGAAGGGGCCCGGTCCGACCCCGGCGAACTCGATCACCCGGAACCCGGCGAGCGGCCCGCTCACAGCCCGGCCACCCGCCCCTCCGGCGCGGCCGGGTGCACCCGGCCGAGATCACGCTCGATCTGCGTCGCGGCCGTCGCGGCGGCGTCGACCAGCTCGCGCTCGGTGCCGGCGTTCATCTGGTTGCTCAGCGCCGAGATGTGGATCGCGGCCACGACGGCCCCGTGGTCGTCCCGGATCGGCACCGCGACCCCGACGACGCCGACGATGGCCTCCTCGCGGCTGACCGCGTAGTCCTGGTCCACGATCCGGTCGAGCTCGGCGGTCAGTTCCTCGTCGGTGACGAGGGTGTGCGAGGTCAGCCGGGGGCGCTCCTCGGCGAACAGCTTGCGGCGCAGCTGGCGGTCGTGGGCGGCGAAGAGCTTGCCCACCGAGGTGGCGTGCAGGAACAGCGACTGGCCGAGCCGGATGTCGACGGTGACCGGCCGCGAGCCCGGGAAGCGGTCGACGTAGGACACGCGCCTGCCGAGGGGGACGGCGAGGTACACGTCGTCCCCGGTCGTGCGGGCGAGCTCGACGAGGTGCCGCCTGCTGATCGCGCGGACCTCGAGGCCGTCCACGATCCGGATGCCCAGCCGGACCGCACGCGGCCCGAGCGTGTAGCGCAGGTCCTCGCGGACCGCCGCCACCTCCGCCGCGACCATCCGCTTGAGCAGGTTGTGGCTGCTGCTCATGGGCAGATCGAGACGCTTGCTGATCTCGGTGACCGTCATCCCGTCGGGCCTGCTGACAAGGAGCTCCAGCACGTCGAAGGTGCGTGAGTACCTGTCGTTGCTGCTCATGGCGCCACCGGCCGCATCGCTTCCCCATCCCGCACGCACCCGATTGTAGCCGGTCGATTCCAGAAACCGGAGGCCCCTTCGAGTTATGGATCCCCCAACCTGGTCGCCAGTGGCCCTTGACACAGTTCCCGCGGCGTCTCTAGGTTCGAGATCCTGAAAGCTCCTTCGAGAAGAGAGGTGTTCCCGATGACTGCGACCACCACCTGGACCGACGCCGAGCGGATCGCGAAGCAGCGCGAGACCGTGAACCTCCACATCAGTCTCGAGAACGCGCAGCAGCAGGACCGCGTGCTCGAGGAGACCTTCGCGACCGAGGGCGTGTTCTACGACGTCGTGCCCGGGGTGACCCACCTCGAGGGCCTCGAGGGCGTCGCCGGCTTCTACGAGATGCTGTTCGCCGTCCTCCCGGACATCCACATCTCGATCTCGCACGAGTACGACGTGCCGGGCTGCTCGGTGCGCGAGGGCGTCGTCACCGGCACCCACTCCGCCGAGTTCGCCGGGGTCCCCGCCTCCGGCAAGCCCGTCAGCTTCGCGTTCTGCGGGCTCTACCTCTTCGGTGACGACCCGACCCGGCTCGTGGCCGAGCGCGCGTACTGGGACAACGACGGCCTGATCAAGCAGATGCGCGGCGAGGAGGTCCCCACGACCGAGATGCCCTGGGGCGACCCGGCCTGATCCCTGCCCGACCGCCGGCCCGTCCGGGCCGCCACTCGTTCGGAGCAAACCTCTCACCACGCAATGACGCAGGGAGACCATCAGTGACCTCGATCGAGGAGACGGCCCCGGGCCGCGACCACTTCACCGACTTCGACCTGGACTCACCCGAGTTCACCGAGGACTACGAGCAGGTCCTGGGCGACCTGGTCGCGAAATGCCCCGTCGCACACAGCAAGGTCGCCGGGGGCTACTACGTCGTCAGCCGGTACGACGACGTCCGGCAGTGCGCCCAGGACTGGGAGACCTTCTCCAGCGAGGGCGGGTTCGAGCCCGGCCGCGGTGGCGAGGGCGGCGCCAAGCTCTACCCCGTCGAGCTCGACCCGCCTTACCAGACCCGGTGGCGGAACGCGCTCGGCCCGTACTTCTCCCCGCGGGCGATCCGTTCCCGCGAGGCGAACATCCGCGAGCAGGTCAATTACCTGATCGACGGGTTCATCGAGAAGGGGCGGGTGGACTTCGTCGAGGAGTTCGCCGCCCACCTGCCGGGTCGGGTGTTCTTCGGCAGCTTCCTGGGCGTTCCGTTCAGCGAGCTGCCGCCGATCCAGAAGGCCACGGACGACGCGATGCGCGGCCCGATGGAGGGCCGCGGCGAGGCGTGGGTCGCGGTCGCGACCTTCCTCGACGGCTACCTGCGCGCCCGCCAGGAGGAGCCCCCGCGCGACGACTTCATCGACGTCATCCTGGCCGGCGTCGAGGACCACGACGGCAACCCCTGCTCGTGGGACCACAAGCTCTATGTGCTGACTGACCTGCTCGCGGGCGGTATCGGCACCACCACCTACCTGCTCGCCGGGATCGCGCACCACCTGGCGACCCACCCCGAGGACAGGGCGGCCCTCGCCGAGGATCGCTCGCTGTGGTCGGGCGCGATCGAGGAGTTCATCCGCTACTACGCCTCGATCGTCGCGCTCGGGCGCACGGCGACCAGACCGACGGAGGTCGCGGGCCAGTCGATCGCGGAGGGGGACTTCCTGATGCTGTCCTTCGCGGCGGCGTGCCGGGACCCGAAGTACTTCGAGAACCCCCACGAGATCGACATCCGGCGCAAGATCGCGGTGAATCCCGCCTTCTCGTTCGGACCGCACCGGTGCATCGGGTCGCACATCGCGCGGCTCGAGGCCACGATCAGCCTGGAGGAGATCCTGCGCAGGCTGCCCGACCTCGCCCTGGCCGAGGGCGGCGAGCCGGTGTACAGCAACAGCACGATCGCCCGGAACATGGACAGCCTGGTGGTGACCTTCACCCCGGGCGAGCGCGAAGGGCGGACCGAGTGAAGCACCTTGTCGACGAGGCGCTGTGCGCGGGCCACGGCCTGTGCGCCGCGGTCGCCCCGGCGGTCTACGACCTCGACGACGACGGGCTGAACGCCGCGATCGGCACCATGGTCGCGGTCGCTCCCGGGCAGGAGGGCGCGGCGCGCGAAGGCGCGGCGGCCTGCCCGGAGCAGGCCATCCGACTGACGGACTAGCAGGCAGAAACCAGGAGCCCCGTGATACCCCGCACGCTCTTCACGGCCGAACACGACCTCTACCGCGACACCGTCCGACGGTTCATCGCCGACGAGGTCCTCCCCCACTACGCCGAGTGGGAGGAGGCCGGGATCGTCCCCCGGGACGTCTGGCTCGCGGCCGGGAAGATCGGCCTGCTCTGCCCGTCGGTGCCCGAGGAGTACGGCGGCGGGGGCGGGGACTTCCTGTACCACGCGGTGATGATCGAGGAGATGGCCCGGGTCGGGGCGGTCGCCCCGACCTTCTACCTTCAGTCGGACATCATCGCGCCCTATCTCGTGCACTTCGGCACCGAGGAGCAGAAGCGGCGCTGGCTGCCGCGGATGCTCTCCGGTGAGGTCGTGACGGCGGTGGGGATGTCGGAGCCCTCGGGCGGCAGCGACCTGCAGAACCTGCGGACCACCGCCCGCCGTGAGGGCGACGAGTACGTGGTGAACGGCCAGAAGGTGTTCATCACCAACGGCCACACCGCGGACCTGCTCGTGCTCGCGTGCCGCACCAACGACACCCCCGGCGGGCGCGGCGTCAGCCTGCTGCTCGTGGAGACCGACACCCCGGGTTTCCAGCGGGGTCGGAAGCTGGACAAGATCGGGTGCCGGGCCCAGGACACCGCCGAGCTGTTCTTCTCGGACATGCGCGTGCCCGCCGCGAACCTCCTCGGCGAGGAGGGCCGCGGGTTCGTCCACCTGATGACGGAGCTGGCCCAGGAGCGGCTGGTCCAGGCCGTGCGAGCGGTCTCGTCCGCCGAGGCGGCGCTGCAGTGGACGATCGACTACTGCCGGGACCGGGACATGTTCGGGAAGACCCTCGCGGACTTCCAGAACACGCAGTTCGTCCTGGCCCAGCTGCACTCGGACACGCTCGCCCAGCGTGTCCTGGTCGACCGTTGCCTGGAGCTGCACGTCCGCGGCGAGCTCGACGCGGTGGACGCGGCCAAGGTCAAGATGACCACCACCCAGCTGCAGGGCCGGGTGATGGACGAGTGTCTCCAGCTGTTCGGCGGCTGGGGCTACATGACGGAGTACCCGATCGCCCGCGCCTTCGTCGACGCCCGGATGACCCGGATCGGCGGCGGTTCGATCGAGGTCATGAAGCACATCATCGGGCGTGCTCTGGTCAAGGACGCCCGACGTCCCTGAGCCGGTGGGGTGGGCGGGCACGGGGACCGTGTCGCCCACCCCGCCGGCTCCCCTCGTCACGGGCCCGGTCCCCTCGTGGGGCCGGGCCCGATCCGTGTGCCGGTCGGGCGGGCCCGCGCCCACGACGACGGGCCCGACGGTCGTCTCGTGACGGCGGCGGAGCCACCGCCCGGTTCGACCACCGGGCCCGCGGAGGGGGTCTCGCTCCGCGGCCTCCGCGGCCCGCGGCCTCGGAGTCGCTCGCTCAGCGGGTGTCGCGGACCGCGGACCCGCCCAGATAGACCTCCTGCACCACGGGGTCGGCGGCCAGCTCGGCCGAGGTCCCCTCCCGGACCACCGTGCCGGAGCGGAGCAGGTAGCCGCGGTCGGCCAGCTCCAGCGCCGCGCGCGCGTTCTGCTCGACCAGCACGATCGTCAGCCCCTCCTCGCGGAGCGTGGCGAGGGCGTCCATGATGCGTTCCACCATCTGGGGTGCCAGACCGAGGCTGGGTTCGTCGAGCAGCATGACCCGTGGCGCCACGATCATCGCCCGACCGATCGCGAGCATCTGCTGCTCGCCTCCGGACAGGGTGCCCGCGAGCTGGCGGCGGCGCTCGCGCAGCCGCGGGAACAGTGTGTAGACGTGCTCGAGGTCGTCGTCGAGGCCCTTCTCCCGCCGGCGGACGTACCGCCCCAGGACGAGGTTGTCCTCGACCGCGAGGGAGGCGAAGACCTGCCTGCCCTCGGGCACCAGGACGAGCCCCTTCCGGACGAGCGCGGGCTGGGCCAGTGCGGTGGTGTCCTCGCCGTCCACGAGGATCTGACCGGACCGGGGCCGGAGCGCCCGGCTGACCACGTTGAGCAGGGTGGACTTGCCGGCTCCGTTCGGCCCGATGATCGTGACGATCTCACGGGGCCGCACGGACAGGGAGACTCCGCGGAGGACCTCGGCCCGCCCGTAGGCGAACTCGAGGTCCTGGACCTCCAACGCCGTCATCGGGCCGCCTTCCGGGTCGGGGACGCGCCGAGGTAGGCCTCGACCACTGCGGGGTCGTCCTGCACCTCGGCCGGGGTGCCCACGCGCAGCGTCGCACCGAAGTGGATCACCTGGACGCGGTCCGCCACGGACATCACGAAGTCCATGTCGTGCTCGATCACCACGATGGCGAGCCCGCGTTCCCGCAGTTGCAGAAGCGTCGCAGCGAGCTCGGCCTTCTCGGAGCCGTTGAGGCCCGCGCCCGGCTCGTCGAGCAGCAGCACGGATGGCTCCCGGGCCAGTGCCCGCGCCACCTCGACCAGCTTCTGCCTGCCCAGCGACAGGGTGTCGACGCGCTGCTCGGCGAGCGACGCGAGCCCGATCTCGGCCAGGGCGCGGTCCGCGCTCTCGCCCATCCGGTGCTCCTCACGCACGGCGGACGGGGTGGGCAGGGCCGCCTGGAGCATCCCGGTCCGCCCCACCAGGTGCGCGCCGACCATCACGGTCTCCCGCACCGACATGTCGCCGAACAGGCTCGGCGTCTGGAAGCTGCGCGCCATGCCGTGGCGGGCGAACACGTGCGCTGCGCGGCCGGTGACCGCCGTGCCGCCCAGGCTGACCGTCCCCGAGGTCGGGCGCAGGTTGCCGGAGACCAGGTTCAGCAGGGTCGACTTGCCCGCCCCGTTCGGTCCGATCACGGCGAGCACCTCCCCCGCGTGCGCAACGAGGTCCACCCCGTCCACGGCACGCACCCCGCCGAAGTCCTTGACGAGCCCGCGTGCCTCCACCACGGCCGGTCCGATCGGGCGGCGCTCCGTGGGCGGCGGGGCGGGCGGCGCCAGGGGTGGAGTCTCGTCCACCGTCGGACGCCGGCGGGCCCGGATCCCGTGCCACAGCACCGACACGCCGCCCACGATCCCGCTCGGCCAGATGACGAGGACCAGGACCAGCACGATGCCGAGGACCAGCGTCTCCGCCGGGCCCACCGAGCCTGCGCCGAACACCGCGGGAAGCGCGGTCTCGATGCCGTTGCGCAGCAGCGTCATCACGATCGCCCCGGCCACAGCGCCCCACGGCGAGGCGAGCCCGCCGATGACCGCGATGGAGAGGATGTCGATCGAGCGCAGCACGTCGAACGGCGCCGGGTTGAGGTAGAGCAGCTGGTGGGCGAACACCGACCCCGCGACACTGCCGAGGAATGCCGAGCCCGCGAAGACCCGCGTCTTGGCCCAGCCGACGTCCACCCCGCTCGCCGCCGCGGCTGCCTCGTGGGCCCGCACGGCGCGCAGCGCCCGCCCGTCCCGGCTGCGCCGGATCCGCAGCACTGACCACAGCGCCAGCCCGACGATGCCCCACACCAGCAGGAACTGGCTCTCCAGCCCGTCGAAGACGAGGGACCCGATGCCGAACGGCGGGATGCCGCCGAAGCCGGTCGCGCCGCCGGTCAGCCCCAGGTTGTTGACCACCAGCGAGAAGATCTGGGTGAGCGCGAGAGTGGCCATGGCGAGGAAGTGTCCGCGCAACCGGAAGATCGGTCGACCGAGCAGGTACGCGAGGCCGACGGTGAACGCCGCCGAGACCACGAGCGCGGCGACCGGCGGCCACCCCGCGTTCGCGGTCAGCAGGCCACTGCCGTAGGCGCCGAGCCCGAAGAACGCGGCCTGGGCGAGCGAGAACTGGCCACCGAACCCGGTGACGAGCACCAGGCCCATCGCCAGCAGCGCGTCGATCCCCACCGTGGCGGCGAGGCCCAGCGTGTAGGGGTCCGCGACCAGCGGCACCAGGGCGAGGACCACAAGGTAGGCGACGACCCCGGCGGGTCGTCGCCAGGCCGGCGCCGACGCCGCCGAGACCGCCGTCGACGGCGAGGTCGAGAGGTCAGACACGCTCACTCACCCGCAACCGTGTCAGGCCGCTCGGGCGAGCGATCAACAACACCACCAACAGCAGCAACACGACGACCTCCTGGTAGGCCGTGGAGATCGACGAGGCGACGAAGGACTCGACGATGCCGACCAGCACGCCGCCGACGACGGCGAGCCCGATCCGGTCGAAGCCGCCGAGCACCGCGGCGATGAACGCCTTCAGGGACAACCCCAAACCGGCGGCGGCGCTGGCGAAGGTCAGCGGCGCGCCGACCGCGCCGATGAAGGCGGTCAGCGCCCCGCTGAGCGCGAAGGCGATCATCGCCATGCGCACGACGCTGATACCGACCACGCCGGCCGCGTACCGGTTGACCGCGCACGCGCTCAGCGCGCGCCCGGTGGTCGACCGGTCCAGCAGGAGCTTCAGACCGAGCGCGAGCACGATCGACAGGCCGAGCAGCCACAGCGTCTGGTAGGCCACGACCGCGGGGCCGATGTGCAGCGGGCCGCCCTCGGTGAAGGGCGGCATCGCGTAGGGCTGCGACCCGAACACCAGCTGGGCGAGCGAGCGCACGACCAGGGCTGCTGCGAGCGTCGCGATGGTCTGGACCAGCAGCCCGTGGCGGCGCAGCGGATGGACCACCGCGACGTAGAGCAGGAGCCCGAAGAGGGCGCCGACCAGGGCGGCGAACACCGCCGCGAGGATCGGCGGCAGCGCCCGCGAGCCGACGACGGCGGCGAACCCGCCGACCATCGCCAGCTCGCCCTGAGCGAAGTTGACCATGCCCGTGATCCGGTGGATGAGGACGAAGCCCGCACCCACGATCCCGTAGACGAGGCCGACCGACAGACCGGTGAAGACGTCCTGGAGCAGGTTCACGAGAGGCCGATCAGTAGGACTGGACGAGGGTGAAGGCGCCGTTCTGCACCCGGATGATCGCGAGCCCCTCGATGCCCGTCGGGCCGTGGCGCTGCGCGCTGTAGTTGTAGACCGCGAGGTTGCCCGAGATCCCCTTCAGGCCCTCCAGTCCCGTCCGGATGGACTCCCGGATGTCCTGCACCGCGCTCGTCTGGGCAGGGATCGTCTTCATCGCCTCGGCGAGCAGCATTGCGGAGTCCCATCCGCTGGCTGCGTACTGGGAGGGCGCCTCGCCTTCGTAGGCCGCCTTGTAGGCCGCCACGAAGTCCGTGAGCACGCCGCGCTGCGGGTCGTCCGCGGCGACCTGGTCCGCGACCAGAACCTTCGAGCCCTGCAGCAGGGTGCCCTCGACGGAGCTCCCGCCGAGGTGCAGGTACTCCGAGCTGGCGGCGCCAGGGGCCTGGAGCAGGTGGGCCGGGAAGCCGGAGTCCCGCACGTTGCGCGCGACGACGGCGTTGGCCGGGTTGACGCACCACACGAGCAGCGCGTCCGGGTTGCCGCCCCGCAGCGCGGAGAGCTGGGCCGTGACGTCCGTCGCCGTCGGCGAGAACACCTCCGAGCCGACCAGCTGCAGGCCGGGGAACTCACCGATGACCTGCGGCAGCGCCTTCGCCGGGTCCTGACCGTAGCCGTTGTTCGACGACAGCATCGCGATCCGGGTCCAGCCCTGCTCCTGCGCGTACTTGAGCTGGGCGCGCAGCGAGTCGGTGCTGTCCGGGAACTCCTTGAACATGTAGGTCGACTCGGCGGCGGGTTCGATGATGGAGTTCGCCGACGCGATCGCCAGCACCGGAGTCTTGAGCTGGGCAGAGATCGGCCGCAGGGCCGCTGCCTCACCGCTGGAGCTCGGTCCGAGCACCGCCACGACCTGCTCCTGGGTCACCAGCTTGCGCAGCTGGTTGACCGCCTCGGTCTCGTTGCTGCCGGTGTCCGCGACCACCAGCTGCAGGGGATGCCCGTTGATCCCGCCCGCAGCGTTGACGCGGTCCGCGTAGAGCTGCAACGCCTTCTGCTCCGGTTCGGAGACCGATGCGTACGCCCCGGTGAGACCGAGAAGCACACCGACCTTGTACGGGGCCGAGGACTCGACAGCCCCACCACCCGAACCTCCGCACGCCGCGACCACGGCGATCACCATCGCGACCACCGCCGTGGTGCGGAGCACCGCCCACCTCGCGCCGACTCTGCCGGTCCTCATCGCTCACCCGTCTCCCGTCGTTGGGGCCGCGGCCGCGTGTGGGCCGGCGCTCACCCACGGCCGAGCCGTGCGTACCGAGGGAGCCGGTTCCAAGCGGACACCGCGATCGTCGGGCCGGTCCGGTACGGGGCGCCACCGTGGACAGTGAAGTGGGGCGCCTTCTCGTTTCCGAATCTCGGTTCCCGAAACGGAAGGCTAGGAAGGGGTGTCGACCCTGTCAAGGTCGGAAGCACGCAGCACGGGATCCGACGACGTGGCTCAGGTCAGTTCAATCCCACGTCTCGCACCAGGCCACCGATCAAGGTCTCGGCGTACGCCGCCCCGATCTCCTGCGCGGACACGCTGGACTCGTGCGGATTGAACCAGCGGTTGGTCCACGCGACCATGCCGATGATCCCGTAGGCCACCACCCACGGCTGTGTGTCGACGTGGAAGGAGCCGTCCTCCATGCCGTCCTCGACGATCGCGACGACGGCGTTCTCGTACCGCTTGTTGAAGCGGCTCATCGAGCGCGCCCACTGTGAGCGCTTCGAGAGCTTGGTCAGATCCTCCTGGATGTACACGTACAGATAGGGGTACGCGTCCGCGTAGGAGACCATCAGCTCGGTGACGAGCGTTCGCAGCTTGTCCGCCGGGGTGCCGGGCCCGTGCAGGATCGCCTCCGCCCGCAGGCAGTTCTTCTCCACCGCGTCCCCGACCGCCTGCTGGAACAGCTCCTCCTTGGAGCCCACGTAGTAGTAGATCGTGGCCCGGTCCATGTCCATGACCTCGGCGATGTCGCCGATCTTGGTGCCGCGGTAGCCATCCCGCTTGAAGATCGCGCCCGCGGCCCTGATGATCTCGGCCCGGCGCTCCTGGTAAGCAGCGCTGCCCTCATCGAGCGCCGCGGCGCGCCGCCTGCCGATGCCGCTCGTCATCCGGTCTCCCTCTCCGCACGTGACCGCCGATGATACCGAGCCGGAGTCGCTGAGGAGGCCCCGACTCCCGGCGTCAACACATGTGTTGTGGCAGGCTGGCCCACATGGGCTTACTGGGCGAGCTGATCGAGATCGCCGACGGGGTGTTCGGCTACGTTCAGCCGGACGGCGGGTGGTGGGTGAACAACTCCGGCCTGCTCGTCGGCCGGTCCGGGGTGACCGCGGTCGACTCCTGCGCCACCGAGCGCCGCACCCGCGCCCTGCTCGCGACGGTCGCCGGGGTGTCGCGCGCCCCGGTGCGCACGCTCGTGAACACCCACCACCACGGTGACCACACCTACGGCAACCACCTGTTCGCGGGCGCGACGATCGTGGGGCACGAGGACACCCGGCGCGAGATCCTGCGGTCCGGCCCACCGCGCGGCGGGGACGTGTTCGAGCCGATCGACTTCGGCCACGTCGAGCTCGCGCCGCCGACCGTCACCTACCGGGACGGGATCACACTCTGGACGGACGACACGCGGTGCGAGGTCCGGCACGTGGGCCGGCCCGCGCACACCACGAACGACAGCATCGTCTGGCTGCCGGAGCAGGGCGTGCTGTTCGCGGGAGACCTCCTGTTCGCCGGGGGAACCCCGTTCGCGGTGATGGGCTCGGTCGCCGGTGCGCTCGCGGTGTGCGACGAAGTCCTCCGTCCGCTCGGCGCCACCACGGTCGTCCCCGGACACGGGCCGGTCACCGGGCCGGGCGTCGTCGACGAGGTGGCCGGGTACCTGCGGTACGTGCTCGACCTGGCCGGGCGCGCCCGGGCGGCGGGCCTGAGCCCGCTCGCGGCGGCCCGGGAGGCCGACCTGGGTGACTACGCCGCGTGGCGCGAGCCCGAGCGGCTCGTCGGCAACCTGCACCGCGCCTACGCCGAGCTGGACGGCGCGTCGCCCGGCGCCCGGATCGACGTCCGGGCCGCCATGCGGGACATGGTGACCCTGAACGGCGGGTGCCCGCTGCATTGCACCGCCTGAGCGGCTCACGGCCAGTACGGGGCGCGCAGCGTCTTCTTCAGCACCTTCCCGGAGGCGTTGCGCGGCAACACGTCTACCACGTCCACCGACGTCGGGCACTTGTAGTGGGCGAGCCTGCCGCGGGCGAACTCGATGATCTCCGCCTCGACCACCTCGGCCCCGGCGACCGGGACGACGACCGCTTTGACCGTTTCCCCCCACCGCTCCGACGGCACGCCGATCACCGCGACGTCCGCCACGGCCGGATGGGCCGCCACCGCATTCTCGACCTCGGCGGGATAGATGTTCTCCCCACCGGAGATGATCATGTCCTTGATCCGGTCGTGGAGGTAGAGGTAGCCCTCCTCGTCCCGGTAGGCGGCGTCCCCGGTGCACAGCCAGCCGTCCGGGGTGAGGGTGGCCGCGGTCTCCTCCGGCCGGTGCCAGTACCCCGGCATGTTCTGCCCGCCGCGCACCCGGATCTCCCCCACCCGCCCCGGCTCCACGACCGTGCCGGTCGCCGGGTCCACGACCTCGAGCTCCATCCACGGCAGCGGCCGCCCTATCGAGCGGAGCAGGTGCGACCGGGGTCCCCCGGGGTCGTGGTCCTCGGGGGCCATGGTCACCACCGTGCCCGCGGTCTCGGTCATCCCGTAGACCGCGAGGAAACCACACCCCAGCGTGTCCATCGCCCGGGTCAGCAGCGCCTCGGTCATCGGGGCCCCGCCGTAGGCGATGCACTCCAGGCTGGACAGGTCGGCCGTACCGATGCGCGGCGAGGCGAGGATGGTCTGGATCATCGCCGGGACCACGAAGGCGTGCGTGACCCGGTGCCGCTCGATCGCGTCGACCATCACGGTGGGACTGACCTCGGGGAGCAGGATCGTGTGACCGCCCTGTCCCAGCGTGGTGAGCCCGTAGCCGGTCCCTCCGATGTGGAACAACGGGGACGGCACCAGGTTGACCGAGTCCGGACCCATTCCGTAGAACTCGCGGCCCATCTTCGGGGTCCAGGCGAGGTTGGCGTGGGTCAGCCGGGCGCCCTTGGGCACGCCCGTGGTGCCCGAGCTGTAGAGCTGCAGCACCACGTCGTCGGGCTCGGCGCGATGCTCGGGCGGTGAGGGGGACTCCCGCTCGACCCACTGCTCGTAACCGCTCCCCAGCACGACGGGGTCCGCGAGGTCGGGCGGGAGGAGGGCCACCTCCCGCTCCCCCGCGACGACGACACCCGCCTCGGCGTCGGCCAGGATCTCGGCGATCTCCGCCGGTGCCAGCCGCCAGTTCAGGGCCACCAGCACCACGCCCGCGCGGGCCGCGCCGAACAGCAGCTCGTGGAACTCCGGGGTGTTGCGCAGGAGCACCGCCAGCCGGTCGCCGGGCTCCAGACCGCTGCGGCGCAGTGCCCGGGCGACCTGGTTCGCCCGGGCCTCGAGCTGCCCGAAGGTCAGGGTGCGCTCCCCCAGGGTCACCGCCGGCCGGTCCGCGCCGAGGCCGGCGACCCGGGTCAGCAGGTCCCCGAGCGAGGCGTCCAGCGGGATCGTGGTCGGGTCCGTCGTCATCGACATCGTCGCCCCCTGACTAGTAGCTCTTCGGCAGGCCGAGGTTGTGCTGGGCGACATGGTTGAGCACCATCTCGCGGCTGACCGGCGCGGTCCGGAACATCCGCGCCGTGAACCACAGGTCGGACAGGCCGTACTCGTTCGACAGGCCGTTGCCGCCGTGAACCTGGATGGCCTGGTCCAGCGCCTGGACGACGGCCTCCCCGGCGGCGTACTTCGCGATCGTCGAGGCGCTGCCCGCATCCGCCCCGGCGTCGGTCAGCTCGGCGGCGTGCATCGTCATCAGCCGAGCGAGCTGCACGTCGACGAAGGCCTTCGCCAGCGGGTGCGACACCCCCTGGTGCGCGCCGATCGGTGTGGACCAGACGGTCCGCTCCGCGGCGTAGCGCGCCGCCCGGGACAGCGCGTAGCGCGCGATACCGTTGGCCTGGCTCGCCGCGGTCACGCGCTCGGGGTTCAGCCCCGCGAACACCTGCTTGAGCCCGGCGCCCTCGACTCCGACGAGGTTCTCCTCGGTCACCGGCACGTCGTCGAAGAAGGTGGTGAACTGGTTCTCCGGGATCTGCAGGGCCGAGTCGATCTTCTGGAAGGACAGCCCCGGCGTGCCGGTCGGCACCAGGAACATCGAGATCGGGTGCCTGCCGTTCGGGCCCGGCTCGACACCGCGGCAGACGACGATCACCGCGTCCGCCTCGTCGATCCCGGACGTCCAGTACTTCTGCCCGCGGATCCGCCAGCCGTCGCCGTCCGCGTGCGCGGTCGTGCTGATGTTGTGCGTGTTCGTGCCCGCGTCCGGCTCCGTGATCGCGAAGGCGATCTTCTTGGTGCCCGCCGCGATCCCCGGGAGCCACTCCCGCTTCTGCTCCTCCGACCCGTGGGCCGCCAGCAGCGAGCCCGCGATCGCCGGGGAGATGACGAGCATGAACATCGGGCAGCCCTGGGCGGACGTCTCCTCGATGACGATCGCCAGGTCGACGAGGCCGCCACCGCCGCCGCCCCACTCCTCCGGCAGGTGGACGCCGAGGTAGCCGGCCTGACCCATCTCGGTCCACAGCGCGTCCGGCTTCTCGCCCTTGCGCGTCACCTCCTGGAAGTAGCCGCGGCCGTACCGCCCGACGAGTTTCGCCACGCTCTCCCGCAGCTGTCGACGCTCGTCGGTGTCGATGAGCAGGTCGTCCTGCACGCGTCCGCCGGCCACGTCGCCTCCCTTTCAACAGTGCTGTTGACGCTACTGCGGGCCACGGCCCGCCGTCAACGTCAGGTCCAGTCGTAGAAACCCTGTCCGGTCTTGCGGCCCAGCCGCCCCTCGGCGACCATGCGCTCGAGCAGCGCGGGCGGTGCGTACCGCTCGCCGTACACCGTCGACAGGTGCCGCGCGATGTCCAGCCGCACGTCCAGGCCGACCACGTCGCTGAGCCGCAGCGGCCCGATCGGGTGCCCGTAGGCGAGGACGGCGGCCTTGTCGATGTCCTCCGCCTCGGCGACCCCCTCTTCGAGCATCCGCATGGCCTCGAAGGCCGCGATGTTGTCCAGCCTGCTGGTGGCGAAGCCCGGCACGTCCCGGACCACGATCGACTCCTTGCCGATCGCGGCGGCGTGCGCCCGTGCGGAGACGACCGCCGCCTCCGCCGTCGCCGCTCCGCGCACGACCTCCACCAGCGGCAGCGACCACACCGGGTTGAAGAAGTGCATGCCCAGGAAGTCCGCGGGGCGAGCCAGCCCCGCGGCCAGGGCGTCGATCGAGATCGAGCTGGTGTTGGTGGCCAGCAGCCGCGGTTCCCGCTTCTCCGCCGCCGCGAGGACCTCCCGCTTCAGCGCGGGGACCTCGGGCACGGACTCCACCACCAGCTCGAGGCCGGACGCGAGCGCGTCGACCGAGCTCACCACCGTGAGCAGTCCGGGCAGTGCGTCGGCCGCCGCCCGGTCGAGCCTGCCCCGCTCCGCGCCCGTCCGGGCCCGGTCGGCCAGCGTGCCGACCAGCACGTCGGCCCGGGCCGACTCCGGCTCGACGACCGTGGTCGGGACCCCCGCCGCCGCGAACACGTAGGCGATCCCCTGCCCCATCGTGCCACCGCCGATCACCGCGACGCCCACGTCGCCCCCTTCAGCTCGTCGCCGATCCAGGACACCAGGTCCGCCGCCTGCGGCAGCTCGCCCGCCATCCAGAGGAAACCGTGCACCAGTCCCTCCCACTCGCGCAGCCGGACGTCCACCCCCGCGGACCGCAACCGCTCGGCGTAGACGATCCCCTCGTCGCGCAGCGGGTCCAGCCCGGCCACCGCGATCGACGCGGGCGGCAGCCCCGCCAGGTCGGGCGCCCGAAGCGGGGCCGCCTCCGGCACGACCGCCGCGCCGTCGAGATAGTGCGCCCAGAACCACGCCATGTCCGCCGCGGTGAGCATGAAGCCCTCCGCGTTCTCCGCGTACGAGGGGTGCGCGACCGGGTCCGGCGGTTCGAGCACCGGGTAGACGAGCACCTGGCGGGCGATGGTCGGGCCGCCCCGGTCGCGGGCCATCAGCGCGGTCGCCGCGGCCAGGTTGCCGCCCGCGCTGTCTCCGGCCACGACCAGGCGCGCCGGGTCCCCGCCGAGCTCCGCCGCGTGCTCCGCCGCCCAGGCCGTCGCCGCCAGGGCGTCCTCGACCGGGCCGGGAAACGGCGTCTCGGGGGCCCGGCGGTACTCGACCGAGACGACCACGGCACCGCTCGCCGCGGCGATCTCGCGGCACGGCCGGTCCGCCACCGCGACGCTGCCTGTCACCCAGCCGCCGCCGTGGAGGTACACGACCAGCGGCGCGCCCGCCCCGACGCCCGGGTCGTACACCCGGGCGGGCAGCCGTCCGGCCGCACCGCCCACCAACAGGTCCCGCGTCGCGACGCCGTCCCGCCTCTCGCCCTGCATCCAGCGCGAGGACTCCACGATCCCGCGCGCCCGCAGCACCCCGACCTCGGGATAGGTCCGCATACCCTTGTCCCGCAGGCGGTCGAGCAGGTCCACGACCTCCGGCGCCGGGTTCCGCCGGCTGGGCGTCACGCCCTGGTCGCCTTGCTCAGGACCCGGCGCAGCCCCAGCCGGTCGCGGACCACGTGCCCGGTGACCACCCCGTCCGGCCCGGGGGCGACCAGCCCGACCATGCTGAGCTCGGCCGCCCGCCCGACCGCGGCGTCGACGTCCGGGAGCCCGCCCGCGTACCGACCGCGCTGGACGGCGTGGAAAGCCACCCGCCCACCCGCCGAGAAGACCTCCCGGACCTCGCAGCCCGACACCTCCAGCAACGGGTCGGGGGCGTCCCCGAGGCGGGCGTCGTCCCAGGTCACCCCGGGGCCGACTGGCCCGAGCGCCTCCAGCCAGGCCCGGACCTGCTTCTCGGCGTCCGGGTCCGGCTCCCCGACCGGCTCGGTCCACGGGGCCACCATCGGCGGGTCGACGGGGTCCGCGACCCCGCCGACGAGCTGGCGGCGCCGCGCCAGGTAGTCCTCCTCCACCACGTTGTGCACCAACTGCCCGCCCTCGGCGCGGAAGAGCCCGATCCCGCGCCAGGCCGCGGCGCCGCCCTTGGCCGATGCGCCGTGCTCGGTGAACCGCAGCGCGGCCCGGTCGCCCGCGGCGTACAGCACGTCGTGCACGGTGATGGTCAGCCCGGGGAACTGCGCCAGCTGTCCGGCGGTCGCCGGCGCATAGGCCTCGCGGCCCTCCAGGACCACGCCGCCGATGTGGACGGTGTACCCCGCAGCCATGATCTCCTCGGTCACCGCCACGTCGGCCCGGTCCAGCCAGTCCACCGCGAACCGGCGCATCAGGCCTGCCATCGGGTGGATCGCGATCTCCGACTCGCCCATGAGCCCTCCTGTCGTCAACTCTAGTGTTGAGCACGCGGCCAGTCCTGTCCAGCGGACCGCCCCACCCCGGAACGCGAAGCTGCGGACCGCTTGACACCCCTCGTGCTCAACGACACCGTTGACGTCCAGGAGCCACCGGCGGCCCGCCGGTGCGACGGAGCGCGGAGGTCGGCGTGAGCGGGACGATCGGCGACGACACCAGTGAGACCGTCACCGCGGACGGGCCGGTCCGGACCGACCGGCTCGCGGACGGCGTGCTGGTCATGACCCTCGACCGACCCGAGGCCCGCAACGCCGTCGACGGCGAGACGAGCCGGGCCCTCGGCGCCGCACTCGCCCTGCTGGACTCCGATCCCGGCCTCGCCGTGGGCGTCCTCACCGGCGCGGGCGGCACGTTCTGCGCGGGGATGGACCTGAAGGCCTTCCTGCGCGGGGACAAGCCCGAGATCCCCGGCCGTGGTTTCGGCGGGCTCACCCAGGCGCCGCCGCGCAAGCCGCTCGTCGCCGCCGTCGAGGGCTACGCCCTGGCGGGCGGGTGCGAGCTCGTGCTGGCCTGCGACCTCGTCGTCGCCGCGGAGGACGCCTCGTTCGGCCTCCCGGAGGTGACCCTCGGTCTGATCGCGGGCTCCGGCGGGCTGCTGCGGCTGCCCAGCCGCGTGCCCCGGCAGGTCGCGATGCGGCTGGCGCTGACCGGGGACCGCTTCGGCGCGGTCGACGCGCATACCTGGGGTCTGGTCGGCGAGCTGACCCCACCCGGTGGAGCGCTCGCCGCCGCCGTCGCGCTCGCGGCGCGGATCGCGCGGAACGCCCCCCTCGCGGTCGAGGCGACCAAACGCATCATCGTGGAGTCGCCGGACTGGCCTTCCACCGAGATCTGGGAGCGCCAGCAGGCCGAGCTCGACCGGATCGTCGAGTCGGCCGACGCCCGCGAGGGCGCCTCGGCCTTCGCCGAACGCAGACGCCCGCAGTGGCAGGGTCGCTGAGCGCCTCGTCCTCATCCGCAAGGGGCGACCGACGGGCGAAGCACGTCCGCGGCACCGGGGCCGGTAGGACGGAGATCGGCCGCCTCACCTCGATCGCGGTCCTCGCGAAGGCGAGCGAGTTCCACGCCGTCCCGAGAACGAGGCGTCCCTCCGAGGCCCGGCGCGTGGGAGCCCGCGGCACGGGGACCGGAGTGGTCAACTCCATCGTTGACAGGGTGTGCGACCTTCCGCACAATCCATCCGGGCCGATCGCCAGGGCACCCACACCGCACTCCGTCTTCGCCCTGGCCCAGGCAGGTCCACCCCTCGTGCACGCCAACGGAGGCGACGACGTGATTGCCCGACTCTCCCGCCCTGCCCGGATCGCGGCCGCCGCCCTGGCCGCCGCGAGCCTCGGCCTCACGGCCTGCGGCACCGGCGCGTCCACCGGTTCGTCCACGGCCACTGCCGGGTCCTGTCCCGGTCTCGCCGAGGCCAGATCGGTCGTCGCGCAGTACTCCGCGAACCCCGTCGGGGTCGGTTACGATCTCCCGCTCACCAAGCCCATCCCCGCCGCGCAGCGGATCGCCGCGATCGAGACTCCGGTCCCGATCGCCAAGGCCACCAACGACAACCGCGCCGTGGCCGCGGAGCTACTCGGCTGGAGCGTCGACCGGGTCGTGGCCGACGGCACCCCGGAGGGCCCGGCGAAGGCGATGACCCAGGCGTTGGCACAGAACCCGAACGCGCTGTTCTACTCGGGCTACGACCCCGCGACCGTTCGCGAACCCCTCCAGCAGGCGCTGAACCGCGAGGTTCCCGTCGTCGTCGAGTCGGTGCCGAACAACACCGATCCGGCGATCGTCGGCACCGTCCGGGACGAGCAGAGCAACGACGTGATCGGCAAGCTCACCGCGGCGTTCCTGGTCTCGGACAGCAACTGCACCGCCAATGTCGAGGCCTGGACGGTGCCGAGCCAGCCGATCCTCACCACCTACCAGGCGAGTCTGGAGAAGTGGCTCGGGCAGTGGTGCCCCGAGTGCCGGATGACCGTCAACGACTACGAGTTCTCCGACATCGGCACCAACGTCCCCGGCATGGTCGTCAGCGCGCTGCAGACCAACCCGGACGCCACTTACGTGATCTTCGGCTATGGCGAGTCGACGCTCGGCGTGGACGCCGCGCTCCGCACCGCCGGGCTGGCCGACCAGGTCAAGGTGGGTGGGGCGATCCCCGGACCGGACCAGTTCGAGGGCCTGCGCACCGGCCGGGACGCCTTCTGGGCGACCGACTCCGGACCCGCCCTCGCCTGGAAGGAAACCGACCTGATGATCAGGGCGATGACCGGCGATGACCTGGCCGGCGCCCAGCAGGCGCCGATCCCCGCGCAGCTGCTCACCCCGGAGACCGTCGGCGGCGCCGTATTCGACGCCAACGGCTACTGGATCGGCTACCCGGGCATCGACGAGGCGTACCGGGCCATGTGGCGGATCGGCTGAGCGCGGTGTCCGCCACGCGACGTGATGCCGTCGACGCCGTTCCCGCCCTGCGCATCCGCGGGTTGTCCAAGTCATTCGAGGGCACCTCCGCCCTCCGGGCGGTGGACCTGGACCTCCGCCTCGGCGAGATCCACGCCCTCGTCGGCGAGAACGGTTCCGGCAAGTCGACCCTGGTCAAGATCCTCGCCGGTGTGCACGACCCGGACCCGGGTGGCTCGGTCGAGGTGGGCGGCGTCCCGCTCGCGGGCGGTGGCGCGGCCGGGCTGCGCTTCGTGCACCAGGATCTCGGGCTCGTCGGCGCCCTGTCCATCACCGACAACCTCGCACTGGGACCCGGTTTCCACACCGGGCCGACCGGGTGGATCAGCTGGCCGCGGGAGCGGGCCACGGCCAGCCGGGCGCTGGCCACGCTCGGCTACGACCACATCGACGTCCGCGCCCCGGTCGACTCACTGAGCATGAGCGAGCGCACCGCGGTCGCCGTCACTCGGGCGCTGTCGCACCGGCACGGCACCGCGACGGTTCTCGTGCTCGACGAACCCACGGCCAACCTCCCCGCGCCGGAGATCGACCATCTGTTCTCGCTGGTGGAGACCGTGGCGGCGAGCGGCATCGCGGTACTGTTCATCTCGCACCACTTCGGGGAGGTGTTCCGCCTCGCGCAGCGCGTCACGGTGCTGCGGGACGGGGCGGTGGTGCGCACCGACGACACCGGCGAGCTGACCGAGGACCGGCTGGTCGAGCTGATGACGGGGCGGGCGCCTGCGTCGTCTGGCGTCCGGGCCGGCGAGGACGCCGCCGGGACCGAGGTGCTCCGGGCGGAGGGGATCGCCGGACCGAGGGTGGCCGGGGTCGACCTCGCGGTGCGGGCGGGCGAGATCGTCGGCATCGCCGGGATCACCGGCTCGGGGCGGGAGAACCTCGTCCGCCTGCTGGCGGGCGACCTCGAACGCACCGGGCACCTGCAGATCGGCGAGACGACCGTGCCCGGCCACCGACCGGACGCGGTGATCGCAGCGGGGGGCGCCTACGTCCCGGCGCGCCGGGTCGCGAACGCGCTGCTGATCGGCATGCCGGTGCGGACCAATCTGACGATCTCGCACCTGACCTCGCTCACCAGGGGCGGCCTGCTCGACCGTGGGCGTGAGAACCGGGAGGTCGACGAGACGCTCGCGCGCTTCGACGTCCGACCCCGGCGCGGCGGGGCCGAGATCGGCACGCTCTCGGGCGGCAACCAGCAGAAGGTCGTCCTCGCCCGAGCCCTGCGCCGCCGACCCCGGGTCCTGCTGCTCGACGAGCCGACCCAGGGCGTCGACGTCGGCGCCCAGCACGACCTGCACGGCCGGATCCGCGCGCTCGCCGGGTCCGGGGCGGGCGTGGTCGTGGCGTGCTCGAGCAGCGACGAGCTCGCCGAGCTGGCCGACCGCGTGCTGGTCATGGTCGAGGGCCGGGTCGTCCGCGAGCTCCGGCGCCCGCTGGATCCGGACTCCCTCACCGCCGCCTGCCTGTCCGCCACCGAAGGAGGGTCCCGATGACGCTGCCCGACACCGAGTCCCGCGGATCGGCGATGCCCGACCGCGCCCCCGGGACCGCACGGACCGCGGCGCGCCGCCGCGTCTCCCTGGGGTTCGGACGTTTCAGCGGCCTGTACCTGGCGGCCGTCCTGATCGTCGTGTTCGGACTGTGGCAGCCCAGCACGTTTCTCACTGTCACGACGCTGCGCACGGTCGCCGACCAGCAGGCCATCACTGCGATGCTCGCCCTCGCCCTGGTGGTGCCGATGGCGACCGGCGCGTTCGACATCTCCATCCCGTCGACGATGACCCTGTCCCTGGTCCTGGTGGCGAAGATGCAGAGCTCGGGCTGGGGAGTCGCGCCCTCGCTTCTCGTCGCGTTGCTCGCCGGTCTGCTGATCGGCCTGGTCAACGCCGTCGCGGTCGTCCGGCTGCACGTCAACTCGTTCGTCGCGACGCTCGGCTCCGGAAGCGTGATCACCGGCTGCGCGTTCTGGGTGACGGGCGGGCAGCCCATCGTCCGCGGGTTCTCCCCCGGCTTCCTGGCGTTCGGCCAGAGCCAGGTCCTCGGCGTCCCCGTCCCGGTGCTGCTGCTGGTCGTGCTGGCCGCGGTCCTGTGGGTGGTGCTCGAGCACACCCCCGTCGGGCGCTACCTGTACGCCACGGGCAGCAACGCGCAGGCAGCGCGGCTGGCGGGGCTGCGGACCACCCGCTTCGTGCTGGGTGCGCTCGTGTCCTCGGCGGCGCTCGCCGCGCTGGCAGGCATGCTGCTCGCGGCCAAGCTCGGCGTAGGGACACACGACGTCGGCGCGCCGTACCTGTTGCCGGTCTTTGCCGCCGCCTTCCTCGGCGCGACCCAGGTGTACCCGGGCCGGGTCAACGTGCCGGGCACCGTGATCGCGGTGTACCTGCTGGCGGTCGGGGTCAAGGGCCTGCAGCTGGCGGGCGCGGAGGCGTTCGTGACCGGCATCTTCAACGGGCTGGCCCTGGTGGTCGCGGTGGCCCTCGCTTCGCGGCGCCGTACCGTGGGGCCCGGCCCTGTGTGATGGTAGGCACCCCATGAACCACAGAATCAACGGTCTGGTTGATCGTCCTGGTCCGACTCGGCGCGCAGGACGCATCCGGAAGCCCCTCGGGCACTCTCGGGCCGTCGGATCAACTTAACTGTTGACAATCCTTCGACGCGTGTCGAGAATCACGAGGAGGCGGACCCACTCCCCGCTCGACCCGCCCGTCGCGGTCGGGTGACCGGCCGACACGGTCGTCAGCAAAGGAGCTCGCATGTCTCGGATGCGTTTCGGCATCTTCCTTCCCCCGCACCACGTACCCGTCGGACAGGACCCGACGTACTCCCTCCAGCGCGACACCGAGCTGGTGGTCCGGCTGGACCAGATGGGCTTCGACGAGGCCTGGTTCGGCGAGCACCACTCCTGCGGCGTCGAGCTGATCAACGACCCGATCCTGTTCATCGCGCACTGCGCGCAGGTCACCAAGCACATCAAGCTGGGCACCGGCGTCGTGTCACTGCCGTACCACAATCCGTTCCTGGTCGCGGACCGGATGACGCAGCTGGACCACATGACCCGCGGGCGAGCGATGCTCGGGGTGGGCCCTGGCGCGCTGGCCACGGACGCCCTCATGCTGGGCATCGACCCGAAGGACACCCGCTCCGCGCTGGAGACCGACGTCGCGGTCCTCATGCACCTGCTCACCAGTGACGAGCCGATCACCATCGAGACCGACCGCTACAAGCTCCACGAGGCCCGCCTGCAGCTGGACTGCTACAGCGACCCGCACTTCGAGGTCGCCACGGCGGCCATCGTGTCGCCGTCGGGCCCGCGCCTGGTCGGCAAGCACGGGCTGGGCATGATCTCCATCGGCGCCACCATGAGCAAGGAGGGCTTCGACGCCCTGGCCCTGCACTGGGACGTCGTCGAGGAGATGTCCAAGGAGCACGGCACCACCCCCAGTCGCGAGGGCTGGCGACTCGTCGGACCGATGCACATCGCCGACACCAAGGACCAGGCGATCAAGGACGTGGCCCACGGCATCGACGCGTGGTTCGACTACCTGCAGCACACCGCCTCGGCCCCACAGCTCCAGGTCGAGGGGAAGTCGACGAAGGAACGCATCGATTTCGTCATCGAGTCCGGGATGGGCGTCATCGGCACGGTCGACGACGCGATCCAGCAGATCGAGCGTCTGCAGGAGCAATCCAAGGGCGGCTTCGGAGCCTACCTGATGTTCGCCCACAACTGGGCGCCGTGGGAGGAGACGCTGCACCACTACCACCTGTTCGCGAACTACGTCGCGCCGCAGTTCCGCGGCACCACCAGGCGACTGCTCGCGAACGAGGCCTGGACCCGCAGCGTCCGCGAGCCGCTGACGGCGCGCCACTGGGACGCGATCAACGCCTTCAAGGAGAAGCACGCCGCCGAGCGGGCGGCCAAGGACTCCGCGCGCAGCGTGTGACCCTCGCGGCGGCGGCCCGCTCCCCGGGCCGCCGCCGTCCCCCGGACCGAACGCGAGCCCCACTGACGGACATCGAGGTCCCGTGAGCACACCCGTCTCGGCCAGCCCACCCGACATCCTCTCCCCCGCCTACGAGGCGGACCCGCCCGGTTTCTTCCGCCGGATGCGGGACGAGTTCCCGCTGATCCACCACGAGGCCAGCGGTTTCTGGTTCCTCAGCCGCCACGCCGACGTCTCCGAGGCGCTCGGCGGCGCCGCATTCTCCACCCGCCACCAGGAGTGGCAGATGGAGCCGGTGATCGGCCGTTCGCTCGGCGCGATGACCGGGCGCGAGCACGCCACGCAACGCGCGCTGGTCGCCCCGGCCTTCCGCGGCAAGGAGCTCGGAACCCGGTTCCTGCCGGTCATCGAGCAGACGGCGCGGGACCTGATCGGCGCCTTCCCCGAGGGCGGTCGGGTCGACCTCGTCGACTCGTTCACCCGCTGGTTCCCCATCAACGTCATCGCGTCGATGCTGGGGCTGCCGAAGGGCGACCACCGCCGGTTCCACGACTGGTACTCGTCGTTCATGGCGTTCCTGTCGAACATCACGCAGGACCCCGAGGTGATCGCCTGGGGCGAGCGGACCAAGCGGGAGTTCCCCGAGTACATCCTCCCCATCATCGCCGAGCGCCGCACAGACCCCGGCGAGGACCTGCTCTCCCGGCTGTGCACCGCCGAGATCGACGGCGAGCGGATGACCGACGACCAGATCCGGTCATTCGTCGCCCTGCTGCTCATCGCGGGCGGCGAGACGACCGACAAGGTCATCGCCAGCATCTTCAAGAACCTGCTCGAGAACCCCGTGCAGTTGGCCGCCGTCCGCGCCGACCGCTCGTTGATCACGAACGCACTCGCGGAGACGCTGCGCTTTGCCCCACCGGTGAACATCGTGCTGCGAACGGCCGAGGAGGAGGTCGAGATCCCGGACGGCGGGACGATCCCGGCGAACAGCACGGTCGCCTGCGTGATCGGCGCGGCGAACCGGGACGAGCGGCGCTTCGCCGATCCGGACCGCTTCGACATCTTCCGGGAGGACCTCGACGTCGGCCGGGCCTTCGGCGGGTCCAGCAGACACCTGGCGTTCGGCCACGGCCGGCACTTCTGCGTGGGGTCGATGCTGGCCAAGGCAGAAGTCGAGACCGGTGTGTCCCTGCTGCTCGACCTCATGCCGGAGATGCGGTTCGCGTCGGGGTTCACTCCGCGCGACGTGGGCCTCTACACCCGGGCACCCGAGTCGCTGTGGGTGGAGTACACACCGGCCTGATCCTCGGGGACGCAGCGGTACCGGCCGTCCGCCAGCACGACGGTCCCGGCGCCGGTGCGGACCCGGAAGGCCGCCTCCGGGCCCTCCCAGACCTCCACCACCAGCTCGTCCCCCGGCTCGGCCGGGGCGGCGAACCGCGCCTCCACCATCCGCAGCCGGTCCGGGTCGCCGCCCGCCACCGCGGCGAGCAGGGCCCGGCCGGCGAAACCGAAGGAGCACAGACCGTGCAGGATCGGGATGCGGAATCCGGCGGCAGCCGCGAAGGCGGGATCGGAGTGCAGCCGGTGCCGATCCCCGGACAGCCGGTACCACAGCGCCTGCTCAGGGGCGGTCCGGTAGGTCACGGTGTGGTCGGGGGCCCGGTCCGGGTCGGAAAGCCGCACCCGCTGTGCCCGCTCCCCGCCGAAGCCGCCCGCGCCACCGAGGAAGACCTCGGACTCACCGGTGAACACCGGGCGCCTCGTGGCCGGGTCGACGCCGGCGGTGGTCGTCTGCAGGATCGCCGCGGACCCCTTGTCCAGCATGCCGGTGATCGTGGTGGTGACGTCCGCCTCGCCGCCCGGTCGCAGCGGGGCGTGCAGGCTCAGCCGCTGGCGCGCGTGCACGACCCGGGCCCAGTCGAACTCGCCGACGAGGGCGAAGTGCTCGGTGCCCGCACCGTACAGCGCGGGCATGGTGGGCAGCACCCGCAGCGGGCGGCCCTCGGTGTTCTCGGTGGTGAAGGCCAGGTCGTCCACCCCGGCGCCCACCCCCAGCGCGTAGAGCATGCACGCGTCGGCCGTCCAGGCCACCCGGACCTCGGACGTACTCGTTCCCACCGCTCGCGGATCCAGCATGACCCCAGTGTGTCAACGATTGAGTTGACACACCAGAAGGAGAAGGAGACGGCATGACCACCGTCGAACCGTTCACCCTCGCCGTCCCCGACGCGGACCTCGACGACCTGCGGGCGCGGCTCGGCCGGGTCCGCTGGCCCCGGGCGGAGACCGTGGCCGACTGGTCCCAGGGCGCTCCGCTGCACTACGTCCAGGAGCTGGCGGGGTACTGGGCCTCGGGGTACGACTGGCGCGCGTTCGAGGCGCGGCTCAACGGCATCGGGCAGTTCACCACCGAGATCGACGGTGCCCGCATCCACTTCCTGCACGCCCGCTCCCCGCACCCGGGGGCGGTGCCGCTGCTGCTGACCCACGGCTGGCCCGGGTCGATTCGCGAGTACGTCGACCTGGTGGAGCAGCTGACCGACCCGGCGGACCCCGCGGACGCGTTCGACGTGGTCATCCCCTCCCTGCCTGGGTTCGGGTTCAGCCCCCAGCCCGCCGACGGCGGCTGGAACGTCCAGCGGATCGCGGACGCGTGGGCAGTGCTGATGGACCGGCTCGGCTACCCTCGCTACGGGGCGCACGGCAGCGACTGGGGTGCGGTCATCACCGCCCGGCTCGGCGCGGTCGACGCCGACCACGTGCTCGGCGTGCACATGACGATCCCGCTGGTCGATCTCGCCGCCCAGCCCGACCCGGACCGCGGGCTGAGTGCCTTCGAGCAGGCGGGAGCCGAGCGCGCGGCGGACTTCGCCGCGAACGGCATGGGCTACCTGACCCAGCAGGCCACCCGCCCCCAGACCCTCGGTTACGGACTGGCCGACTCCCCCGTCGCCCAGCTCGCGTGGATCGCCGAGAAGTTCTACGCCTGGACCGACTGCCAGGGCGATCCCGCCAAGGCGGTGCCGCGGGACGCCCTGCTGGACAACGTGATGCTCTACTGGCTGCCCGACGCGGGCGCGTCGTCGGCGCGGATCTACTGGGAGAGTTTCCAGGGCATGCCGGACGACACGGTCAACGTGCCGTCCGCCTGCTCCATCTTCCCGAAGGAGCACGTCCGGGTGCCCCGTGCGGACGCGGAGCCCAAGCTGACCGACATCCGGCAGTGGCGCGAACACTCCGTGGGCGGCCATTTCTCCGGGCTCGAACAGCCCGAGACGCTGATCACCGACCTGCGGGACTTCTTCCGCGGGCTGCGCTGAGCCCCGACCGAGCAGGAGGCAGACGATGATGACGGACACGACCGGCCCGGTCCTGGTGACGGGCGGAGCCTCCGGCAGCGGCGAAGCGGTGGCCCGGCTGCTCGCCGAGCGCGGGAGCCCGTGCTCGTCCTCGATCTCGACGAGGACGGCGCGGCGGTGTTCGCCGACCTCGCCGAGCGGGGCGAGGTAGCCTCCGGACTGGTCAACAGCGCCGGGATCAGGCGCCGCGCCGCGTTCGAGGACCTGGCCGACGAGGACCGGCGGCAGGTGCTGGACACGAACCCCGGCCGGGACCGTGCAGATGTCGCGGCTGTTCGGGGCAGACCTGCGCAAGGCCGGGCGGCCGGGCTGCCGGGCTGCCGGGCTGCCGGGCTGCCGGGCGCGATCGTGAACGTCGCGTCGGCGATGGGCACTTCGCCGCACCGAACCTGGCGCCGTACGTGGCCACGAAGGGCGGGGTAGCCATGCTGATCCGACCAGGGCCGTGGCCGTCGAACGGCGGCCGCGGGGCGCCGTCATTCCGGTTGACCGTGGGCGACCTCGGCCTGGCCTCTGCGTCGGCTGCTGAGCGCGCGGACGCCGCGTATTCAACAGTAATGTTGACTCCGTTCGGCCGTGCTGTTACACAAGGACGGGATGGGTAACGACCCCTCCCGAGTCGCTCTACCAGAGGGGAACCACCGTGCGTGATGCCGTCATCGTCGAGGCCGTCCGGACGCCGGTCGGCAAGCGGAAGGGCGGGCTGGCGGGAGTCCACCCGACCGACCTGTCCGCCCACGTGCTCGAGTCGCTGGCCGCGCGCAGCGGCGTGGACCCGGCCGCGGTGGACGACGTGGTGTGGGGCTGTGTGATGCAGGTCGGCGAGCAGACGCTCGACATCGCCCGCACCGCCGTGCTCGCGGCAGGCTGGCCGGAGTCCGTGCCCGGCACCACCGTCGACCGCCAGTGCGGTTCCTCGCAACAGGCGGTGCACTTCGCCGCGTCCGGAGTGATCAGCGGTCACTACGACGTCGTGGTCGCGGGCGGCGTCGAGTCGATGACGCGGGTGCCGATGTTCTCGTCGCTGATCGACCAGGACCCGTTGGGCCCTCGCTTCGCGGCACGCTACGGCGTGGCCCCGAACCAGGGCGTCGGGGCCGAGCTGATCGCCGAGAAGTGGGGCTTCAGCCGCAGCCAGTGCGACGAGCTCGCGCTGCAGAGCCACGAGCGGGCCGCGGCGGCGCAGGACGGGGGCCGGTTCGACGCACAGATCGCTCCCGTCACCACCGAGGACGGCACCGTCGTGGCCAAGGACGAGGGCATCCGCCGCGGCGGCACCCTGGAGGGCCTCGGCCAGCTCAAGACCGTTTTCAAGGAGCAGGACCAGGGCGGCGTGATCACCGCGGGCAACTCGTCGCAGATCTCCGACGGGTCCGCCGCGCTGCTCATCACCACCAGCGAGAAGGCCGCCGAGTTGGGCCTGCGCCCCCTCGCCCGGGTCCACACCGCGGTGCTGGCTGCGGACGACCCGGTGCTCATGCTGACCGCGCCGATCCCCGCCACCCGCAAGGCGCTGGAGAAGTCCGGCCTGGCACTGTCGGACATCGGCACCTTCGAGGTGAACGAGGCGTTCGCGCCGGTCCCGCTGGCCTGGCTCACCGAGATCGGGGCGGACCCGACCCTGGTGAACCCGGACGGCGGCGCCATCGCGCTGGGCCACCCGCTCGGTGGCAGCGGCGCCCGGATCATGACGACGATGCTGCACCGCATGCGGGACAACGGGATCCGTTACGGCCTGCAGACGATGTGCGAGGGCGGCGGCCAGGCGAACGCCACCATTCTCGAGCTGCTGTGAGCGCTCCGGACTTCGGGCTCACCGGCGTCGCGTTCGTGACCGGCGCGGCGGGGGGCATCGGCGCCGCCGTGGCGGTCGGTCTCGCCGCGTCGGGAGCGGACGTCGCCTGTGCCGACCGCGCGGGCGAGGGCCTCGACCGGGCCGTCGCCGCCGTCGAGGGCGCCGGGCGACGGGCGCTGGCCTGCCCCGTGGACGTCACCGACGACGCGGCGGTGGACGAGACCGTGGCGCGTGTCGAGCGCGAGCTCGGCCCCCTGCGTTACGCCGTGAACTGCGCCGGGATCAACGACGGCGCCCCGGCCGAGTCGATGTCCGTCGAGCAGTTCCGCAGGCTCGTCGACATCAACCTGACCGGGGTGTTCTTGTCCTGCCGGGCCGAGGGGCGCGCGATGCTCGCCCATGGCGGCGGCAGCATCGTCAACATCGGCTCGATCTCCGCCGTGATCGCCAACCGCGGTCTCACCCAGGTGCACTACAACGCGGCGAAGGCGGGCGTGCTGCAGCTGACCACGTCCCTTGCGCTGGAGTGGGCGCAGCGGGGCATCCGGGTCAACGCCGTGAGCCCCGGCTACACGGCCACGCCGATGGCGAAGTCCTCCGAGGTCTGGGAGCACGTCAAGCAGTACATCCCGGACATCCCGATGAACCGCATGGCCGAACCCGAGGAGATGGTGGGGCCGACGGTCTTCCTGCTCAGCGACGCCGCGTCCTACTGCACCGGGGCGAACCTGCTGGTCGACGGCGGTGCCGTCGGCTGGTAGGGCCGTGCGACGATGACCCCGTTGTCAACGCCGCGGTTGACCGAAGGAGGATCGATGAGCTCGAGCACGCACGACGACGTCGCCACCGCCCCGGGACGGCTCGTGGAGGTGGCGGACGGGGTCCACGCCTACGTCCAGCCGGATGGTTCCTGGTGGATCAACAACACCGGACTGCTGGTGGGCAGGCACGGCGCCGTCAGCGTGGACTCGTGTTCCACCGAGCGGCGCACCCGGGCCTACCTCGAGGCTATCGCGAGCGTGACGGACGCGCCGGTGCGCACCCTGGTCAACACCCATCATCACGGCGACCACACGCACGGGAACTGGCTGTTCCCGGGCGCCACGATCGTCGGCCACGAGGGCACCCGGCGCGAGGTGCTCGCGGCGGGGCACCCGAACTGGCCGGGGATCTGGGAGCCGGTGGAGTGGGGCGAGATCGTCCTGGCTCCCCCGTTCCTCACCTACACCGAGGGCGTCGACCTGTGGGTGGACGATCTGCGGTGTGAGGTCCGGCACGTGGGTGTGGCTGCACACACCACGAACGACTCGATCGTCTGGCTGCCCGAGCAGCGCGTGCTGTTCGCGGGGGACCTGCTGTTCCACGGCGGCACGCCGTTCCTGGTGATGGGCTCGGTGACCGGCGCGATCCGGGTGTGCGAGGAGGTTCTGCGGCCGCTGGGCGCCACCACGATCATCCCCGGGCACGGCGAGGTCGCGGGACCCGAGCTGATCGACGACGTGCTCGGTTACCTGCGTTTCGTCGAACGGATCGCACGCGAGGGCGAGCGGGCCGGACTGAGCCCGCTGGAGCTCGCCCGCCGGACCGACCTCGGTCCGTACGCCGAGTGGCTGGACCGCGAGCGACTGGTCGGCAATCTGCACCGGGCCTACGCCGAACTCCGCGGCGCGGCGCCGGGAGCGCCGATCGACGTCCCGGGCGCGGTGCGCGAGATGGTGGAGTTCAACGGCGGACGTCCCCTCTCGTGCCACGCCTGACCGGCATCAACACAACTGTTGACTATCTCGGGTCGAACGTTCAGACTGGCGATGGGAACGAACTGGCGCCGACGCGAGTCGGCGGGCGCAGGAAAGGTCGTCATGACGCAGCGACGGATCGACGTGGTGGTGGTCGGGGCAGGGTTCGCCGGCCTCCGCGCCCTGCACACCCTGCGTGAGCAGGGGCTCGAGGTGGTGGTGCTCGAGGCGGGTGCCGGAGCGGGCGGGGTGTGGTTCTGGAACCGCTATCCGGGCGCCCGGTGCGACGTCGAGAGCTACGACTACTCGTACTCGTTCTCCCCCGAGCTCGAGCAGGAGTGGCGCTGGAGCGAGCGCTACGCCACCCAGCCGGAGATCCTTCGATACGTCGACCACGTCGTCGAGCGGTTCGACCTGCTGCGGGACATCCGCTTCCACACCCGGATGACGGACGCCGCCTACGACGAGGACACGCACCGCTGGTCGGTCGCGACGGACACCGGGGACACCTGGGACGCGCAGTACCTGATCATGGCCACCGGCCAGCTGTCGGTGCCGAAGGACCCGGAGCTGCCCGGTCAGGACGCTTACGGGGGCACCGTCCTGCACACCGCCCGCTGGCCCCGGGAGGGCGTCGACCTGAGCGGCAAGCGGGTGGGAGTGATCGGCACCGGATCGTCCGGCACCCAGTCGATCCCGATCATCGCGCGCGAAGCCGCCCATGTCACGATCTTCCAGCGCACGCCGAACTTCTCGATCCCGGCGAACAACGCGCCGATCAGCGACGAGGAGGACGCCCGGGTCAAAGCGGCGTACGCCGCCCGACGCGAGCAGGCGCGCAACTCCCCCAGCGGGCTCGGCTTCGTCCCGACCAAGATCTCGGCCCTGGATGTCGACCCCGCCGAGCGGGACGCCCACTACGAGGAGCAGTGGAAGACCGCGGGCTTCGGCTTCCTGCTGGCGTACCCGGACCTGATCCTCGACGAGAAGGCCAACGACACCGCGGCGGACTTCATCCGTCGCAAGATCGCCGACAAGGTCGAGTCACCCGAGATGGCCCGACTGCTCACACCGGTCGGCTACCCCTTCGGCGCCAAACGGCCTCCCGTCGACTCCGGCTACTTCGAGACCTTCAACCGCCCCAACGTCACGCTGGTGGACATCAAGTCGGACCCGATCACCGGGTTCACTCCCACCGGTCTTGCCACCGAGCACTTCGCCCACGACCTGGACGTGGTCGTGTTCGCGACCGGGTTCGACGCGATGACCGGTGCCCTGCTCGCGCCGCGGATCACCGGCCGCGGCGGGCGTACGCTGCGCGAGGCCTGGGCGGCGGGCCCACAGACCTACCTCGGTCTCACGGTCCACGACTTCCCGAACATGTTCATCATCGCGGGCCCCGGTAGCCCCTCGCTGCTGAGCAACGTGCTGTTGTCGATCGAGCAGCACGTGGATTGGCTGGCTGACCTGCTGGCCCACGCTCGCGAGATCGGCGCGGACGAGATCGAGGCCGAGGAGCAGGCCCAGCGGGACTGGGTGCGCGAGGTCAACACCCGGGCCGAGGCCACCCTCTACCCGCGGGCGAAGTCGTACTACATGGGCGACGAGGTCCCGGGGAAGCCGCGGGTGTTCACCCCCTTCGTCGGCGGGGTGCGCGGCTACCGGCGGATCTGCGAGCGGGTCGCCGCCGACGGCTACCGCGGGATCCGGCTGCGGGTGCCCTCGGCGTCGTCCTCGGTCTCCTCCTCGCAGGGGTGACGCCACCCGGCCGGGCACGCGGGGCGGCCCGGCCGGGTGGGATCCGCGTCGTCAGCGCGGTGCGGGGCCGGCGGAGGCGCCCGATGCGACCGGTGGGCTGTCCGGATCCGCGGGCCGGTAGGCGTCGGCGTACTCGATGTCCGCGTCGGCGATCCGGTCGGTGAGGAACTGCTGCCAGGTCGACAGCGCCCGCTCCGATGCGAGGGTGGTGCGCAGGTCCTCGTGCACCTGCTCGAAGCTCAGAGGCTTCGCCGGGACGATCTCGGTGACCTGCCCGACGTTCCAGCCGAAGCGGGTCTGCACCGGCCCGAAGAAGGCCTGCGGCGCCGCCCCGAACGCAGCCGCGGCGAAACCGTTCTCGAGTTGGTCGGCGGCGACCAGACCGAGGTCGCCCCCGGAGTCGCGGGTGCTGCCGTCGAGTGTGACCTGGCGGGCGACGGCGCCGAAGTCCTCGCCGCCGACGGCCCGCTTGAGCGCCGCGTCCGCGTCCTCCTTCGTCCGCACCACGAGGTTGCGCACGTGACGCTGTTCGGGGACCGCCATCAGGTCGCGGCGCTCGTCGAACGCCTTGTGCAGGTCGTCCTCGGTCACCTCGGGCAGACCCTTGGTCACGTCGTCGTAGAGCCGCCGGGTGGTGTCCTGGCGCACCAGCTCATCCACGACGTCCTGCTCGGACGCCCCGACTTGACCTAGCAGCGCAACGAACTGCTTCCTGCCGTCAGGGCCCTTGTCGGCAATGATCTTGTCGAGCTCGCCGCGCGCCTGCAGCTCGGCGGTGACGATGCCGCGCTCCGCGGCCGCCTGCTGCACGGCCATGTCCACAGCCACCGCCTTGGCCGACTCGCGCCGGAACCGGTCCGCCCCGTCCGGGTCGGACGGGGCGCGAATGCCGTAGAGGGCCTCCAGGGCCTCGAGACGCTGGGCGAGCTGCGCCTCGGTGACTGTGGTCCCCACGGACCGGAAGGCGGCGTCGGCGGGCAGCGCGGTGAACCAGCGGATGCCGCCCACCACCAGCGCGGCCACCACCACGACCGCACCGGCGGCCAGGCCGATGCGGCCGACGCGCCCCTGGGGCAGGCGGACGGACCTCACGCTCGGGATCTTCATACGGTCACCTCTTCGGGGGCAGGTTCGGTGCGGGGTGCGAGGGCGGCCGGGGGGTCGGACGCGTCGGGGAGCAGGGTCACCACGAGCTTCGCCGCGACCAGGGAGAGGACCACGGTGGCCGCGAGCAGCAGGCCGAACTGCCGCAGCACGGCGAGGCCGGACATGGCGAGCGCGGCGTAGCCGAGCGCGGCCGCGGCGGCGGCCGCGGCGACGGTCCGAGCGAGGACCCGGCCCCGGACCGAGGCCAGCACGACGGTGAACTCGCACGCGGTGGCCACCGTGAGCGAGCCCAGCGCCGCGGTCAACGGGGTCAGCGGGATGCCCAACACCCAGCTCACCGCCAGGCTGAACCCGGTCGCCAGCAGCGCCGCGAGCACGGCCCGCACGGCGTCGAAGCGCCGGCGCAGGCCGATCAGCAGCACCACGGCGGCCGCTGCGATGCCCACCAGGTTCCCCAGGTGGCGGTCGTCAAAGACGATCCGATAGCCCTCGGCCACCGCGACGGGCAGCCCGACGACCTCGGCCTCGTACCCGTCCGGAGGCTCCGGGAGCTCGGCCCGGACCTGGTTGAACAGGTCGTCCTGGCTCGCCAGGTCCCCGAGCCCGACCCCGAAGCTCATGGCCGCCTCGGTGCCGTCGAGGCGGGCGACCGCGGCGGTCAGGTAGTCGGGCATCAGAGCCCGCGCGGCGGCGATCTGCGGCGCGGTCGGGCTGTCGCCGAGGAAGGCGAACAGCCCCGGCAGCCCGACGATGGGACGCATCTCGTCGCCGTGCCCGACCACGATCCGCTGCTGGGCGCGGTTCATCCAGTCCAGCGCCTCGGGCGTGTAGACGTCCGGGCCGTGCAGCACCACCCGGACCTCGCCTGCCGAGCCCAGCATCTGCTCGGCGTGCTCGGCGTCGTCGACCGCGGGCAGGCCCGCCGCGAGCTGGTCGGGCCGCGCCTCGACGTCGAGCCGCGGCAGCAGCGCCCAGCCGGACGCGGCGACCGCGCCGACGACACCGAGCAGCACCATCCGCCGCCAGGTCGGGCGGGCGGCCCAGCGGGGCGGGACGGGAGACTCGCCGTTCTCGGCCTCCACCACCTCGGTACGGCGCAGCCGCTGCAGCACGACGGCGATGCCGACCGCGACCAGCACCCCCGCGGCCAGGGCGAGGCCCAGCTCGCGGATCGACGGGACCGACGAGATCGCCAACGAGGCGAATCCCGCGGCCGCGGCCAGGGCGGTGACCAGCACCCGGCGTGCCGAGGCACCCCGGGTCAGGTACGCCGGGAAGTCGCTGCCGACGCCGACCAGGATCGGCAGGAAGGCCACCACACCGAGGGTGAGCGGGCGGCCGAGCCAGCCGAAGGCGGCCAGGACGACCGCAGTGGCCCCGAGGGTGGCGGCCAGCGGGAGCAGCCGGCTTCGGCGCGCCCCCGGCAGCCACGGCACGAGCAGGTAGCAGGCGGCGATGAGCCCGACGGCGATCCCGCCGAGCAGCGGGATCTCCTGGCGGACCTGCTCGCCGAGCGCGGCGGCCAGCGCCGGGGTGCCCGTCACCGTGGTGCGGACGGTGTCGAGGCCCGCGGCGGCGACCGCATCGGAGACGGCGGCCGACAGCCGTTCGGTGCCCGCCTGGTCCAGTCCCTCTCGAGGCCGGACGAGGATCGCGACGGCCTCGGGGCTCGGAATGACGAACCGCCACTGCGGGCGCGGGGCCCCGCCGGCCTCGAACGCCACCGCCGAGACGAAGTTGCCGTTGCGCAGCGTCGGCAGCCCGGCGGGGAGACCGCGGACGAGCAGCCCGACGTAGCGCCGGTCGAACTCGCCCGCGGCCCCCTCGCCCGCGGCCTGGACCGCCTCGGGCCCCTCGCCGTCGGCCTCGGCCCGGGCCCGTGCCTCCGCGACGACGGCGTCACGGCGACCTGCGAGGGTCGCGATCAAGTTGCGACCGGCCCCCGCCAGCTGGTTGAGGACCGTCCCCGGCCCGTAGACGACGGCGACGTCGGGCAGGGCCGCCAGTTCGCCCTCGAGCTTGACCAGGTTCGGCAGCTGCTCGGCATCGAGCAGCCGCCGCGGCTGCGCGGACTCCGCGAGCACCACGAGCGGGTCGCCCCCGAAGGAGCGGGCCGTCTCGGTGAGCGCCTCGAGCGCCGGGTCGCCCGCGGGCAGGAACGAGTCCGGACCCGTGTCGGCGCGCAGCCGCAGCAGACCGGCCACGACCGTGCCCGCCACGAGGGTGAGCACCAGCGCGGCGACCAGCGACCGCCGCCCGGGCACCGTGCGCCGGAGGTCCGGCGGCCGAAGCCGCCGGACCCGGCGCCCGAGGGCACGCGGAGTACCCCGCAGCGTGAGCCTCACCGGGGTGCACGCTCCACGCGCGGGTACTCGCCCTCGAAGGGCCCCACGTCCAGGCCCGCCCCGGGTGCCGGGTACGGGTTCTCGTAGGTGTTGATCCCGAAGTTCACGGGCGACTGGATCGAGCGCTCGTTGATCCTCGGCTGCAGGCGCAGGTAGTGGAAACCTGCCTCGTCGGTGTGGCCGATCACGCTGTTGAAGTTCGCGATGAACGCCGCGAAGTCCCGCCCGTAGGGGGCGAGGTAGTTCAGCATCGGGTTCACCTCACGGAGCATGTCCACCGCCACCGGGGACAACGACCGGACGTCCTCACCGAGCGTGGGCACCCGGTCCAGCGTCGGCGGAGCCGCGTCGAGCGCCCCGTCGAGTGCCGGCAGCAGCCCTCGCACGTCGCGCGTGGTGTCGGGAAGCTGGCGGAGTGCCTCGTCCAGGCCCGGAGCCGCGGCGTTCAGGTCCGCCGCCACGGGGGCCAGCGAGTGCGCCACATCCGTCAACGCAGCGGTGGCCGACCCCGCCGTGGTCAGCACGCCCGGCAGCCGGCGCATCGTGTCCTCAATGCTCTGCCGCTGGTCCGCCGTGGCCTTGGTGAGCCGGTCGGCGTCGGACACCATGGAGGCGATCTGCCCCTCCTGGGCGTCGAGGGTCTGCATCAACGTGCCGGTCTCGGCGACCAGCGCCTTGAGGTCCTCGGACTGCGCGGCGATCGCGTCCGTGGCCGTGTGGCCCTCCCGGCCGAGCTTGCCCAGGCCCGCCAGCACCGCGCTGACGTCGCCGTGCGCGCCCTGGGTGCCCGCGCCGAGCGAGTCCAGCGCGGTTGACATCGACGCGCGGGTCGGCTCGTCGACGCTGGCCAGCAGGTCCCGCAGCTGGGTGCTGGCCTGCACCGCCTCGTCGGGCAGCTGCGACCCGCTCGCCAGCTGCGGCCCGCTGCCGTCAGTGATCTCCAGCGCGGTCTCACCGACGAGCGACCGCTCGCCGATCCGGACGCCCGCGCCCTCGTGCAGCGGGGCCGCCGCGGGGTCGACGGAGAAGACGACGCGTGCCCGGCTCCCGTCGAGCGGCGTGACCTCCTCCACCTCGCCGACCTGCACCCCGGCGATCCGCACCTTGCCGACGGTCACCAGGTTGTCGACGTCCGCGACGTCGACCGATGCGGTGTAGGGCTCCGCCTGCAGCAGCGGGATCCGGATACCGGTGCCCGTCAGCAGGTAGCCGAAGATCGCAACGGCCCCGGCCAGGAACACCCCGGTGATGCCCAGGGCCGTTCCCGCCTTCCGGTCGAGTCGTCTCATCGTCCACCCTCCTCGGTGCCGGGCAGCATGCCGCCGAGCGGGCCCGGGTCGTCCGGCGAGCCGCCGGTGGTCTCGTCGAGCGGGTAGCCGCCCCCGCCGCCGGGCAACGCGTTGCCGTCCGGGAGCACGACAATGACGTGGCCGCGGATGAATCCGCCCTGCTCGTCCTGCAGGCTGAACACCGACGAGGTGTTGTAGACGAACGCCGACACGTCGCTGAGGTACGAGGTCACGATCGCGGTGTCGCCGTCGAGCCTGTCGGTGACCGGCAGGGCGTCGTCGAGCGCGCGGTCCACCTGCTCCACGAAGGGCCGCAGGTCCGCCACGAACGGGCGCGCCTGCTCCACCACCGGGCGGGCTGCCTTGACCGTGAACCCGAACTCCCCGACGGTGCCGGTGAGCCGGTCGAGCGCCTCCGGCAGGTCGTCAGCGGCGCGGTGCAGGTTGTCCAGCGTCGGGTCGAGCTGGTCGGTGAGCTGCTGGGTGCTGCTGAGCGCGTGGCGCAGCTCGTCGTTGAGCCCGGGCAGCTGCTCCAGGCTCGCCCGCAGGTCACCGTCGTTGCCGGCCAGGGTGGCCAGCGTCTGCTGGGTGGCGTCGGCGAGGCGGGCGAGCCGCTCGTCGTTGCCCCCCACGGCGTTCGAGATCTGCCCGAGCGCCGTCGTCAGCTCGGCGAGCTGCTGGCGCCGCTGCTGCAGGGCCTCGACGACCGGCCGGACGCCGCCGAGGGTGTCGGACGTGGCCCGCAGGCCCTCCGGCAGCTCCTGCGGCGCCCGGGCCAGCGCGGCGTCCGACTCGGTGAGCAGGCTGGTCAGCGCGATCTGGGTGCGGTCGTCGAGGTGCGCGAGCACCTCGTCCGGCTGCACCGGCCGCTCGGTCTGCCCCACAGGGATGACCCCGTCCTCGGGCAGCGGCGAGCCGGGGGGCCCGCCGGGGTTGATCTCGACGTACATCTCGTTGAGCGGGTTGACCGAGCGGAGCACCGCGTGGGCGTTGTCGTAGACCTGGTGCCCCGGCTCGATGCGCAGCTGCAGCTCCGCCGTGCCGTGGTCGGTCGGGCGCCAGTCGACGATCTTGCCGACCTCCACGCCCGCCATCGTGACCTTGTGCGTGCTCTCCGGGTTGACGGCAGGCGCCTCCTGGAACTCCGCCCAGATCAGCGTCCGCTCCGCCCAGGGCGGCACGAACTGCGTGCGGGACAGCATCACCCCGGTCGCGACGACCGCGACCACGATCAACGCGGCGATGGCGATGACGTCCCGGCCGAGGCCGGGCACCGACCGGAGCCGCTCCCAGGCCCGGCCCGGGGAGAACGTGGGCGCCTTCATCGGGTGCCTCCCGGCTGCTCGGCGAGCGGGTTCGGCACGGCGACGCCGCGCCCCGCGTCGATCTCCGGACCGGGCGGCGTGAACCCGAGCGTCTCGAGGTACTGCTCGAGGCTCATCGGCACTGCGGAGCCGCCCACGGCGTTGAGGCCGGTTCCTGGGGTCAACCGCGCGATGCCGCCGTTGAGGTCGCGGAAGCGGTAGATGTAGGAGGCCCTGGCTACCAGGTAGGCCGTCTCCTCGTAGAAGGTGTGACCGCTGTTGCCGCCACCCGCGTAGGGGCCCTCGCCCTTCCAGGGCGACATCACCGTCTCGGTGATGGGACCGTTGAGACGGTCGAGCACCGGGCCGCGCAGGTCCTCGAGGACCGCGGTGGTGTCCTGGGCGGTCGGCACGAGCCGCTCGACGAGCGGGCGGGCTTCCTGCAGCGTGGGCCGCAGGTCGGCGAGCAGCGGACGGGTGTCCCGCAGGACCGGCCCGAGCTGGGAGACCAGCGGCTCCAGCTCGCGGGCCGACGGCCGGAAGGACTCCGCGGTCGTGGTCAGCCGGTCCAGCGTGCCGTCCAGGTCGGCCAGTCCACTCCGGGTGACCCGCAGGGTCTCCGGCAGGGTGGCGACCGAGTCGGCGACGGGCGCGGACGCGGCCGCGAGCGCCGCGGTCGTGCCGTGCAGCGAAGCAAGGATGTCCTGCACCTGGCCGTCGTTGCGGGTCAGCACGTCCGCGGTGTGCTCGAACCCGCGGACCACGTCGCGCAGGTCGCGCTCGGGCTGGGTGCCGAGCACGCCCTGCAGCACCTCGCCCGCCGGGCCGAGTGTGCCCGGCGCCTGCGCGAGCAGGTCGTTGGTCGCCTCGGCGCCGCCCTCACGCAGGGTGGCCTCGGTCTGGCCGATGGCCGCCTGCATGCCTGTGCGGGCGTCCGGGGTGAAGGCGCCGAGCACCTTGTCCAGCTCGACCGGCAGTGCCGTGCGCTCGACCGGAATGGTGCCTTCGAAGGTCCCCCGGCCACCCGGCACGAGGTCGACGTAGTAGGCGCCGCCGAGTACCAGCGTCGGCCGGATATGCGCGGTCGGCTGGTCGCCGAGCAGCTCGACCGCGGAGTCCTGGATCTGCATCGTGACGTCCGACGTGCCGTGCTCGGTCTGCTCGACACCGGTGACAGTGCCGATCACGACGCCGCTCATCTTCACGTCCGTGCGGTACGTGGTGAGCTTGTACTCGCGAGCGAACTCGGCGTGCACGGTCTCGCCGCCGGCGAGCACCGTGCCGATCCGCTCCTTGTTGTACACCGCGACCACCGCGGCGACGGTCAGCAGCACGAGGACGAGGCCGAGGGCCCCCAGGGACAGCCTGCGCCGTGGTCGGCGCGGCCTGCCTGCCGGAGCGGGCCGGTCCTGGACGGTCTGCGTGGTCACCGGCCACCTCCCAAGGGGCCCGCGTAGCGGTCGTTCTGGGCCTCGAACGGTGCGGGGTAGAGGTTGCGGCCCGTGATGTCGCCCTCGGTCACGGCACCGAGCGCGGAGCCCGCTCCCGGGGCGACGCCGAGGCGCGCGTAGTGGATGCCGGGGGCCACTTCGTCACCGACGAAGTTGTGGCCGCGGGCGAAGAACTGGCCGGTCTCCACCGCGTAGGGCGAGAGGTCCCCGACCAGCGATCGGACGTCCCGGATCGCCTCGGTGAGCTTCGGAGCCAGCGGGCGCGCGTCGGCGAAGGTGGCGGTGAGGTCCTCGACGGCGGGTTCCGCCGCCTCGGCCACGCCGGGCACCTTGTCCAGCGGCCGCGGGCCCTCGGTGAGCACCCCGCGCAGGTCCGGCGTCGCGGTTCCGAGCGCCTCGGCTCCGGGCCGGACGACCGTCATGGCCGACTGGGTGTCGGCCAGCGGGGCGTCGAGCGCTGCGAAGGCCGCGCGGGCCTGGTCCAGTGTGCCGGGCAGGGTCTCCAGTGTGTCGTGCAGCGGCTTCGACCCGTCGACCGCGATGGCGTCGAAGGTGTCCGCCGTCTGCCCGACCAGGTCGGCGATCTGCTGGTCCCGGCCCGCGAACCGGGCCGCGAGCCGGTCGGTGGCCCGCAGGGTGTCCACGAGGCCCGCCTGCGGGTCGGACAGCGTTCCGGCGATGGTCCCGGTGTCGGTCAGCAGGTCCGCGCCGGAGGCCAACAGGTCGTGCAGGTCCTGGCTGTGACCGGCGACGCCGCCGCCGAGCTCGCGGATTGCGCTGGTGGTGGCCTCGCGGGTCGGCGGGTCGAGCACGTCGAGGACCTTGTAGAGGTCGGCGGAGTCGACGTTCTGCCCCGCGGGCAGCACGTCCTCCCCCAGCGCGCCGGAAGGCGCGCTACCCGGGTACAGCTCGACGAACTTGGTGCCGAGCGAGGAGAGGTCCCACACTGCGGCGCGCGCGTCCCGGTAGACGTCCCGCTCGCCCTCGAGCTCCAGGGTGGCGACGGCCTGGTCACCGACCAGCTCGATGTCGCTCACCCGCCCGACGCGCACGCTGTTCTCGCGTACCTGGTCCCCGACCTCGAGCGAGTCGATGTCGGTGAAGGCGACCTTGACCGCAGTCACGGTCGCCCCCGGTAGTCCTTCGTGGACGGTCGTGGCGAGGTAGAGGACCACGGCGACCGCACCCAGCATGACGAGGCCGACGACGCGTGCGGTGTGCGCGCGGCGCATCTCGATCCGTGCCATGGTCACCGCCCTCCAAGCAGTTGGCCCAGCATGTCCGTCTCCTGTCGACCGGTGAGCCCGGTGGCGCTGTCTGTGCCGTCGGCGGGGGGCGCGGCGTGGTTGTCGTTCGGGCTGGTGGGGCCCTCGGGCGGGATCGGGCCGTGCCCGGGCAGCGGCAGGTTGTCCGGCTGCGGGAGCGGCAGGTCGGGCACCGGCGCGACCGGGGCGCCGGGGACGGCGCCGCCCGCGATCTGCCCGAGCGCCTTCGGCGTGGCCGGGACCGAGGCCCGGAAGTAGTGGCCGATGGCGTCGTACCCGGTGGTCGACAGCGCCCAGCCCTTGAGGAACTCCATCAGGTCGGTCAGGTGCGGGCCGGTCAGCGCCTCGTCGGACAGCGGCCGGTATCCGCGGGTGATCGACTCGAGGTCCGGGCCGGAGGGCGCGAGGTCGTCGACGAACGGCCGCGCCTCGTCGAGCATCGCCTTCGCCCGGTCCAGCACCGGCGGCAGAGAGGCCAGCGCGGGGTCGGCCGCGTCGGCGAACGCGGTGATCTCGGTGGAGATCGTCTGCAGGTCGTCGGTGGTCGGCCGGATCCCCGCCAGCGTGGGGGTCGTGGCGTCGGACACGCCGGCGACCTGGGACAGGGTCCGGCGGGCGTCGGCCAGCGTGCCGGGGAGCCTCCGCAGCGAATCCTCGACGGCCTGCCGGTCCGCCGCGACGGCGCTCAGCGAGCTCTCCGCCGAGCCGACCAGCCTGTCGAGCTTGCCGCCGCGGTCGGCGGCGAGCGCGCCTGCCACCGGCTGTACGTTGCCGACCAGCCTGCTCAGCAGCTCGTTCTGGTCCGACAACAGGCTGCCGAGCTCGTCGGTCTGGCGCATGGCGGGCGCAAGCGCGCTGATCACGTCCGCGGTGGCGACACCCTGACCCTCCACGCCCTCCCCGAAGGTGGTGACCAGGGCAGCCAGTGCAGTGGCCGTGGGGTCGTCGGCGGCGTTGAGGACCTCCTGGAGGTCCACGACCCGGCCGGTCTGCTCCTTCGGGATGACGACCGGGTCGTCCATCGTCGGCGCGGACGGGGTCCCGCGCTCGAGCTTGACGTACCGCTCGCCGAGCAGGTCCTTGTCGGTGATGGTGGCGTGGGCGTCGGTGTGCAGGGGCAGCACGGACGACCGAAGGGTCATCGTTACGCGGGCGACGCCGTCCTGCAGCTCGACGGAATCGACCTCACCGACGGTGACCCCCGCCGTGCGCACCTCGTTGCCCGGCACCAACGGGCTGGCGTCGGTGAACACGGCCGTGACGGTCTCGTCGGAATCCGGTGCGGTCGCCGCCGCGGTGGTCGCCGTGACCGCGAGGCCCAGGGCCACCAGGAGGGCGGCTGGGCGGAAACGGGCGGTGCTCATGAGATCGGGCTCCCGTTGGCGTCGGTCCAGGGTTGGTTCACCGCGCCACCCGGCGGGGGCTCCAGCGGCTTCTTCAGCGGCGGCAGCAGCACCTGGCTCTCGTTGATGCCGGCGGGTCCGGGCGCGATCAGACCCGCCCACACGTGCCCCTGCGAGTCGTAGGCGGCGTACTGGGAGTTCCAGTTGGCGAGCCAGCCCGCGAACTCCGGGGTGTAGGGCCGCAGGAACTCCACGGCGGGCCGCAGCGTGTCCACCGCCTGTCGGACGGGCGGCAGCACCTGGTGGGCGGTGTCGATCAGGCCGGGGGTGTAGTCCAGCAGCTGGTCCAGCGCGCTGAGCGCGGGCCGCAGGTCGGCGACAGCCGGCCGCAGGTCCGACAGCACCGGGCCGAGGTCGGCGGCCACGCCGGGCAGCCCGGCGGTAGCCGGGCGCAGGTCGTCGAGCAGCGGGACGACCTGCTCGGCCGCACCGGGGACCTTCCCGAGGGTGGCCGTGGCCTGGTCCAGCGTGCTCGGCAGCTCGCCGAGCCCGGCCCGTAGCTGCTCCTGCTGCTCTGCGACCCGGCCGGTGAACGTCGAGAGGTCACCGATGGTCGCCGCCAGGTCGTCGCGGCGCTCGTTGACCGCCGTGGTCAGCTCCCGCAGCTGGCTCACCAGCGCCCGGATCGCGGGCCCGTCGCTGCCGACGGCCTGCAGCACCTGGCCGAGGGCGTCGACGGCGGGACCCGCCGTTGCCAGGGTCTGGCGCAGGTCGGCCTCGTTGCCCTTCATGGTGTTCGCGAGCTGGGCGAACAGCCCCTTGAGCTGCTCGCGCGTCGGCTCGTCGAGGGCGGCCAGGACCTGGTCGACCTCGATCTGGGTCGCCGGGACCTCGAGCAGGCCGCCGTCGGGGACCTCGGCGTTGGTTTCCGGGCCGGGCGTGAGCGCCACGACCCGCTCGCCGAGCACCGACTTCCACTCGACCCGGGCCGTCGTGCCCTCGTGCAGGGTGACGCCGTGGTCGAGGTCCAGCGTCGCGACCGCTCGTCCGTCCCGGGCCTCCAGCACGTCGACGGAGCCGACCTTCGCGCCGTCGATCCAGACGGGCGAGCCCGCGACGAGCTGCGCGGCCGACGGCATCGACAGCTGCACCGTCGACGAGTTCCCGCGGACGATCAAGCTCCCCGCGAGCAGGCCGATCACCACGACCGCAGCGGCCAGGGCGAACAGGGTTCGGCGCCCCATCTCAGTCCATCCCCAGCGGTCCGACGGCGTCACCCGCGAGGAACTGGCGCACGAACGGGTCCGGGGAGTTGAAGGCCTCCTCGGTCGGGCCGTAGTGCACGAGCCTGCCCTGCCACAGCACACCGATGTAGTCGCTGACGTTGCGGGCGGTGCGGATGTCGTGCGTGACGATCACGTAGGTGCCCCGGTGCTCGCGGTGCATCGAGCGGATGAGCTCGCAGAGCAGCCGGGTGCGGACCGGGTCCAGGCCGGAGTCCGGCTCGTCGAACAGCACGATGTCCGGGTTCATCACCAGTGCCCGGGCGAAGCCTGCGCGCTTCTTCATCCCGCCGGAGATCTCTCCGGGCGACTTGTGCAGCGAGGCGGAGAGCCCGACCTCCTGCAGCCGGGCGGTGACGATCTCCTTGATGTCCTTCTCTGACATGTCGGTGTTCTTCCGGAGCGGGAAGGCGACGTTGTCGTAGAGGTTCATCGACCCGAACAGCGCACCGTCCTGGAAGAGCACGCCGAAGCGCTTGCGCAGCTCGGTGCGCTGGCCCTCGGACATCGACCAGATGTCCTGGCCGAACACCCGGACCTCGCCGTCGTCGGGCTCGAGCAACCCGACGATGTGCTTGAGCAGCACGCTCTTGCCGGTGCCGGACGGGCCGAGGATGGTCGTGACGGCGTCGCGGGCGAACACGAGGTCCAGCCCGCGCAGAACCTGGAACGAGCCGAAGGCGCGATGGAGGTTGCGGACCTCCACCGGGTGCGGTTCGGACTCGGCCAGGCCGACCGGCGCGGCCGGTATCCCTATCGGCGTGGTGTGCAGGTCGTGGTCAGATCGGTGAGGGGGGTGGGGCCCCGTCATGGTCTCTCCTTGGGGAGCGGAGCGGCGTGGCGCCGTGTGCGGTGGGGGCGACGACTAGTTGGCGATGGGAACGATCACGCCGGTCCCGTAGAAGAACTGGAAGAGCACGGCGCCGCCCAGGATGCTGACGACGATCACGTTGACGACCATCGAGCGCGCGGTGTTCGCCCCGACGCCGACCGGGCCGCCCTTCGCGGTGAATCCGTAGTAGCAGGAGGACAGGATGATCACCGTCGTCGGCAGCATCGCCCAGACCAGTGAGCGCAGCAGCAGGTCGGCCGGGGTGGTGAAGGCCCAGAAGGTCTCGTTGTAGGCGCCCGCGGAAGCAGTGCCGTAGATCTCGACGCTGGTGACGTAGCCGGCGACGAAGCCCAGCCCCGTCCCGATCAGGAACAGGAAGGGGCCGGCGAGGATCCAGGCGATCACGCGCGTGCCGATCAGGTACGCGCGCGAGTCGATGCCCATGACCTCCATGGCATCGATCTCCTCGTTGATCCGCATGGAGCCCAGCTCGGCCACGATGCCGCAGCCGATCTTGGCGGCGACGATGTACCCGAAGAACATCGGGCAGGTGACCTTGTTGATGCCCGCCGAGTTGAAGAAGCCGATGTATCCCTGGGCGCCGACGGCGGTCAGCAGGTACTCCCCCACCTCGGCGACCAGGACCCCGCCGGTCAGCAGCAAGGCCCAGAGGATCAAGGAGCTGGAGAGGATCATGATCCCGGCCTGGCGCAGGATCTCGGTCGGGTAGCGGAAGGCGTTCGGCAGGGTCCGCAGCACCGTGCCGGAGAACCGCAGCAGGTCGCCGATCTCCTCGAGCAGGTTCGACGGGTTCGCGGGAGCGGTGCGGCGCCGCAACGGCGCGGCGGGGTCCGTGACAGTCACGATGAGTCCTCGTTCGGGCGGGCCGGTGACGCAGCGGTCAGCGGAAGACGGTGATGTCGGGGTTCGACCCGAGAAGGATCATGTTGAAGACGACCGAGACGATGTAGACGGCCAGGACCGAGATGACGACCGCCTGGTTCACCGCCCGGCCGACGCCCTCGGCGCCCGCCCGCGCGGTCAGCCCCTTGCTCGCGCAGACCACCCCGATGAGCAGCCCGATCAGGGCCATCTTGAGTACCGTCGCGAGCAGGTCGGCGAGGGTGATGTTGTCCAGGAAACTGGCGGTGAACGCCCCCGCGGAGGTGTCGCCGAGGATCACCGTGCCGAGCAGGCCCTCGAGCACCTGGAACGCGATGACGTAGATGTTCATCGCGGCGGTGACGACGGTGATCGCGATGACGCGGGGCAGCACCAGCATCCGGACGGGGTCCTGGCCCAGCACCCGCAGCGCGTCCAACTCCTCGCGGATCTTGCGGGCGCCGATCTCCGAGGTCGTGGCCGTGCCGATCACGCCCGCGATCACGGTGCCGGTGAGGAAGGGCGCGGTCTCGCGGATCACGAAGCCGAGGTAGACCCCGCCGAGCCGGTTCGGTGCGCCGAGGAACAGCAGGATCGAGATTGCGAAGGTGACGATCAGGAAGCCGTAGCCGAGGACCGTGATCGTCGTGGGCAGGAAGACCTTGCGGATGACGTAGGCGGTGTCGTCACGGACGTCAGCCCAGTACCCGCGGGGATTGCGTACGGCCGTCGAGACGAGCTGGCCGAGCAGCACGCCCATGTGCCCGATCTGCTCGAGCAGGCCACGGAGCGGACCGGCGGGGCGCGGGAGGCGGCGTCGGGGTGGTGCCGCGGGCGCGGTTGCGGGATGCACTGTCATGGAGCGCTGTCCTGTCGTTCAAGCTCGAGCGCCGTGGGCGGTCGCGTCCCACCGCCGTCCCGACCGAGACGGGAACTCGGGTCGGGCACGAACGGGGGAACGACGGCACCGGACTCCGCGCGCGGCGGAGTCCGTGCTGGGGCGACCGAGTCGTGGGGAGCGATGGTCGAGCCAGGGGGAGACGTCGGCGACGGGCTGACGAGCCTGCGTCGGGCCGACGAGCGGGGGTGCGTGGACGGGACCGCGACACTCCGCCGGCGGGGATCGGGGAGGTCGCGAGGGGACACCTCACCGAGCACGAACGGCTAGGGATGCCGGGCGGTCCCTGCATCGGGTGCCCGACGCGCGCGGGCGCGAAGCCGTCGACGACGAGCTCGACCGCACAGGGCCGTGCTCGGCTCAGCAGCACCCGGACGAGTCCGCGACGAGCGCGTACAGGCTCGCGGCAGGGCGCACAGGCCGATGGTGGTGGTCATGAACCTCTCGCCTCTCTTCATTGAGACCGTGAAGTTCGACGTACCGCGGGGACGGTGGTTCGCCGATCATGACGGGAGACAGCGGGGAGCGACTACCCGTCGTGCTGAGAAGAATCTCATCCGTGAGGGCCGGATGGGGACGTGTAAATTACCTGTGTTCGCCCGAATGGCCTAGCGGTGCGCTGTTGACGATCCCCGCTGGACCAGACCCGCGACGGGGCCGACTCCGTCAGCCGACGGGGGTCTTCAAGGCGGCGAGGAGTGCCCGGCAGCATCAGCGGCGCCGAGGGGCGAACCCCGTGACTCCGAACAGCGCCAGCGCGCCGACGACCCCGACCGCGGCCCGGGCCAGCGGCGAGCGCTCCTTCTCCGGCTCCTTCTCCACCGGTGCGGCCGCGGGCTGGGCCGCGGGCGCGGCCGAAACCGACACCGGGGGCGGCGGCCACAGCGTCTCCCCCGCGTGCGCCACGGTGATCCCCCGGACCACGATGTCGTTCAGGTCGAGCTGAAGGTGCCCGTCCTTGCCGGGGCCATCAGCTTGAGCAGGTTCAGCACGTTGGTGCCGTAGAGCCTGCGAGGCCTGCGCCGGCAGCCGGGCCGGCAGGTCGGTGTAGCCGATGATCGTCACGCCGTGGTCGGTCGTGACGACGTCCCCGGCCACCGAGCCCTCGACGTCGCCGCCCTGCGCCGCCGCCATGGCTTGACCCCGCGCTCGACCAGCGCGGCGACCCGCTCCTCTCGAACCGCGGCGCCAGCATCGCGATCAGCGTCGACCCCGCGCAGCTTGCCGATCTCGTCCGGCTGCGGCGCGTTGATCATCAGCACGACGTCGGAGTCCCACACCGGGCCCGACACCACGTCCGCGCCCGCCTCGACAGACGCCGCGTCCTCGAACCCGGCGGTCACTCGTGTGCGCTGTGCAGTCGACGGTCTTCAGCGGATCAGGCGGTCTCGGCACTCGTGCCCGATGCCGAGATGCCTTACAGCGTCGTGTAGCCGCCGTCGATCGAGAGGAACGCGCCGGTGACGAAGGAGGCCGCGTCGCTGGCGAGGTACACCACGGCGCCCGCCATCTCCTCCGCGGTGCCGACACGCTGCATCGGCGTCACCGCGGTCGCGCCCGCGATCATCTCCTGGGGCAGCCGGTCGACCAGCGCCGTCGCGGTCACCCCAGGGCAGATGGCGTTGATGCGCACACCGGCCGCGCCGTACTCGGCCGCCGCCGTCCGGGTCATCGAGACGATGGCCCCCTTCGAGGCGCAGTAGGCCGGCATCGTCGGGAACGCCACGTTCGCGGCGATGGAGGCGGTGTTGATGATGGACCCGCCGCCGTGCTCGATCAGCTTCGGGATGCCGTAGCGCATGCCGAGGAACACGCCACGGGCGTTGATGCCCATGATGCGGTCGTAGTTCTCCTCGCTGCACTCGCCGAGCGGGCCCAGCTCTCCGTCGATGCCCGCGTTGTTGCAGATGATGTCGAGCGTGCCGAAGTTCGACACCGCGGCGTCGAGCAGCTGCTGCACGTCCGCACCCTGGGACACGTCCGCGTGCACTGCGACGGCGCCGTCCCCGAGCCCCTTGGCGGTCTCCTCCTGCGCCCCGGAGATGTCGGAGACGACCACCTTCGCGCCGGCCGCGTGGAGAGCGGCGGCGATGGCGGCACCGATCCCGGATCCCGCACCGGTGACCACGGCCACCTTGTTCTCGAGCTGCTTCGTCATGTTCATCGCCTTTCCTTCGATCCGTCCGGCCCGCTCGGACACGGCTGTCCGCCGTCTCGAGCCACCGGATGCCTCGCCTCCGCCGCCCCGGGACCATCCCCGCCGCGGGGGCCGGTTCACCAGGGCAGCGTCGAACGTTCACTACCGTGTCGAACACGATCGGAACGCTCGGGACCGGCCGGAGTGCACGGCCCGAGCGCCCGCACGTCTCCTCGTTGCCGACCGATGGTCGGTGACGGGAACAGATGGGTCAGAGGCGCTCGACGACCGTCGCGTTCGCCATGCCGCCGCCTTCGCACATCGTCTGCAGCCCGTAGCGCCCACCGGTCTGCTCCAGGTGGTTGACCAGGGTCGTCAGCAGCCGCGTCCCGGACGCGCCGAGCGGGTGCCCGAGAGCGATGGCGCCACCGCGCGGGTTGAGCTTGTCCGGGTCGACCCCGAACTCCTGCTGCCAGGCCAGGGGGACGGGCGCGAACGCCTCGTTGACCTCGAACGCGTCGATGTCGTTCACCGCGAGGCCGGCTCGGGCGAGGACCTTCTCGGTCGCCGGGATCACGCCGGTCAGCATCAGCAGGGGGTCACTGCCGGTCACGGCGAAGCCGTGGAACCGTGCCCGCGGTCGCAGTCCCAGCTCCTCGGCCCGGCGCTCGCTCATGATCAGGACCGCCGAAGCGCCGTCGGTGAGGGGCGACGAGTTGCCCGGGGTGATGCTCCAGTCGACCTCCGGGAACCGAGCGCCGAGCGCGTCGTCGACGAAGGAGGGGCGCAGACCGGCGAGGCCCTCGGCCGTCGTGGTCGGCCGGACGGTCTCGTCCCGCAGGACCTCGTCCGCGCCCGGCACGGCGACCGGGACGATCTCGTTCGCGAAGCCGCCCGCGGCGGCCGTCGCAGCGGCCCGCTCGTGCGAACGGGCGGAGTAGGCGTCGAGCTCAGCGCGGCTCAGCTTCCAGCGGGCCGCGATGAGCTCGGCGGAGACGCCCTGGTTCACCAGGCCGTCCGGGTAGCGCCGGGCCACCGCCGGGCCGAGGGTGTCCTGCCCGAGGGTCGCCGTGCCGATGGGCAGCCTGCTCATGGACTCGACACCACACGCGATGACGACGTCGTAGGCGCCCGACAGCACGCCCTGCGCCGCGAAGTGGGCCGCCTGCTGGCTCGACCCGCACTGGCGGTCGATCGTCGTGGCGGGCACGTGCTCGGGGAGGCCCGCGCCGAGGACGGCGCTGCGGGCGACGTTGACGGCCTGCTCACCAGCTTGGGTGACGCAGCCGGCGATCACATCGTCGACCAGGGCGGGGTCGATGCCGGTGCGGTCGACCAGGGAGCGCAGCACCTGGGAGAGGAGCTCCGCGGGGTGCAGCTCGGAGAGCTGCCCCCCGGGTTTCCCCTTCCCGGATGCACTGCGGACGGCATCGACGATCACTGCGTTCACGGGTACTCCTTCGGGCGTGGGACAGCCCAGGCGGTAGGGCGCGCCGGCCAGGGGTCGGCGAGCATGGGTGGGGTGGTCAGAGGTCGAGCACGAGCTCGTCGCCGAAGGCCCGCGAGACGCAGACCATCATCCGGTCGCCGGCGGCCTGCTCGTCGGGCGTGAGGACCGAGTCGCGGTGCTCGATGTGTCCGCCGAGGACGTCCGTCTCGCAGGTGCCGCACGTGCCCTCGCGGCATGAGGAGTCGATGAAGACGCCCGCCGCCTCCAGCGCCTCCAGGATGGTGCGGTCCGGCGTCACCTCGACCGTGACACCGGACTGCTCGCACACGACACGGAACGCCGATCGGCGAACCGGCTCACCGACCTCCTTGGGGGAGAAGCGCTCGAGATGGAGCACCCCGGTTGGCCAGCCGACGGCGCGTGCCTCCACTGCCTCGAGGAGCGCCTCCGGCCCGCAGCTGTAGACGAGGGTGTCGGCATCGAGGCCGGCGAGCACGTCGTCGAGCGGGAGCAGGCCGTGCACGTCCTGGGGCCAGAACCGCACCCGGTCGCCGTAGGCGGCGAGCTCCTCCTGGAAGGCCATCGACTCGGCCCGCCGCCCGCCATACCACAGCCGCCAGTCCGCGCCCTCGCGGTGCGCTCGGGTGATCATCGCCAGGATGGGGGTGATGCCGATCCCGCCCGCGACGAAGAGGTACGACGGCGCGCGCTCGAGCCGGAAGTGGTTGCGGGGTCCCCGCACGGTGACGGTGTCCCCGACCGCGAGCTTGTCGTGTACGAAGGCCGATCCGCCGCGGCCCTCCGGCTCACGCAGGATCCCGAGCCGCCAGCGGTCGGCCTGCGCGGGGTCGCCGCAGAGCGAGTACTGCCGCTCCAGGCCCGCGTCCAGGACCAGGTCGACGTGCGCGCCCGGCTCCCAGGCGGGGAGCGCTCCCCCGTCCGCGCGTTGCACGGTCAGCGCCACGACACCGTCGGCGGCCGCCTGCCGGTCGGAGACGACCACCGTGTGCTCGGGCTCGGAGTGCTGTGTCGTCACGAGGTCACCGTCCGGTCTCGGCGAGGTGCCCCGCGCCGACGGCCCGGAGCTCCGCCCACTCGCAGATCTTCGCCCGGTCCCGGCCGGACTCCTGTCCCCGAGCCAGCTCCTGGGCGTCGATGCGGCGCCAGCCGCCGTAGTCGATGACCTCGGCGCCGAGCGCAGTCAGCCCGTGGTCGACAGCAGCCGTCCCGCTCCGCGCGGACCGGCCCGCGAGATCCTCGATGACGGCGGCGACGGTTTCGGCGGCGCAGGTCTTGTTGGTGCCGATGACACCCTGCGGGCCGCGCTTGAGCCATCCGGTGACGTAGAGCGAGGGAATGTGGTTTCCGTCCTCGTCCACGACCCGACCCGCCACGTTCGGCAGGACCCCGCGCGCGAGGTCGTACGGAAGCCCGGGCAGCGGGTTGCTCCGGTAGCCGACGGAGCTCAGCACCAGCCCGACGCCGAGGGTGCGGAACTCACCCGTCCCATGGATCGTGCCCTCATCGGTCCGTTCCATGCGCTCGATACGGATCGACTCCACCCGGTCCCCGCCCTGGATCGCGACAGGACGGGCCCAGAAGTGGATGTGGATGCGGCTGGGCTCGGACTGCTGGGCTGCGGCGTCGGCGGCCCAGGCCCGGAAGAGCTCCACGTTCGGCGAGGCGGCCTCGCCGGAGTCCGCAGCGCCGGAGCCGAGGTCCTGGAGATCGCCCGGGTCGACCAGAACACCCACGCCGCGGAGGTCGTGCAGGTCGAGGAGCTCCTTGGTGGTGAACTTGGCGTCGGCCGCACCGCGCCGGCACAGGATGTGTACGTCGCGGACGCGACTGGCGGCGAACGCCTCGAGCACCGACGACGGGATGTCGGTCGCGCAGAGCGATCCCACCCCGCGCGTGAGCAGCCGGGCGACGTCCAGTGCGACGTTGCCCGCACCGACCACCGCCGCGGCCGACGAGTCGAGGTCGAACCCGCCCGCCGCGTCGGGATGGCCGTTGTACCAGGACACGAAGTCCGACGCCGACCGGCTTCCCGGGAGCTGTTCGCCCTCGATGCCGAGTGGCTTGCTGTGCAGCGCGCCGGTCGCGTAGATCGTCGCGTCGTAGTGCGCGTCGAGGAAGGCGCGGTCGATGTCCCGGCCGAACTCGACATTGCCCAGGAAGCGGACCCGCTCGTGCTCCAGGGTGCGTTGCAGGCTCTTGACCACGGCCTTGATCCGCGGGTGGTCCGGTGCGACGCCGTAGCGCACCAGGCCGTACGGCGCCGGGATGCGGTCGATGACGTCGACGGCGGCATCGGTCTTGCGGACCAGCTCGCCGGCCGCGTAGATCCCGGCCGGCCCCGAGCCGACGACCGCGACGTTCACGCTGGGCATCCTCGCCGCCCTCCCTGCTCCGGTGTCCTGATGTGCGACGGCGTCGTCACGGCGCCGTCGGGATGTTCTGCCCCTGGGGGGCGGAGCTGACCAACGGGGTGTCCACCCCCACCCTGCCGACGTCGGGAGAGCCGCCGGGTTCACCCAGCGGCTCCTCCCGACCCGGCAGGACGTCGAAGAAGAACGCCCTGTTGTCCTCGACATGGATCAGCTCGTCCGGCGCCACCGACTCCTCGTAGGCGATCGCGCTCATCGGGCAGGCACCTTCGCAGGCCCCGCAGTCGATGCACTCGTCCGGCTGGATGTAGAGCTTGCGCGCGCCCTCGTAGATGCAGTCGACAGGACAGACGTCCATGCAGCTCTTGTCGAGCACGTCGATGCAGGTACTGGTGATGACGTAGGCCATTGTCGCCTCCTCGTTGACGGCGGACCGGACGGCCGAACTCAGTGCTCGTGCACGATCACGCCGCGGATGTTCTTGTGCGCGTCCAGGTCCTCGTAGCCCTGGTTGACCTGCTCCAACGAGTACGTCTGGGTGATCAGCTCGTCGAGCTTCACGTGCCCGCTGCGGTACAGGTCGAGCAGCTTCGGGATGTCGTACACCGGGTTGCACCCGCCGTAGAGCGAGCCCTGGATCCGCTTGCTCCACAGGGCCAGCTGCACGCCCGAGAGCTCGATCGTGTTGTCCTCGTACTGCCCCATCGAGGTGACCACGATCGTGCCGCCCTTGGACGTGGCCTCCGCCGCGTTCCGGACGACCTCGCTCGTGAGCTGGTCGATCGTGATGATGGTGCTGTCGGCGCCCACGCCGTGGGTCAGCTGCGTGACGAGCTCCTGGGCCTCCTCAGCCGTGGCGACCGCGTGGGTGGCGCCGAACTTCTCCGCGTTCTCCCGCTTGAACGCCACCGGGTCCACGGCGATCAGGTGCTGGGCACCCGCGTAGGCGGCACCCTGCACCGCGTTCGTCCCGATGCCGCCGATGCCGTAGATGACCACGGTGTCGCCGGGGCGGACGTTCGCGGAGTTGACCGCGGACCCCCAGCCGGTCGGGACGCCGCACCCGACGAGCGCCGCCTTGTCCAGCGGCAGGTCGTCGTCGATCTTGATCACGGAGTCGACCGGCACGGTCGCGTACTGGCTGAACGTACCGACGGTCATCATCGAGCCGTAGTCGCCGCTGGCGCCCTTGAACGGGAACCGGCCACCGGGCAGGAACCCGTCGAGTCCGTGGGCCCCCAAGTCGCACAGGCGCGAGTTGCCGGTGGCGCACCAGCGGCACCGTCCACAGACCGGGAAGAACGAGGCCACGAAGTGGTCGCCCGGCTTGAGGTCGCGAACCTTGGTGCCCACCTCGAGCACCTCGCCGGAGCCCTCGTGCCCGAACACCATCGGTGCGCGGAAGGGCAGGTGGCCCTTGACCATGTGCAGGTCGGAGTGGCACAGGCCGGAGTAGTCGTAGCGGACGAGAACCTCGTAGTCGTCGGGCGCGACGACCTCCAGCTCCTCGATTTCGAACGGCTTGCCTGCTTCGTGCAGAACTGCTGCCTTGGACTTCATCGTCTGTTCTCCACTGGGTGAACGAGCTTCGCGGGGGCGAGAGGACGGCCGAACGTGCTTCGGCCGGGTGTTACGGGGCGGCGGGGCTGGACAGGACCAGCGCGTACGCCCGGTTCTCGAGCTTCGGCTCGAGACCGATCTGCAGGGACTTCTGTTCGGTGTACTCGTCGAAGGCACCGGCGCCGAGCTCGCGGCCCTGTCCGCTCTGCTTGTAGCCGCCGAACGGGTACGCGCTGTTGGCGAGGTGCCAGTCGTTGATCCACACGGAGCCGGCATCGAGCTTGCGGCCGACCTCGAGGGCACGGTTGAGGTCGCGGCCCCAGACACCCGCGGCCAGGCCGTACTCGGTGTCGTTGGCGATCTTGATCGCCTCGTCGATCGAGTCGTAGCGAATGACGGACAGGACCGGGCCGAAAACCTCCTCGCGCGCGACGGTCATGTCGTTCGTGACGTCGGTGAGGACGGTGGGCTCCACCCAGAAACCCTTGGCGAACTGCTCGCCGGAGGGCGTGCCGCCGCCGAGGACGACCTTGGCGCCCTGCACCTTGGCGGTCTCGATGTACCCGAGGACGCGCTCGCGCTGAGCGGCGTTGATCAGCGGGCCGACGTCGGTGGTCAGCTGCAGCGGGTCGCCCATGACCTGCGTCTGGAGCCGCTCCACCAGGCGGGCCACGAACTCGTCGTGCAGCGACGAGGGCAGCAGCAGCCGCGTCCCCGACTCGCACGCCTGGCCGGAGTGCATCATGAACGCCCAGATCGACCCGTCCACCGCCAGGCGGACGTCGGCGTCGTCGAGCACGATGTTCGCGCCCTTGCCGCCCAGCTCGAGGGTGACCTTCTTCAGGTTCGACGCCGCGTCCCGGACGATCTGGCGGCCGACGTCGGTGGAGCCGGTGAAGGACACCTTCCGCACGTCCGGGTGGGCGACGAGGTGGGCGCCCACGTCCCGGCCCTCGCCGGTCACGACGTTGAACACGCCGTCGGGCAGGCCCGCGGCCTGCAGCTCCCTGGCGAGCTCGAGCGAGCCGATCGGGGTCTTCTCGTCGGTCTTGAGCACGACCGAGTTGCCCGTGGCCAGCGCCGGGATGACCTTCCACACCGCGAGCGGGAGCGGGAAGTTCCACGGCACGATGGCGGCACAGACGCCGATCGGCTCGCGGCGGATGACACCGCCGACGAGCGGCGGGCCGACGAGCGGGCCGGGCCGCTCGAACTCGTACCCGCGCAGCAGGTCCGCGAAGTAGCGGATGTTCGCGACGGGCATGATCTCGTTGAACGCGGCCGACAGCTTGAGCGGGAAGCCACCCTCGAGGGTGCCCAGCTCGGTCAGCTCGGCGCCGCGGCTCTGGATCGCGTCCGCCAGCTTGTCGAGCACGGCGGCGCGGGCGGCCGGGCTCTGGTCGCGCCACACACCCGACTCGAAGGTCTTCTTGGCGGCGGCGACCGCGAGGTCCGCGTGCTCCGTGGTGCCCTTGGCCGCGGTGGCGACGAGCTCCTCGGTGGCCGGGTTGAGCAGGTGGAACCGCTCCTCGGCGTCGACCCACTGGCCGTCGATGAACATCTGGTAGTGCGGGACAGTCATGTCAGCGTGCCTTTCGAGACGAGCCGGGCCATCGGGTGCCGCCTCCGTCCGGACCGGAGGAGGCGGCACCCGGCGGCGTGGGTCAGAGCTTGACGACGAGCTTGTCCGGGCCGCGGGTGAACAGCCCGACGTCCTTCGGCTCGAACCCGTCGGCGTACTCCAGCGTCGGGAAGCGGTCGAGGACCAGGTTGATCGCCGTCTCCGCCTCCCGCTTGGCCAGCAGCGACCCGATGCAGAAGTGCCGCCCCAGCGCGAACGCGATGTGGTCGGCCGAGCCGAGGAAGGCGTTCTGGGTCGAGATGTCGGTCCGGAAGATGTCGAACTTGTCCGGGTCGGCGAAGCGCCGCTCGTCGCGGTTCGCGGCGCCGTTCACCACGCCCACGACGCTCCCCGCCGGGATGACCTCGCCGGAGACCTCCACGTCGGCCGTCGCCGTGCGCAGGATGATCTGCACCGGCGGGTGGTAGCGGAGGTTCTCGACGATCGCGGCCTGGACCAGGCTGCGGTCGTTGCGGACGGCCTCCAGCTGGTCCGGGTTCTCCATCAGGTGCTTGATCGTGGAGGCGATGGCCTTGTCGGTGGTCTCGCCGCCCGCGATGAGGAGCAGCCCGATGAGGGCCTTGATGCGCTCGTCCGACATCACCTCACCCTCGATCTCGACCTGGGTGAGCCGAGAGATGAGGTCGTCGCCCGGGTTCGCCCGGCGCTCGGCGATAATCGGCAGGATGTACGCCGGGTAGTCACGCTGGGTCCGCATGCCCCACTCGTGGATCTCCGGGTCGTTCGTCAGGTTCGCCAGGAACGCCATCAGCGACGAGTACCAGTCGTGGAACTTCGGCAGCCCGTCCTTGGGGAGGTCGAGCATCTTGACGATCACGTTGATCGGGAACCACTTGGTGAAGTCCTCGATCAGGTCGACCGTGCCCGACTCGGGGAACTGCGCGACCATGTCGCGCGCGATCTGGTCCACCTCGGGGAACAGCTCCTCGAGGTAGTTGCCACGCAGCGCAGGCGTGATCAGCTTGCGGTTGATCGTGTGCTCGCGGCCCGACATCTGGATGACCGTGCGCCCGATGACCGGCTCCATCTGGAAGCCGTAGTTCTCGTTGCTGAACGCCTCGGAGTCCTTGTAGACGCGGGCGACGTCCTCGAACCGGGAGACGAAGTAGTAGCCCGACGCCTCGTCACGCAGCACCGGGTAGTGATCACGCATGATGCGGTAGTACTTGTGCGGGTCCTCGACGAACTCCGGGGAGGTCACCTGCGGGCGCGGCGGGACAGTGGTGGTGGTCATGTACCTCTCGCTTCTCCTCATTGAGATCTGAAGCCCGACGGTCCGCTCTACGCGGACTTGTGCCGTGGACGGACGGGACTGACAGTGGGAAGCAGCAACCCCGTGTGCGTGATGACCGTCTCACCGCCCGGTCTCGGCGGGGACGTGGAAATTACCTGCTCCGCTACCCGAATGGAGCAGACGGGTACGCGTACTCACCGTGGACGCTCGCATGTCCGGGCGGCCGGATCGGCCGTCCCGGACATGCACTACGCGCTCGTCCTACTTGGTCGTCCGCGCCCACTTGTGGATGTTGTTGCGCTGGATGGCCGACGAGCCGCCGATGATCGGCATCACCAGCACGTCCCGCACGTAGCGCTCGATGTCGAAGTCCTTGACGTACCCGTAGGCCCCGAGGACCGTCTGGGCGTCCAGGACGACCGACTTGCAGGACTCCGTGACGAACAGCTTCGCCATCGAGGTCTCGACGCCGCACCGCTCGTGGCGGTTCGCCATCGCGGCCGCGTCGTCGAGGACGAGCCTCGCCGCGTAGAGCCGCGAACGCATGTCCGCGAGCAGGTGCGCCACGGACTGGTGCTGCACGACGGGCACACCGAACTGCGAGCGCTCCTCGGCGTACAGCCTCGCGTCGTCGTACGCGGCGAGGCCGAGGCCGAGCGCCATCGCGGCGACCTCGAGCTTCTCGATGTCCAGGCCGGCGCCCGTGATCAGCGACCAGCCGTTGTTCCAGGCGTCCTCACCCCCCATCAGGTTCTCGACGGGGACGCGGACCTCGTCGAAGTGGACGTCAGCGGTCTTGGTGCCCTTGAGTCCCATGGCGTCCATCGCCGTGATGGTCACCCCGGGCGCAGTCGGCGGCACGAGCACGGCACTGAGGTTGCGGTAGCGCTTCCCACCCGGATCGGAGTTCACCAGCGTGTAGATGTAGTCGCTGATGCCCGCGCCGGTGCAGAAGCGCTTCGCCCCGTTGATGACGAGCTCGTCGCCCTCACGCCGCGCTGTCGTCTTCACGCTGGCCAGGTCCGCGCCGATGTCGGGCTCGCTCCAGCCGTACGCGAAGAGCATGCGTCCCTCGGCGATCTCGGGGAGCAGCCGCTTCTTCTGCTCCTCGCTCCCGCACTCCACCACCGTCATCCCCGCGTAGCAGCTGGCCATGATGTAGGGCACCGCCACGGCCATGCTGCGCCGAGACAGCTCCTCGATGACCATGAGCGTCGCGTGGACGTCCCGGCCCATCCCGCCGTACTCCTCGGGGATGGCGAGACCCGCCACCCCGAGCTCGGAGAGCGCGTCGAGCACGTCCCGCGGGAACTCGTCCGCCTTGTCCCAGGCGGCGGCCTTCTCGCGGGGCATCTTGTCCTCGACGAAGCGGCGCAACACCTTCCGCAGCTCGAGGACCTCGTCGGTGAGGTATCTGCTGGTCTCGACGGCCGTCATTTGCGCACCGTCACTTCGCCTTGCCGGCGGCCTTGAGGGTCTCGCGCGCGATGATGATCTTCATGATCTCGCTGGTGCCCGCGCCGATCTCGTGGTGCTTGGCGTCACGGTAGAGCCGCGCCGCCGGGTACTCCTCCATCAGCCCGTAGCCGCCCAGGATCTGCACGGCCTCCCGCGAGGCCTCGACCGCGGCCTCGGAGCTGTAGAGCTTGAGCACCGACGCCGCGCGGGTGCAGTCCTCGCCCCGCTCGAGGGTCCTGATGAGGTGGTAGAACATCACGCGCGACATCTCCACGCCGGTGGCGATGCGGGCGATCTTGTCCTGGATCATCTGGTAGCTGGCGAGGTGCTCGCCGAAGACCTGGCGATCGGTGGCGTAGTCCACCGCCAGGTCGAGGCAGGCCTGCGCGATGCCGGTGTTGGACGCGCCCTCGAAGACCCGCTCGTAGTCCAGGCCCTCGAGCATGTAGTAGAAGCCCTGGCCCTCCTCGCCGAAGACCTGGCTCTCCGGCACCCGGACGTTGTCCAGGAACACCTCGGCGGTGGGCGAGCTGCGCAGCGAGAGCTTGTCGAACGGCTGTCCGATGGTCAGGCCGGGGGTGTCCCGGTCGACCAGGAACGCGGTCCCGCCCTTGGCCCGCCGGTTCTCGCCGCTGGTGCGGGCGAAGACCATGAAGACGTCCGAGATCGGCGCGTTCGTGATGAAGGTCTTGGACCCGTTGATGACCCAGTGGTCGCCGTCCTTGACCGCGCGGGTCTTGGGGCTGAGCGCGTCCGACCCGCCGTGCGGCTCGGTGAGGCAGATCGAGGCGGAGGCCTCCCCGGCGAGCAGGGGCACCAGGTAGCGCTGCTTCTGCTCCTCGGTGCCGCGCTTGAGCAGGTGGCGGCTGATGAGGCTGATGCTGACGAACAGGGTGGCGTCGAGGCCGGCGTCCACCCGCGCCGTCTCCTCGGCGACGATCGCGCGGGTCATCAGGCTCCCGCCGCCGCCGCCGTACTCCTCGGGCGCGAAGCAGCCGAGGATGCCCTGCTCCCCCATCTTCTTCAACAGCTCCTGGGGCGGACGGCCCGCACGCTCCATGTCGGCGACGATGGGGCGGACCTCCCTCTCCATGAACTGGCGGACGACGCGCTGGAACTCGCGCTCCTCCTCGGTCAGCAGGGAGTAGGCGGCAGAGTCGCTTGTCATGATGTCTCTTCCCTCGGTCGGCCGGATTGTCAGAGCCCGAACAGTGCGCGGACCCGGTCGGTGTCCTTGTCGGCCAGCCGCTGGGTCTGCCCGGTGAGACTGGTCGGGGGGAGCCCACCCTTCTGGGTCAGGTCGACCCGGAGCTCGAGCATCTTGAGGCCGATGCTCAGCGTCTCGAAGACGGGGATCCCGCCGTCGAGCTGCGTCAGGCCCGCAGTCCCGGCGATCGTGCTGAGGCCGGCACTGCCGATGACGATCGCCCCCGCGCCCTTCTCGACGAGCGTGTTCGCCTGGGTGCGGATGTCCTCGACCACGAAGTCGGGGTTGGGCCCGAAGCCCTCGGTGAAGGCCTTCAGCGAGGGCGTCTCGATGCGCTCGACGCCGACGCAGCGGTCGAGCAGGCCGTTCTTGGCCACCAGGCTGTGGCAGGTCTCCCCCCATGCCCGGTCCTCGACGGTGACGACGCCGAAGCGGTAGGCGTACGACGCGGCGAGGTGCAGCGTGGCCTCCCACGGACCCACGACCGGCACGTCCACGAGCGTGCGCGCCTCGGTGATGCCCGGGTCGCCACTGCAGGCGACCATGACGCCGTCCGCCCCCGAACGCGCCGCGTCCAGCAGGTTGTGGATGACGTCGATGGAGTTCAGCAGGTACGGGTACCCGAACACCGTGTCCGTGGCCCGCTTGAGCTTCGCCCAGCGGTGCTCGATCTCGGTGTCCGGCCGCTTCACCCGGTCGAACAGCTTCGTCACGGCTTCGGTGTACGGCTCGGACCCACGTTCGGCGTTGATGTGGACGACGGCCAGTCGCATGTCATTGCTCCGATCATAAATCAAGCGCCCGTTCGATTCTAGGGCCCGCGACGGGCCAGGTCAAAGGGCGCCGCGTGTTAGGTGAGGACGCCGACCGACAGGCCGCCGCACGCGGTGAGCGTCTGCCCGGTGACGTAGCTGGACTCCGGTGACGCCAGGAACGCCACGCACGCCGCGACCTCCTCCGGTCGCCCCGCGCGGCGGGCCGGGATCCGCCCCACCTGCGTGTCCTGGAACTCCTGCGGGGTCGACAGGAACATGCCGGTGGCGATCACCCCGGGCTCGATGCAGTTCACGGTCACCCCGTGCCGGGCCAGCTCGACCGCCGCGGAGCGGGTGAGGCCCTCGATGCCCCCCTTGGCCGCGCTGTAGCTGATCCCGGCGACGGTCCCCCGCGCCGCGACCGAGCTGGTGTTGACGATCCGGCCGTAGCCCTGCCGCTTCATCGCGGGCGCGAACGCGCGCACGGTGTGCATGGTTGCGGTGAGATGCGTGCTCAGGACCAGGTCGAAGTCCTCGTCGGTCAGCTTCGACAGCACCGCGTTGCGCACGGCACCGGCGAGGTTGACCAGGATGCTCACGTCACCGAAGCGGTGGGCGACATCCGCCGCCAGGGCCTCGACATCCACCGACGAGGCGACGTCGCACGCGTGCGCCGAGGCGCTCAGCCCGGCCGCGACGATGGCGTCGGCCACCGTCTGGGCGGTATCGGCGGCGATGTCGACGACGCAGACGTGCACACCGTCGTCGGCGAGCCGGCGACAGATGGCGGCGCCCAGGCCGCCACCGCCCCCGGTGACCACCGCGGTCCGAAGGTTCCCGGTCATGGTGATCCTCTCGTCAGCGGCGCTTGTACTCGGGGGTGCGGCTCTCGAGGAATGCCGTGATTCCCTCGCGGTGATCCTCGGACTTGAACAGCTCCGAGAAGATCTCGACCTCGCGGCGGTGGCCCTCGTCGAGGGAGTGCCGGAGCTCGAAGTTCGCCGACTTCTTGGCGGCCTCGACCGCCAGCGGACCCGCGGTGTTGATGCGCTCGGCGATCTCCAGCGCGGCCTTCAGGGACTCACCCGTCGGGCAGACCTGGTCGACCAGACCCAGCCGGTGGGACTCGGCCGCGTCCAGCCGGTCCCCGGTGAACAGCAGTCGCTTCGCCGTGCCGACGGGCAGCGAGGAGAACAGCATCTGGGTGCCGCCCGCGCCGGGGATCAGCCCGAGCCGCACCTCCGTCACGCCGATCTTGGCGTGCTCTTCGGCGATCGCGATGTCGCAGGAGAGCAGCAGCTCCAGGCCGCCGCCGAGGGCGTGCCCGTTGACCGCGACGATCACCGGCACGCGGTGGCCGAACAGGAACTCCTGCATCTTCTGCACGCGCAGCGCCATCCGGGCGGCGCCCTCGCTGTCGATCGTGGTGAAGTACTTGATGTCACCGCCCGCGACGAAGCACCTGCCAGTACCGGTGAGGATCATCGACCGCAGTGTCGTGTCCTCGGCGATCTCGCGGGCCGCGTCCTCGATCTCGGCCGCCACGTCGGGATGGAGCGCGTTGACCGGGGGGTTGTCGATCGTGACGACACCCGTGGCGCCGATGCGCTCGAGTCGCACGTACTGGAAAGCCATCAGTGATTGCCTTTCGGACCGGAGGAGCAGGCGTCCTAGACGATGCGGCGCACAATGCCGGAGGGCAGCACGCGCAGGGCGAGCGAGAAGGCCGACCACGGCCACCGCGGCACGCAGACGTCCCGCGCGCCCCGCTCGATGGCGTCCACCAGGGCCCGGCAGCCCCGGTCGCTGTCGACCATCAGCCGGTGCGGCGGCTTGCCGGTGCGCGACTGCATCTCCGAGTCGATGTACCCGGGGCGCAGGAGGGTGATCGTGATGGGGAGCTTCTTCGCCGCGACGTCGCTGCGGATCCCCTCGGTCAGGCGGACCAGGGCTGCCTTGGACGCCGCGTACACGTTCATCGGGCCCGCCATGCCCCGCACCGCCACCACCGACGTCATGACGGCGAGCTGGCCGTGTCCCTGCCGGTACAGCACGCGCATCGCCGCCTCGCACTGCGCGATGCCGCCGACGAAGTTGGTCACCGCGGTGTCCCGGTTGGCGTCGAACCGCCCCGAACCCAGTCGGGACCCCTTGCCCAGCCCGGCGTTGACCACGATCCGATCGAGACCGCCCAGCGCCGCTTCGGCTTGGTCGAACGCCGCGAAGACAGAGTCCGCGTCGGTGATGTCCATCCGGATCGGCACGACCTTGCGCCCCGGATGCCTCGACTCGAGCTCGTCGCGGAGCTCTTCAAGCCGGTCCAGCCTGCGGGCCGCGATGGCCAGGTCGGCTCCGCGGGCCGCGAATATCCGAGACATGCCCTCCCCGAGACCCGCACTGGCTCCGGTGATGAGAACCTTCCCGCTCATGCGGTCGGCCTGAATACCGGGACGATGCGCTCGTTGCGCTCGTCGAAGTCCAGCTGCAGCGCCATCCCGATGCTGATCTCGCCCGGCTCGGCGCCGACGACGTTGGTCATCATCGTCGGCCCCTCGGCGAGTTCGACCAGCGCGACGACGTAGGGAGCCAGGGCCGCGAACCCGCCGCTGCCGCGTTCCACGACGCTGAAGGTCTGCACGGTCGCCTGGCCCGAGGGCCTGCGCCACTCCAGCGCGCTGGACCAGCAGTGCGAGCACAGCGTGCGCGGGTAGTACTGCCAGCGCTCGCAGTCGGCGCACCGCTGCAGCCAGAAGACCCGCTTGGCGCACTCACCCCAGAAGAAGTCGTCGACGTCCACGGCCGGGTCCACCCGGATCGAGTCGGCGCTCATCATGCCCTCCCCAGGATCAGGAAGCCGTTGTTCGCCAGCCAGCTACCCTGGCCGTGCACGAGCCCGATCTCGGCCCCCGCGACCTGGCGCTCGCCGGCCTGTCCGCGCAGCTGGACGACCGCCTCGACCACGGAGTCCAGTGCGGCGCCCATTCCGGGGTGCCGGAACGCCAGGGTGCCGCCGTGAGTGTTCATCGGCAGCTTCCCGCCGAGGTCGGCCATGCCGTCCGCGACGAAGGCGCCGGCCTCGCCCTTGGCGCAGAAGCCGATGTCCTCCAGCAGGATCAGCGGCACGATGGTCGCCGGGTCGTAGAACTCGACGAAGTCGACGTCGTCGAGGGTCACGCCGGCCTGGGTGACGGCGCGCTCGGCGGCCGTGGTGATGTGCTCGAAGCGCACGAGGCTGGGCGCTTGGGTCAGGCTGAAGAACGCCGCGGTCTCGCCGTATCCCTTGACGACCACGGGCCGCTCGCCGCGGGGTCTGCCGGTCACCACGAAGCCCTGCGCTCCGCCCGTCGAGATCAGGGCGAGCATGGATCGGGTCAGCGGGCTGCTGACCACCACATCGTCGACCACCGTGGACACGGTCAGCTCGCCGCGGACCTCGGTGTGCGGGTTGAGCAGGCCGTGCCGCCGGATGGTGACCGCGGGGGCCGCCAGCTGCTCCATGGTGGTGCCGTAGTCGTGCATGTGCCGGGCGGCCATCATCGCGAAGGCACTGGGGATCAACGGGCCGAACGGACGCTCGTAGGTCTTGTCGAAGCTGGTCATGTACAGCTCGATCGCGCCCTCGAGCCCCAGTGTCGTCGCGAAGTTGTCCGCCGAGAGGACCAGGACGTTGGATGCCTGGCCCGCGGCGATCGCCGATCTCGCGATATTGATGACGTCCGTGCCGGGTCGTCCGCCGTAGGGCGCCATCGACGCGTAGGACGGGCGCAGCCCGAGGTACTCGACCAGCTCTGCCGGGTTGGTCGCGAACGGCTGTGGGATGGACGACGACAGCACGAGGCCGTCGATGTCCGCGGCCTCGAGGCCGGCGTCCGCGACCGCGCCACGGGCCGCGTCCGCCAGCAGCGTCATGTAGGGCGGGGCAGCGACGCCCCGACCCACGATCACCTGCGACACCCCTGAGATGTAGGCGGGGTCGACCTGTTCCTGCTGCGGCACCTTCTACCTTTCCGAGGACGGGAGCTGCGGGCCCTGTTGCTCAGCCCGCGGACTCGACCAACTGCTCCCGCAGGACGAACTTCTGCACCTTTCCCGACGGGGTGCGCGGCAGGTCCTTGACCGCCACGACCTTCTGCGGCCAGAACGGCTTCGCCATCCCGGCCCGCTCGACGTGCGCGACCAGGTCTGCCAGCGTGGGCTCGGTTCCCTCGGGCACGATCACCGCGCACACCCGCTCGCCGAGCCGCTCGTCCGGGTAGGCGACCACCGCGACGTCTCGCACGTTGGGGTGCGTGTAGAGGGCGTTCTCGATCTCGACCGCCGAGATGTTCTGCCCGCCTCGGATGATGATGTCCTTGCTACGGCCCTCGATGCGGATCGCCCCGTCCGGCGTCTGCCGCCCGAGGTCACCGGTGTCGTACCAGCCGTCCGCGGTGAACGCCGCCTCGGTGAGATCCGGCCGCCCGAGATAGCCGAGGAACACGCCCGGCCCGCGGACCTGCAGGTTCCCGACGATCCCCGTGGGCACCGCCTTCCCCTCGGAGTCGACGATGCGGGTCTCCTGCCACGGGACCGGGAAGCCGTCGCTGGCGTCAAGCGTCTCGACGCTCGCCCCGAGCCGGTGGATACTGGCGATGCCGGTCTCCGAGCAGCCCCACAGCGGGACCAGGCTCGAGGAGAACAGCTCGTCCATGTCCACCGCGACGCCGGGCGGAATGGACGCCCCGCCGCAGGCGAACGCCCGCAACCTGCTCTTCGGCGCCCGCGCGCGCTTGCGCTGGGACTCGACCATGTCGAGGGCGAAGGTGGTGGAGGACAGGGTCCAGGTCAGGCCCTCGGACTCCATGATGTCCAGCATGCCCTCGACGTCCCACAGGTCCTGGTAGACGACCTTCTGCCCCATCGACAGCGGGACGAGCATGCCGTGGATGAAGCCGGTGAGATGGCCGAGCGTGGACGCCATGAACGTGACGTCCTCGGCTGTGAGGCCCAGGGAGCTGGTGATGACGTTCCGGTAGCCCGACCACGCGGTGTTGTGCGTGTGCAGGGCACCCTTGGGGGTCCCGGTGGTACCCGACGTGTAGACGAGCATCGCGACGTCGTCGGCGGTGGGGCGCAGCCCCTCCAGCGTCTCCGGCAGACCGGGCTCGAGCTCGCGCTTGGGTCGGACGAACTCCTCGGCGAAGTCCGTGCCCTCGCCTGTGGTGCCGTCCGCATCCACGAAGTAGAGGTGCTCGAGAGTGGCGATGTCCGCCTGCAGTCCGCGCGCCATGGTGGCGAAGTCGTACCCGCGAAACCGCTGCGGCGCCACGTAGACCTTGGTCCGCGCATCCGCCAGCATGAACCGGAGCTCGTGCTCCCGATAGATGATCGGGATGGGGTTCGGGACGGCGCCGACCCGCAGAGTGGCCAGCGCCAGCGCTGGGCCGGTCCAGCCGTTGGCGACCTGGATCGAGACCACGTCACCCTTGCCGACGCCCACGGCGAGCAGCCCGCCCGCGAACCGGTCGACGAGCGCCCCGAGCTGGCCGTAGGTCACCGTCTCCGGCAGCGGGTCGCCCTTGCGGTAGGACACGACCGCGGCCTTGTGCGGCACCGCGGCGACGTTGTCGAGGAAGTCGTCCAGGAAGGTGCGGTCCCGCCACTGCCCCTCGGCCCGGTACCGCGCCGCGTCCGCCGGGTCGATCGCTCGCAGCACCGTGCCCGACACATCACTCTCCTGCTGCCCCAACTCCATCGTTGCCGCTCCTCAAGATCCTGCGCGCTCCCGCCCGCAGCGTATTCGAACGATCGCTTGATTCATATAACTACACCCGATCGGAGACGCGGGTCAAGGGACCCGCGCCCCCGAGCGGAGGTACGTCTCGTCAGTTCAGGACGAGGTCAGAGGGCTGCAGACCGCCGTTGGCGATCTGGAACACGTGCAGCGGCACGTTCTTGAACCCGTCGTGCCCGTCGGCGAACGAGATGGTGGAACCGCTGCCCACCGAGGCACCCTCGAGCGGCGGCGCCGCCGATAGCGCGTCGGCCAGGGCCTTGCCGCCCTCACCCCCGGTCGTCGTCAGCGCCGAGGCCAGGATGTTCACTGCATCGTAGGTCTGCAGCGCGAAGTCGTTGACCTTGGTCTCGCCGTTGTGCGCGGCCGCATAGGCGTCGAGGAACGCCTTGTACTTCGGGTTTTCCGGGTCCCGGGCGAGCGCCACGTACAGGCCGGGCAGCTGGCCGTAGGCCGCGCCGCCGACCGAGACGGCATCCGGGCCCGCCATTGTGGTCAGACCGGTCACCGGAACCGTCAGGCCCTCCTCGACCATCGACTTGATGATCAGGCCGTAGTCGGCTCCGGCCGACCCGGCGATCATCACCGCCTGCGGGTTGAGTCGCTTCGCCGCCTGCACCACAGCGGTCATGCTCGACGAGCCGGTGGAGTACTGCACCGGGGTGACGGTGAGCCCGAGCGCCGCGGCCTCCGCCAACGCCTGCTGCGCGTACCCCTGCCCGACCGCACCGTTGTCGTGCAGCAAGGCCACCGTGGTGGCGCCCGCGGGCTTGGCGATCTCCAGCGTGGCCGTGGCCAGCTGCTTCAGGTCGACCGTGACGCGGTAGACGTACCGAGAGTCCTTGGTGACCTCGAGCGCGGACGCGGCAGGAACCAGGAAGGGGACCTCGCTGCGCTCGACGACCTCACGGGTGGCCAGTGCCGACGAGCTGGCGAGGGTGCCGACGACGGCGACCGCGCCGTCCACGGTGATCGCGCGCTGGGCGGCCTTGGCCGCATCGTCCGCGGTCAGCTTGTCGTCGTACACCTTGAGCTCGACCGGCCTGCCGCCCACGCCGCCCGCGGCGTTGACCTGGTCGACGGCCAGCTGAGCTGCCGCGACCATCTGCTCGCCCGAGACAGCCTGACCGCCCGTCAGCGGCGCCAGCATGGCCACCACGACCGCGTCGGAGCCACCCGCCGCGCCGCCGGTGCCCGACCCGCACGCGCCCACGAGGAGCGCACCGGTGAGTACGGCTGCCGCAGCTCGTCCTGCGCGCAACCACCGAACGTTCTTCATGCTCGACTTCCTTCGTTGTCGTGAAGGGACACTCCGGTCGCTTCCCGTGCAGCCCGTGTTCCGAAGTAGGCGCTGTGGACGTCGTCCCGGGTCGCCTGCCCGACCGGCGAGCTCAGCGCGACCCTCCCCCCGTGCAGGACGACGATGTCGGTGCACAACGTGCGGATCCTGGTGTCGTTCTGCTCGACGACGACCAGGGTCAGACCGTCTCGCCGCAGCTCGTCGAGGGCGGCGTAGATCCGGTCCACCACCGCCGGGGCCAGCCCCAGCGACGGCTCGTCCAGCAGCAGCAGGCGCGGCCCGGTGACGAGGGCGCGGCCGATGGACAGCATCTGCTGCTCCCCGCCCGAGAGCAGCCCGGCGAGCTGCCCGGACCGGTCGGCGAGGATCGGGAAGAGGCCGTACACAGTGTCGGCCACCTCGCCGACCCGCCGCCGCGCCGAGCGCAGGGTTCGGCGGCCAGCGGCCAGCAGGAGGTTCTGCTCGACCGTGAGGGACGCGATGACCTGGTGCCCCTCGGGCAGCAGGACAAGGCCCCGGCGGGCCCGCCGGTCCGGCGCGACCCCGGCGAGATCGGCGCCGTCGTAGCGGACCAGACCGCGCTCGGGCCGCACACGCCCGGCAATGGTGTTCATCAGGGTCGACTTGCCAGCACCGTTCATGCCGACCACGCCCAGCGCTGCTCCGACAGGCAGCGCGAGGTCCACGTCCACGATGGCGTGTACGCCCTTGCGGTAGCCGGCCGAGACCCCGATCAGGGTCAGGACGTCCTCAGGCACGAGTGGCCTCCGATCCGAGATAGGCACCGATGACCCGCTCGGCGCGCAGCACCTCCGCCGGGTCGCCCTCTGCGATCACCCGGCCCCCGTCGAGCACGACCATGCGGTCGCTGATCCCGGCGACGAAGGAGACGTTGTGGTCGATGAGGACGACCGTCAGGTGCCGCTCGCGCAGGCGTCGGATGACCGAGGCGAGCTGGTCCCGCTCCTCGTCCGTGAGGCCCGCGCCCGGCTCGTCGAGCATCAGGAGCTGCGGGCCGAGCATCAGGGTCCGGGCTATCTCCGCCAGCCGCTGCACGCCGTAGGGCTGGTCCGAGGCGCGCCCGAGGGCGCGGTCCCGCAGACCGAGGTCGGTCAAGAGGGCCAGGGCCTCGTCGCGGCGCCTCCGGTCGTCCGCCCGGGCCGCGGGGGTGTACAGGCTCTGGCGCACCAGGCCCGCCGCCGACCGGATCTCACCGCCCAGCATCACGTTCTCCAGCAGCGAGAGGTCCGGGACCAGGCTCGGGAGCTGGAAGGTGCGTCCGATGCCCCGGCGGCGGACCTCGTGCGGCGCGGCGCCGACGAGCTCGCGCCCGTGTAGCAGGACGGCGCCCTCAGCGGGGGCGACCTCACCGGTGATGGCATTGAAGAGGGTGGTCTTGCCGGCGCCGTTCGGCCCGACGAGACCGATCACCTCGCCCGGGGCCACGGACAGGGACACCTCCGAGACCGCCTTCACCCCGCCGAACCGCACGCTCACGCCGTCGACGACCAGGATCGGCTCGGCAGGCCCGTGCGCCTCGGCGTCCGCCACCCTGGCGGTGGCCGCTGCGACGCCCGCGACCGCGGCGTCCGAACTGTCGATGACCGACAGGAGCGGGGCCCTGCGCCTGCGTCGCCAGAGATCGAAGGCAAGGGTGACCAGGCCGTGCCTACCCAGCGTCATCAGCACCACCACCGCGACGCCGTAGACGACCGGCTCGAGGCTGCCCAGCTGCGCGCCCATCTCGTCGATCAGCAGCAACACGACGACGCCGACGATCGGCCCCGCCCACGTGCCCGCGCCGCCGATCACGACCGCGAGCAGGAGCTCGATCAGCCGCAGGATCGAGAACGACTCCGGGGAGATCGTGAGCTGGAAGTGGGCGTACATCGCGCCGGCCAGACCCGCCAGGCCGCCGGAGAGGACGAACACGCTGAACCGCAGCCGGCCCGCGTCCAGACCCGAAGCGGACAGCGAACGCGGCGCCTCGCGCAGCGCGGCCAACTTGCGACCGTAGCCGGAGCGAGATATGCGCCAGGTCAGCTCGGCGACCAGCCACACGATCACCACACTGAGGACGAGATAGGGCACCTTGCCGCCGACCAGCGGGGCCCCTGCGACCTCGGGAGGCTGGATGTCGTAGAGGCCACCTGCGCCACCGGTCACGTCGTCCCACTGCGCGAAGACCTCGATCATCGCGACCGCGAAGCCCAGGGTCACGATGGCGATGAAGATGTCCTTGATCCGGCTCGTGGGCAGGATCAACACCGCCGCGAACAGGGCTGCGACCACCGCGCCCAGCGGGAAGGAGATCCAGAACGGCAGGCCCCAGGTGTTCTCCGCGTAGACGCTCGCGTAGGCCCCGATGCCGTAGAGCGCGATGCTCGCCAGGGAGAAGATGCCCGCGTAGCCGAACACCAGGTTGAATCCGGCTGTGAGCACGTAGGACACCGCGCCGGCCGTGGCCAGGAAGGTCAGGTAGGAGTCGCCCGAGACCGCCAGCACGACCAGGGCGAGGGCCACCGGTACTCCGATGTGGACTGCCAGGTCGGCCGGGCCCGGACTGCGTCGCTTCGCCACGGTGTTCACACCCGCTCCGCAGTCTTCGTGCCCGCGAACGCGCCCTGCGGTCGGAAGTACAGGGCCACCAGGAGCACCACGAACACCGGGACGAGTACGTAGTCGGTGGTCAGGTACCGCGCGACGAGCGCACTGACGGCGGCGACCAGCAACACGCCCAGGGCCGACGAGCGCAACCCCTGCACGCCGCCGACGACCGCACCGATCGCGGCGACGAGCAGCAGGTGCATGCCCAGCGACACCGAGATTCCGGCCACGGCCACCTGCAGCACGCCGGTGACCGCCGAGCAGAACCCGCCCAGCGCCCACGCGAGAAGGTGGTGGCGGGAGGGGTTGGTGCCGTAGAGCTGGGCCAGCGGCTCGTTCGCCGCGCAGGCCTCCATCATGCGGCCGATCATGGTCCGGTCGAAGAGCGCGATCACGACCAGCACCACGGCCACACCCGCGGCGATCACCAGCAGCCGCTGGTAGCCGATCTGGGCGCCCGCGAGTTCGAAGCCGCCCGGCAGCCAGGGGTCCGCGGCCGTCGAGACCCCGCCGAAGACCCAGTGACCCACGGCCTCCAGCGCGACGGAGAACCCGACCGTCGCGAGCGTCATCGCGATCAGCGGGGCGTGCAGCAGCCGTCCGGGCAGCACCGTCGTGAGGTAGGTCAGCACACCGAGGGCGGTACCGACGACGAGCGCCACCACGACTCCGAGGAGGCCGTTCGCGAACTGCACCGCGGTGTACCCGCAGGCGATGCACACGGTTCCCGCTGCGAAGTTGATGACACCGCTCATGCGGTAGATCACGCTGAGCCCGACGGCGAGCGGGGCGAGCACGGCTGCGTCGGACAACATCGTCAGTAGGAGATCCACCTTCCTCCTCCGTTCACGCCATTGGGTCGACAGGAATGCTGCGGTCCGCGCGCAGACGCCCTCCGACACAGTCGGATCGAGGCGGTCCTCGAACGGCTCGCTTCAGGGACACCGGGATCGACGATCACTTGCCGGATCCTGAGCGACTCAGCTCATGAATCGGTCGCTTGTTAGATACACTACGGCCGACATCCGCGCAGGTCAAGGGCGATATCACGTCGCCGACAGCGATCGTCGTGTGACCCTGGGCTACCAATCTCACCTGGGCCCAGCAAGCTTGGCGATGGTCCCCCGAGCACGCCACCGAGCGCGCGGCGTTCGGATACGACGAACCATGAGCCCCGGGGACGAGGGGACGCTACGAGCGCTCAGGCATACGGGCTCGCTCAGGACCGCGCGCGCAGCTCGTGGGGTGGAGCCGGTCGACGACGCCGAGGTGTCTGCCCGGAGGCCGCGGGTCCAGAACGCCACCGCGTTCTCGTGGCCGTGCCGCCGTACTCGACCTCGGTGGGCAGTACACCTCTAGGGCGCCTTCGTCCGCGCCTACCGCCGCGACTTCCCCCGCGACCTCGGAGCCCCGTCCGCGGACTCGTTCCCGCCGTTGCTCAACGAAGCCCGGCGCGCGGGCGCGTCGACAGGGCCTGGTGCGCCGACCATCCGACGGGCCAGGAGCACGAACTCGTCCGAGATCGCGTCCACCCCCAGCTGGCCGCGTGGGTCGTACCAGCCGCTGATCGCCGTGAGGGCGGTCAGCAGCGCATTGCGGACGACTATCTCCCGGGACAGCGAGAACTCCCCGTCGGCGATCCCGCGGAGGAGGATGTCCCTCAGCGTGGAGTCGAAGCGGTCCCGCAGCTCGATGTAGGACTCGTGGCGGTCCTGTGACAGCGACCGGATCTCGATGCTCGCGATGAAGGTCTCCTCGCGACGCTGGACATGCCACTTGACCAGAGTCCGGACGAACGCGTCGAGCTGTTTCACCGCCAACCCGCCCTTGACCTCGGCCAACGTAGCGTCCAGATCGGCGAGGATCTCCTCCAACAGGTCGACGAGCAAGCGGTGGAGGAACTCCTCCTTGCTCTTGAAGTAGTAGTACAGCGAGCCCGGCTTGAGGCCCGCCGCCTCGGCGAGCTGTCGCGTGTTCATCGCCTCGTAGCCGTGGCGGTAGAGGAGGTCGACGCCTGCAGTCCTGATGCGGCCCCACGTGTCGTCGCGATTCGACCCTGCGACTCTCACGGTTTCTCCTTCGCCGGTACGGCGGCGACCGCGGCCGCCGTGCGGACTTGTAAGACTAAAGGGTCCACGACCCGCTCCTGTGCGACCACGCCCTCAGGCGTCCGGCGCCGCGGGCTGCAGCAGGCCGAGGTCCATGGGGTCGGAGACGAAGCGGCGCCGCACGATGCGCCTGCGCAGCTTCCACGTGACCCCCACCCGGACGTACAGGTCCTCGTAGGTCGCCGAGACCAGGGCTGGCCTGCCGTCCGTGTCGACGCACACGGCGAATGAATCACTCGTGGCCTGGGCGTGCCCCGCATCCAGCCGCTCGATGATGTGGTTGGTGACCCAGTGGTGGGTCTGCGCGTAGGCGCGGCGGACGAACTCCAGGGCTCGGGTCAGTTCGGCTGCGCCGTGGAAGCGGCCCTTCTGCCTGCCGACCACGTACTCGCCCTCGGAGTGCCAGATGGACAGGAACAGGTCCAGGTCACCGTGGTCGATGCCCCGACAGTACTTCGCGCCCAGCTCCATGATCTGCGCCCGGTCCGACAGCTCGGCCACCGCGGCCGCAGAGCCGGCTTCGGACAGGGTCTCGGGCTCGGGCTCGACCGCAGGGTCGGTCGCGGCGTCTGCCGCCGCGGCGGCGAGCCGGTCCAGCTGGCGCTGCCGTTTTGCGATCCAGGACCGGGCCTGCACCGGAAGGAGGTCGAACCGGTCCGCGCCTTCGTACTGCGCCAGCTGCTCGCGCGCCCGGACCGGCCACGACGGGTCCACCAACGACTCGCGACCCACGGCGACCAGGTCCGCGTGGCCCGCTCGCACCACCTCGTCCGCCTGCTCGGCGTCTGTGATCAGGCCCACGGCAACGGTATGGACCCCGGCGCGCCGCCTGACCTCGCTGGCCCAGTCGATCTGGTAGCCGGGACGGATGCCGTGGACGTAGCGGCCGCCGACGCCGCCGGAGGAGCAGTCCACGACGTCCACGCCGAGCTCACGCAGCCGGCTCGCCACCTCGACGGTCTGCTCCATGTCGATGCCGTCGTGCCCGTTGTCGTACACGGAGAGCCGGACGAAGAGGGGCCGGTCCTGCGGCCACTCCTCGCGGACCGCGCGGGCGACACGCAGCGGGAAGCGCAGCCTTGCCTCGAGGTCGCCGCCGTACTCGTCCGTGCGGGTGTTGGTCAGCGGCGAGAGGAAGGCGTGCAGCAGGTAGCCGTGTGCCATGTGGATCTCGAGCACGTCCGCCCCCGTGGCGGCGGCGCGCCGGGTGGCTGCGCGCCAGTCCCCCACCTGGGCCTCGAGTTCCTCGTGGTTGAGCTGGCGCGGCTCCAGCCAGCCCGGCTCGTACGGCTGGTCGGTGACCGACCGGGGCTGCCACAGTCCGTCCGCGGGGCGGTCCTCCTCGGTGGCCCACGGCGGCAGGGTCGAGGCCTTGGAGCCGGCGTGGCCGAGCTGGATGCCGAAGGCCGCACCGTGGGCGTGCACGAAGTCGCCGATCCGCGCGATCGGAACGACCTGGTCCTCCCGCCAGAGACCGAGGTCGCCGTAGGTCAGCCTCCCCTCCGGCGAGATGGCCACCGCCTCGGTCATGACCAGGCCAAAGCCGCCCAGCGCGAAGCGTCCGAGATGGACGAGGTGGTAGTCGTTCGCCACCCCGTCGAGCGCCGAGTACTGGCACATGGGCGACACCGTGGTCCGGTTGCGGATCCGCACGTCGCGCAGCCGCAACTCCTCGAAGAGCCGCCCGGACGACGTCGTCGAGCCCACCACTGCCTCCCAGGTTTTTAATCGGTCGCTTGTTAGGTTACGTGGACCATAGTAACATCGTACCGAAGCTTATCAAGCAATCGCACGATTCATTCCGGCCGAACGAGGCCCGACGCCCCCTGGAGCCGCCGACGATGACCGACTCTGCAGAGCGCGCCTCGGGATCCCTGGTCCGCGACGGTCTCGTCGCCGAGCTGGCCCGGGTCCTCGACGCGCTCGCGGCAACCTGGCCGGATCCCGAACTGCTCGACGAGGGCCGTGAGGCGCTCGCGAAGATCGCCGGTCGGCTCGACACGCTGCCGATGGTGCCGGAGGCCATCGACCTCCCGGCGCACTCGCGTGAGAACCCGCGACTGCAGCCGACGGAGCGCGGTCTGATTCCGACCACGCGCATCCAGGAGGAGAGCGAGCACGCGCTCTCCGGCACGGTGTGCTTCAGCCCGCGGTTCGGCGGCACCGTGACCGTGCACGGCGGCGCCATCGGACTGTTCTTCGACGACTTCCTCGGCCGGCTGGCGAACAGCTCCCCGACGAAACCGCTCGCCCGAACCGCCTACCTTCACATCGACTTCCGATCCCCCACCCCTCTGTCCACCGAGCTGACGTGTCACGCGTGGGTGGACCGGGTCGACGGGCGCAAGCGCGTCCTGCGCGGCTCGATCCGACAGGGGCAGACCGTCGTCGCCGAGGCCCGGGGCTTGTGGGTCGAGGCGCGCCGACCTCAGAAGGAGCACGCATGACCACGTTCGAGTACGTCAGGCTGAAGGCGGACGGTCCCGTCGCCGTCGTGACCCTCGCGCGCCCCCCGGTGAACTCGGTCTCGCAGGCGATGTACCGCGAGCTCCGCGAGCTCTTCGCGGATCCCGACCAGCACCTGCCCGGGGCCAAGGTGGTCGTGCTCGCGGGCGAGGGCAAGCACTTCTGCGCAGGGAACGACCTGCACGAGTTCGGCACGCTGACGCCCGAGAACTCCGACGAGCGCATGGCGGAGGTCCGCGCGGCGTTCTTCGCGATCCAGGACTGCCCGTTGCCGGTCGTCGGTGCCGTGCAGGGCGCCGCGCTCGGCACCGGGCTGGCCATCGCCGCGTCGTGCGACTTCGTCGTCGCAGCGGAGAACGCCCGCTTCGGCACGCCGGAGATCGGGGTCGGGATCATGGGCGGCGCCCGGCACCTGGCCCGCCTGGTGCCCGAGCCCGTGGTCCGGTGGATGTACTTCACCGCCGAGCCGATCAGCGTCCAACGGCTCGTCACGCTGGGGGGCGCCATCGAGGTCGTTCCGGTCGACGAGCTGCTTACTCGAGCATTGGGCCACGCCGACAAGATCGCGCGACACAGCGGGGCGGCCATCCGGATGGCCAAGCGTTCGCTCAACGGGATCGAGACGATGGATCTGCAGCCGGGCTACGCTTTCGAGCAGGGGCTCACCCGTGAGCTCTCAGCCCACCCCGATTCGCTGGAGGCTCGGCGGGCGACGTTGGAGCAGCGCGAGCCGCGCTACGTCGACGGCTGACTCCGCTACGGTCAACCAGGCAGCTGACGGACGAGGGAGTCCCATGCCGCAGTCGAGGGTCCACCAGCCGCCCCACGGTGGCCGACGGCCCGACCGACGCCCCGAGCGGCGCGGCCTGTCCGCGACGGTGATGACGGTGGCGAGGATGGTGGTGCTCCCGGGCGGGCGGGTGCCGCCCGGCGGCTCGTCGGCACTCCTGCGGTGCCCGAGGAGGTCCGATGTCTGACGGCGAACCCACCTCCGGTCTGTACCACTTCCCGATCGAGGTGACCAGCTTCGTCGGCAGGCGGGCCGAGGTGCGGACGATCCGCAAGCACCTGTCGGACTCCCGATTGGTCACCCTCACCGGCGTGGGCGGGGTGGGGAAGACCCGCCTCGCCTGCCGCGTGGCCGCGGAGCTCCGCCGGGTGTACCCGGACGGCATCTGGTTCATCGACCTCTCCGAGCTCAAGAAGGAGGAGCTGGTGCCTGCCGCGGTCGCGTACGCCCTGGGCGTCGGCGGCGGCCCGACCGAGAGCGCGCTCTACGAGAGCCTTGCCCGTCGGCACGCCCTGCTCGTCCTCGACAACTGCGAGCACGTCCTCGAGACGTGCAGCACCATGGCGCACAAGATCCTCCGGTCCGCGCCGAAGATGCGGATCCTCACCACGAGCCGCGAGCCGCTCAGCGTGCTCGGCGAGACGATCTTCGACGTCGCGCCGTTGTCCCTGCTGCCGGCCGACGGCCAGGGGACCACCGGAACGGACGCCATCGGTTCGGAGGCCATGGACCTGTTCGAGGCCCGGGCGGCCGCCGTGCAGCCCGAGTTCGTCATGGACCAGGCCGAGCGGGCCGCCGTTGCCCGGCTCTGCGAGCTACTCGACGGGATCCCACTGGCCATCGAGCTGGCCGCGTTCCAGGTCCGCAGCTTCCCTGTCACCCAGATCCTGGCGCGCCACGGCTCGGTCTTCGACCTGCTCAACCGGGGAAACCGGGCCGGCCCGCACCGCCACCAGACCCTGCAGAGCACGCTCGAGTGGAGCTACGACCTCTGCACCCCCGGGCAGCGCACTCTCTGGGAGCGGCTGTCGGTGTTCACCGGCAGCTTCGACCTCGACGCGGTCGAGAGCGTCTGCGGAGCCGCGGGCGACGAGCTGGACGTACTCGACCACTTCCCCCGGCTGATCGAGAAGTCGATCGTCGCCGTGCAGGGAAGCGGGGTGAACAGGCGGTACCGGCTCCTGGAGAGCATCAAGCACTTCGGGGCGGCGAAGCTGGCCGAGCACGACGAGGTCGGCCGGTGGTACAAGCGCCATCGCGACCACTACCTCCACGTCGCTCTGCTCAGCGAGCAGCACGTCAACGGCCCGGAGCAGGTCGACTGGAACAAGCGCCTGCAGCTGGACTTCGCCAACGTCCGCGCCGCGCTCGACTTCTGCTTCACCCACGCCGACGAGTACGCGACGGGCCTGCGCATGGCGGGCTCACTGTGGTTCTTCTGGAACGCGAGCGGGCACCTGCGTGACGGCAGGCTGTGGCTCGAGCGCGCCCTCGACCTGGTGCCCACCGAGGGCCCGGACCGCGCGAAGGCGCTCTGGGCCCTCGGGTGGTACGCCATGGTGCAGGGGGACGCCGTCGCGGCGGACCGCTCCCTGCGGGCCTGCATCGAACTTGCCGAGCGCACCGCGAACGACCACGCCCTCGCGCGGGCGCTGCAGTTCCTCGGCACCGTCGCCCAGATCCGCGGCGACCTCGAGTCGGCTCGCGACCTGCTGGTCACCGCCATGGGCAGGCATGAGAAGGCCGGCCACGACGACGTCCTGACGATCCTGTGTGGCGCTCAGCTCGGCTTCGTCTACTGTGTCCTCGGCGACAACGGCCAGGCCCTGCGACACGTCCGGGCGGCGGTCGCACTGGGGAGGCGGCGTGGCGAGCGCTTCGCCACCTCGTGGGCGTTGTGGGTGCGTGGCCTCATCGACTGGTCGAAGCGGGACTTCGAGGACGCGGCCGTCGCACTGCGTGAGGCGGTCGAGCTCAAGCGGTCGCTGCGGGACTGGCTCGGGACCGCGGCGTGTGTCGAGCTGCTCACCTGGTTGGCCGTCGAGTCGGACGACCACCGGGGCGCGGCGCTGCTGCTGGGCATCGGCCGCGGGCTGTGCGGCGAGCTGGGCAGCTCGCCGCTGTTCGGCGACATCACTCTGACCGAGACCCGCGAGCGCTACGAGCGCACCGCCCGCAAGGCACTGGGCACGCCGGTCTTCGACCGCGAGCTCGCAGCGGGCGAAGCCCTCGACCACGATCGGGCTATCGAGCACGTGCTGGCCGCGAGCACCGAGCCAGCTCCGGCGAAGACCTCCACCCCGGCGGAGCTCCTCACCCGGCGGGAGTCCGAGGTGATCCGGCTGGTCGTGGCGGGCATGACCAACAAGGAGATCGCAGAGACCCTGGTGATCTCGCGCCGCACCGTCGAGGGCCACGTGGAACGGGCGCTGGTCAAGACCGGCTTCCGGTCGCGCAGCCAGCTCGCCGCGTGGTTCGCCGCCGAGCACGCGGCGGCACCGGGCGGCCGGCGCTGAGCCGGCCGCCGCGGGACCGCCCCCGGCTCAGCGCGCGAGCACGATGCGCCTGCCGGTCTGCTTGTCGAACTCGGCGTGCGCCTGCACCACGTCGGTGAGGGCGAAGACCCGTGGCTCGGGCAGGTGCAGCGCACCCTTAGCGACCAGCGCGGTCAGGTCCTCGAGCAGTGCGCCCGACTCGCGGGTGACGATGACCTTGGCCTTCTTTCCTGCCATGGTCTGCGACTCCGCGGGCGGGAGGGTCCCGGGCACGACGCTGAGGTAGTGGCCGCCCTCGCGCAGCAGCCGGGAGAAGTCCGCGCCGACGGTGTCGAGCACGCCGTCGACCTGCAGGTCTCCGGCCTCGCGGATGTGCACGCCGTCGACGGTGCCCGCGGGCAAGGATGCCGCCTGGCCGGCGTCGAGGACCAGCGCCTGCACGGTGAGGCCGCGCCCGCGCAGGATCTGGACCGCGAACGAGCCGATCGCACCGGCCGCGCCGGTGACCAGCACGGCGGCGCCCGGGTCCATGTCCAGGGTCAGAATGGCCTGATAGGCGGTGAGCCCGGCGAGCGGCAGGGTGGCAGCCACGGTCGGCTCGACGCCCTCCGGGGCAGCGGCGACGGAGTCCTCGGGCAGGCTGACCAGCTCCGACCAGGTGCCGCGCCCGGAGATTGCCAGCGCGGACATCCCGACCACCCGAGTGCCCACGGGGTGTCGTCCTGCGCCCTCGCCGTGGCCAACCACCCGGCCGACGAGGTCGTACCCGAGGGTGTAAGGAGCCGAGCCGACCCGCGGCGGGATCGCGCCGCTGCGAATCTTCACGTCCGCCGGATTGATCGTCGAGGCCTCGAATTCCACGAGGACCTCCCCGGGTCCCGGGGTGGGGTCGGGCACCTGATTCAGCAACAGCGCCTCGGCCGCCGGGCCGGGGGTGTCGAACTGCACTGCGAGCACGTCATCGTCCTTTCGTCGTGTCAATGACCGGGCCGACCGCGGTCGAGACCCCCGTCGCTGCCGTCCGCGCCCGGCCGACGACGACCAGCAGGGCCAAGACCGCCGCCACCAGCGCGGCGGCCCAGAACACCTCCGGGAAGTGACCGGAGGCATCTCGGCCGGGTGCGGCGCCCGCCGCCACGACGGCGAGCACGGCCAGGCCGAGACCGCCGCCGACCTGGCTCGCGGCGGTGAACGGGCCGCCCGCGATCCCCGCGTGTGCCGGGCCGGGCAGTGTGACCACGAGGTCGTTCTGCGATACGAACCCAGCACCTGCCCGGTCACGGCGAGCAGGAGCACCACGAGGCAGGCGACGTCCGCGAGCCGGCCCAGCGGCCCAGGCGGCACAGAGGAGCGCGGTCGATGCCAGCACGCCCCACAGCCCGGAGATCCGCCACACATGCAGCGGGATCATCGGGTCCGGGCTGACGCGCTCGCGCCAGGCGGCGACCGCCGCCACCGCGAGGGTGCTCGGGTGCAGCCAGCCTGACCGGGGGCCCGCGTAGAGCGCGAGTACGGCCAGGGCCAGCGCGGTGGACGTGGCGAAAGCGCCCCGGGGGACGGGCCTGCGGGTGCGGGTCGTGCGCCGCGGCGCGGAGCGCAGCGCGAGCACGCCGAGCACCAGGGCGACCAGGCACTCGGCCCCGAACACCGCCCGACAGCTCAGCCGGTCCGACAGCACGCCGCCCATCAGCGCCCCGACCGCGAAGCCGATCGCCCCGGACCCGGCGAACCAGGACAGCCGCCGGGACCGGACCCGCGGGTCGTCCGTCGAGGAGGTCAGCCACGCCATCCCGTTCGGCACCGCCAGCGCGGCCCCGACCCCTTGCAGCACCCAGGCCGCGACCAGGACCATGGCGTCCGGAGCGACGACCGCGACGAGCGATCCCGCCACCGAAACCAGGAAGCCGAGCGGCAGGACCCGGCCGATGCCGTGCGAGTCCCCGATCTTCCCACCCCACAGCACGAGGCCGCCGAACACGATGGCGTAGCTCGCCACCAGCCAGACCGGGGTGTCCGCCTGACCGCCCAGCGAGCCCGTGATCGCCGGGAGCATGAGCGGGCAGGCGCCGATGTTCACCGCGTTCAGCAGCTGGGCACCGCACGCGACCGCGACGGCCGACCCGACGGTTTCGGTTGGCGGCCTGCTGGGCCGAGGCGGGGCGTGGGCTCCCTGTACTACCGGATCCACCTGCTCCGCCTTCGATCGAGGTCCGACGATGGTCACCACTCACCGTCGCGCGGGCGTTCAGCTGAAATCGAGCGGTCGCCCGATTGATAGTCACTCAACAGGCGGCGCCCGGTCAAGGGGCGCGGTCAGCCGAGCCCCCGTATCGTGGGACGGGACAGCTGCGCACATCGGCAGCTGCGCGGAGTTGCTGATGTGGTGGCTAGGCCCGCTGAGCTTCTGAGGAAACAGGACACGCCGAAGGCCGCCCCGAGGATCCGGGGCGCCTGGCGGGCTGAGCAGGTCCGCCAGAGGTCGAGGACGAGAGGCGTCGAACTCCACCTCGAACGGGAGGTTCGCGCCGTCGAGCGCGCCCTCCTTGGGCCGGAACCGCTCGAGGTGCAGCGACCCGGCGGGCCACGACGCGCAGCGCTCCTCGACGGCGTCGAGCAGCACACCCGGGCCGCAGCAGTAGACCGCGGTGTCCGGGGTGGGGGCGCCCAGGATCTCGGCCAGGTCGAGGAGGCCGTGGGTGCAGCTCGGGCAGCACGTAGTCCGAGATGCGGTGGTGGTGCCAGTTCGGGGTGTGCTTCGCCCGCCACGACGGCGGGGTGTTGACGGAGAAGAACCCGGCGTCGTGGGAGATCGTGATCTTCTCCGCGTAGCCCTGCTCGAGGAGCGTGGCGAGGGTGTCGACGCGGGACTCGTCGTCGAGCACGAACTCCATGCCGAAGCGGTCCATGCCGATGAAGGAGCCGTTGTCCATCAGCTCCTTGAGGTAGTCCAGGTCCGTGGAGTCCCCGCTGTGCCCGATGACGGTGCGCTCGAGGTCCACGCCGTGGGCCGTGAACCACTTCTGCTGGTCGCGGCCGTTGGCGAAACCGACGTTGGTGTGGGTGGAGATCGGCACGCCGGTCTCGGCCTGCGCGCGGGCGGCGGCCCGGTAGACCCGGTCGAGATCCGGGGTGATGCCGTGCTCGTCGGTGACGATCTTGATGATCCCGGCCTCGACGCCGTCGGTGCGCGGGATGCCCGTGACGACACCTTCAAGGAATCGATCATCTAGGCAGATGCCGTTCACCGCCGCGACGACGGACTTGTCGACGTCCGACAGGAACCGCTTGGTCGGGTCCGGCGTGAGGATCTCCAGCTCCCCCGCGGTCAGCCGGGGGATCAACTCCCCCCAGGTCGCCACCCGCGCAGAACGCCTTCTCCCCCGCGCCCGTCACGACCACGGCTCGCACCTCGGCGTCGGCCTGGGCCGCGGCGCTCGCCTCGGCGAAGCGCCGCACCATGTGGACGCTCAGGGCGTTGTGTGCCTCGGGTCGGTCGAGGGTCAGGACCGCCCCACCGCCGTCGACGGCGTAGATCACCTCTCCTGAGCTCACAGTCGGCCGAGCTTCTCGTCACCTGCCGCCAGCGGCTCCAGCACCGTGACCCCGAGGGGCTCGGCCAGCAGACCGTCCAGACCGGCGGAGAGCGCGGCGAAGGCCGGTCCCGCGCCGTGAGCACCCAGCGCCTCGGCGGAGGCCCATTTCTCGATCATCACGAAGCCTTCCTTGCCGCGGACGCTGCGGTGCAGGGCGTAGAGCTCGCAGCCGGCGTCCTGGGCGTGGGTCGCGGGCACCGCCTCGCGCAGGACGGCCTCGACCTCGGCCTCCCGCCCGGGCAGGGGGACGAGCGTGGCGACGACGACAACGGATCCGGGCTCGGTCACGACCGGTGGGCTCCTTCGGCTGGGCCCGCGAGCGGGGCGACGGTGCTGTGCTCGTCCGGAACGGTAGGAATTCGGCCGGTCAGGGGTTGTCGCAATCCGCGCCACCGCACCGGCCGCGCGCCCGGATCGTCCCGTCTTGCGACATCGGCGACGCTCGCCCGAGCCCTATCCTCCGCGTCACCGATCCGGTGGCAGAGCCGGATCTCCCCTCGTCAGGGCAGATCAGAAGGGCGTGACGATCGTGGTCGACGCGAATGCGGGGACGGCACCGCCCGAGCGGGTCCTGCGGAGGGTCGCCGGTGCGGCGCTCTCCGCGAGCACCCTGGAGTGGTACGACTTCTACATCTACGGCACGGCGGCCGCTCTAGTGTTCAACACCGTGTTCTTCCCGTCGGCGACGCCCGTCGCGGGGACGCTGGCCGCGTTCGCCACCTTCGGCGTCGGTTTCCTGTTCCGGCCAGTCGGCGGGATCGTGTTCGGACACTTCGGCGATCGTGTCGGGCGCAAGAAGCTGCTCGTCGTGGCCATGGTCATGATGGGCGTGGCCACGACGCTGATCGGGCTGCTACCCACCTACGCGACGATCGGCGTGGCCGCACCGATCCTGCTGGTGGTGCTGCGCTGCGTGCAGGGCCTGGCGATCGGCGGGCAGTACGGCGGGGCCATGCTGCTGGTCACCGAGAACGCACCGGCGCACCGCCGCGGCTTCTACGGCAGCTTCGCGCAGATGGGTCCCTCGCTCGCGGTGATCCTCTCCAACGTCGTCTTCCTGGCCCTCATCGCGGCACTCCCTGCCGAGGCCTTCGCCGCCTGGGGCTGGCGGGTCCCGTTCCTCCTCAGTGTGCTGGTCATCGGGCTGGGGCTGTGGGTCCAGCTACGGCTCGAGGACACCCCGGACTTCCGGCGCCTGCAGGAGGGCGCCGCCGACAGCTACGCCGGCCCCGCGGCCGAGAACACGGCACCGGAGCGCGCCCGTACCAGGTCACCGCTGGTGGAGGCGCTGCGTACGCACCCCGTCCAGATCCTGCAGTCCGGCGGGATGATCCTGGTGATCCAGGTCTACTACTACATCCTGATCGTGTTCATGGTGTCCTACGTCGGCACACTCGGGGTCGCGCGCTCCACGATCCTCACCATCATCCTGATCTCGAGCGCCGCCACGGTGCTCACGATCCCGTTGTTCGCCGGGTTGTCCGACCGCGTCGGGCGGAAGCGGGTCCTCGTCCCCGCCGCGGTCGCGACGCTGGTGTCGGCCTTCCCGTTCTTCTGGCTGATGCAGACGGCGACGGTCCCGGGAATGCTCGTCGCCGCGCTGATCGCCGGGATCGTGCTCGGCGGGCTGTACGGGCCGATGGCCGCGTTCTTCACCGAGATGTTCCCCACGGGCGTGCGCTACTCGGGCGCCTCGATCGGGTACCAGCTGGGTGCCGTGATCGGTGGTGGCTTCTCCCCACTGATCGCCGCGTCGCTGCTGGCCTGGGCCGGGACGATCAACGCGGTTGCGACCTTCGTCGCGGTCGCGGCGTTGCTCACGCTCGTCGCCATCGTCACCACGCGCGAGCAATACCGGGTCGAACGGAGCCGCGCCTCGTCCCCGGCGCCGAACGCCGGCTGAGCCGGGAACGGCGCGGGTGCCTGGAGAAGGGCGCCCGCGCCGTTCGCGTCCGGTGGAGAGGTCAGAATGCCGCGGTGGACAGGTCCAGTCCGAGCGCCCGGACCTTCCGGTACAGCGTGGACCGTGCGATGCCCAACGACTCGGCCGCTCTGTGCTTGTTGCCCCCGGCGTCGCGCAGGGCTTGCATGATGGCGCGCGCCTCGGCCTGCTCGAGCATTGCCAGCGGGCGTCGGGCCGTACGGGCGGCGACGTCCGGTGGCAGGTCGGCTGCCCCGATGTACCCGCTGCGGTTGCGTGCGACGAGGCTCCGGACGAGCGCCTCCAGTGAGGCGAGGTTGCCCGGCCAGTCCAACCTGCTCAGAGCTTGGATCGCATCCGGCATCCAGCGCACGGCCGGTCCCTCGCCGACGACCCGCGCCGTCAGTGCGGCGAGCAGGGCGGGCAGGTCCTCCAGGCGGTCGCGCAGCGGCGGGACCTCGACGACGTCGGAGAAGGTGTCGAGCAGCGGGTTCCGCGGACCGGGTGCCAGCGGGCCGGACTCCGACGTCCCGAAGACGCGCCGCCCGCTCGGCCTGCGCTCGATCGCGCGGGCCGTGGCCTGAGCGAGATCGGGGTCGAGCCGGTCCACATGCCGCATCACGAGCGTCTCGTCCGGGCCGTCGAGCTCGGTCTCGACCTCGCCGATCCAGCGCTCGGGGTCGCGGGCACCGAGCTCCGCCGCGTCGGCGACGCGCAGCGGGCCAGCCGAGGCGAGGGAAGCCGCGACCGCGAGTCGGCCACTGCCGGGCTCTCCGACGACCAACACCCGGTCGGTTCCGCCGATCCGGGCCGCCTGCGCGCAGAGAGCCGTCCATCGGGCGCTGTGGCCGACGAGGCCGGGCAGCCCCGCCGGCGCCCGACGAGGGTGCCGCGACTCGTGCTTCGGCGCCTCCGCCTTGATCTTGAGGACCGCGCCGACGACGTCCCCACCGTCGGCGACGGGATGGGTCTCGATCGACACCCGGGTGCCGTCGGCGAGTGTGACGGGGCGGGGCTCGAGGGCCCGCTCGACGATCGCGCGCGACGCGTGCTCCCAGAGCACGGCCTGGTCGACCCCGCCCACCAGCCGCGCAGCAGCCGCGTTGGTGATGATCGTGTGTTGGTCGAGCGTGACGAGCGGGTGCCGGGTGTCCCGGTTGTGGGTCAGGTAGGAGTCGAGCAGCAGACGCTCGCGCCGGGTGGCGGCGTCACGCAGGGCGTCCTGCACCTCGGCGGCCAGGTCCATGACCCAGGACAGCACGATCGGGCTGGTGTCGGCGAGGCGGCAGGTGAGGTCGATGCTGCCGACGATCCGCCGCGTGACCGGGTGGACGATCGGGGAACCGGCGCAGCTCAGGTTGTGGAACACCTCCGAGAAGTGCTCCGGTCCGCGAACCAGCACCGGCTTCCCGCTGAGCAGCGTGATCGCGCTGGTCGTGCCGACGTGCGACTCCGCCACCGAGAACCGCGGCGCGACGTCGAGCGTGTCGAGCCGGCCGGAGAAGACCGGGTCCGGCACCCAGCGGCGCAGCAGCCGGCCCTCGGTGTCGGTCAGCGACAGCGCGCACATCGCCTGGTCGAGCGCTGCGCGGCGCTTCTCCACCACCGGCGCCACGATCCGTGTCAGGTACGAGTCGAGCTCCACCTCGGGGTAGTACTCGGGCGCGACCGAGTCGGGCTCGAGCCCCTGCAGCCGCGAGCGCTTCCAGGACTCGTAGACCACCGCGCGGACCGGCCCGGCACTGTCCGGCATGCGCGACGGCGACTCACCGAGCACCTCGCGGGCGCTGTGTACGGCGCGGGTCCACTCGTCCATGCGTGGCACCTCCCGGTTCCGCCCCGGTCCCACGGCGGACCGGCGGTGTGGCGTCACCGCGAATGATGCCAGCTACTGACAACGTGTCAAGAAGAGGTCGCTACGACCGGGCCACCGCCAGCAGGGTTCGCACCAGCAGGCCGTGGACCTGCTGCTTCGTCAGAGTGCCGCCGTTCAGCCATTCCGCGATCGCCGACGAGACCATGCCCTGGAAGCTCCGGATCATCGCCCTGGTCGCCGGCTCGTCGCGCAGTTCCAGCACGGCCAGCAGGCGGTCCTCCCATGCCCGCATCCCGTCCCGGAAGACCGCCTCGACCTCCGGATCGGCCCCGGGCGCGACCGTACCGATCATCGTCATGATGGTTTGCGGGTTCCGCTCCAGGACGTCGAGCCAGCGGGCGAACAGCCGCTCCAGCTCCGCCGGCCCGGTCGCCCGGACCGACCCCGGCGACGGCAGCTCCGGGAGCTGCCCGAACCTGCGGAGGACCTCGAGATAGAGGGCACGCTTCGTGCCGAAGTAGTAGTGCAGGTTCGTGCGGGTCGTGCCCGCCGCGGCGGCGAGGTCGGTCGTGGACACGCTCGAGTACGGACGCTCGGCGAACAACCGCTGCGCCGCCTCGAGGATCTGCTCTCGCCGGTCGTCGGGATCGAGCCGCACCCGGCGGTTCTCCACGCTCGTCACGCCGGCAGTCGGACTTGCCACGCACCGCACGATAACCCTCCGCAACCCCGTGTCGGGCGGCTGTCGCGTTACGCGACAACCTGGTCCGGGCGCCCGCGCCTACCGTCGCCGGCATGCTGCTCGACCTGGACGACGACCGCCGCGCCTTCCGCGACTTCGTGCGGTCGTGGGTGGACAAGAACTTTCCGCCCGAGCGGGCGCTCGAGCTGGAGAAGCGCGAGTACCAGTACCCCTATGAGCTGTGGGAGGGCATGGCGGAGGCCGGCTTCCACGCGATGGGGATCGACGAGGAGTACGGCGGACAGGGCGGCAACGCCGTCGACACCGCGGTGCTCGCCCGCGAGCTGGCGCGCAGCCTCGGCGGCCTGAGCTGGGTCTGGGGCATCCCCTCCTTCGCAGGCGCCAAGGCGCTCGGCCACGGCGGAACCGAGGAGCAGAAGCGCGAGTACCTGCCCAGGCTCGCCGCCGGCGAGATCCGCTTCTCCATCGCGGTCACCGAACCCGGGGGCGGCACCGACCTGCTCGGGGCGATGACCACCCGTGCGAAGAAGGTCGACGGCGGCTGGCGGGTCAACGGACAGAAGATGTGGTCGACCGGTGCGAAGGAGGCCACGTACCTGCTGCTGCTCGCCCGCAGCGGCGACCCGGAGGCGCCCGGCAGGCGGGCGCCGACCACGCTGCTCCTCGTCCCGACGGACTCCCCCGGCATCGAGATGCGCTACATCCCCAAGCTCGGCATGCGCGCGATGGGATCGTGCGAGGTCTTCCTCGACGACGTCTTCGTCCCCGACTCCCAGCTGCTCGGGCAGGAGCACCAGGGCTTCAAGGTCCTGCTCGCGTCGCTCAACAACGAGCGGATCATGAGTGGGGCCCTGGCGCTGGGCATGCTCGACGGCATCCTCGCCGAGTCGGTGGAGTACGCGAAGAGCCGCACGACCTTCGGCAAGGTCATCGGCCAGCACCAGATCATCCAGCACTACATCGCCGACACGGCACTGGGTCAGAAGCAGGGTGAGCTGATGGTGTTCGACGCCGCCTGGCGCGAGGCCGCCGGCATGCACTGCCACCAGGAGGCGAACATGGTCAAGGTCGTCACCTCCGAACTCGCCGTGTCCGCCGCCGATCGTGGCATCCAGATCCTGGGGGGAATGGGCATCTCGAGCGAGACCCACGCCCAGCGGTTCTGGCGAGACCTCCGCCAGTTCCGCATCGCGCCGATCAGCAACGAGATGGCGCGCAACAACCTCGCCGAGTCCTTCGGCCTCCCCCGCTCCTACTGACGTGCCTTCCCGGAGGGCTCGACGATGAACGTCCTCACCTCGATCGAACGCGTCGCCCGCCGGCGGGCCGACCATGTGGCGATCCGCTGCGCCGGCACCACACGGACCTACGGCGAGCTCCTCGACTCCGCCGCCCGCTTCGCCGGGTTCCTGCAGCGTCAGGGCCTGCAACCGGGTGACCGGGTCGGGCTCTACCTGCACAACGAGCCCGACTGGATCCCGGCGTTGCTCGGGATCTGGAAGGCCGGTGGTGTCGCCGTCCCCTTCAACTACCTCTTCGCCCCCGCCGCCCTGCGCCACGCGGCGACGGACTCAGGCACCCGTTGGGTGCTGGCGCTCGCCGGCGACGTGCCCCGGCTCCGAGAGGCACTCGCCGGCACGGCACTCGCCGACGCGATCATCGCCCTCACCCCGGCCGACGACGCGTGGGCGTCCTTCACCGAGGCGATCGCCGGCGACCCGCTCGCGCGCACCGTGCCGCGGCTCGACGGCGACGACGCCCTGCTCATGTACACCAGCGGCTCCACGGGAACCCCGAAGGGCGTCCGACAGACCCATCGCAACACCGCTGCGGAATGCGAGGCGGTGATCGACACCTGGGACATCGGCCCGGAGGATCACGCGCTGGTCTGCACGCCGTTGTTCCATGTGGGCGGGCTGCAGTTGATCAGCCTTCCGCTGCTGCTCGCCGGCGGCACCGTGACCCTGCGCCGCTGGAAGGCGGCCGAGTATCTCGACGACGTCCTCACCCTTCGCCCCACCGTCCTCGCGATCGTGCCCGCAATGATGATCGACATCGTGAACCTGCTCGGCGACCGAGGGCGCGACCTCGACTCGGTGCGGGTGTGCATGGTCGGCGGCTCGGCGATGCCCGAGGCCCGGCTCAAGCAGTTCACGGCGCTGACCGGGATCGTCCCGGTCAACATCTACGGCCAGACCGAGCAGAGCGGACTGGCGATCACCGAGCCGATCCACGAAGAACGCCGGTACGGCTCCCTCGGGAAGCCCCTCGAGCAGATCGTGCAGTGGCGCATCGTCCCGGTCGGGTCGACCACGCCCCTGCCCCCGGGCGCCGACGAACCCGGCGAGCTCTGGGTTCGCGGCGACGCTGTGACGCCCGGGTACTGGCAGCTGCCCGAGGTGAACGCCAAGAAGTTCTCCGACGGCTGGTTCCGCACGACCGACCTCGTCCGCGAGGCCCCCGACGGCTACCTCTACTACGTCGAGCGGGCCGACGACATGATCATCAGCGGTGGGGAGAACATCTACCCGCAGATGGTCGAGGGCCACCTCCTGGCCTGCCCGCTCATCGCGGAGGTGTCCGTCATCGGGACCCCGCACGAGCGGTTCTCCGAACAGGTCACGGCGATCGTCGTCCCGGCACAGGCCGGTGTCACCGCCGAGGACATCGCCGCGTACTGCGAGAGCCGGCCGGACCTGCGAGGACTGCAGCGGCCACGCCGGATCGAGATCGTCGACTCCATCCCCCGCACCGGCACGAACAAGGTGGACAAGCCAGCCCTGAAGGCGCGCTTCGCGAAGTAGGGCCTCGAGCCCCGCCACTCCGGTTGTGCCCCGGAGACGACGATGGGCCCCGGCTGGTCGGCGGGGCACATCGTCGTGTCGGCAGCCTTGCGTCAGGACGGGAAGGCGACGGTGGCGGTGCCGGCGATCGCGCGGACGCCGTCGCCACGATCGGCCCACACATCGCAGTCGACGAGGAGCTCCTCGCCCACCTCGCGGATCGCTGTGACCGTTCCCCCCACGTCGACGGCGTCGCCGGCGAAGACGTTGGCGGAGAACCGGCAGTCGACCGTCCGGACGGCCGATCGCGAGCCGGCCCAGGCGGCCAGCATGTTCATCACGAAGGCCATCGTGACCCCGCCCTGGTTGACCTCGCGGTCACCCAGACCGGCGGAGCGCACGGCGCCGAGGTCGAAGTGGATCGGGTTCGGGTCCTGCAGGACCAAGGCCATGATCCGGATCTTGTCGGCCTCGACCGAGTCGACGCGAAGCGGCGGCACGGTGTCACCCACCGTGGGGCGGGTGGTCGACGGGGTCGTCATCAGGCACCTCGCTTGAAGATGAAGCCTTCGGTCACCGAGCCGACCGGGCCGCCGGTCGGTTCGCTCAGGTCGTGGACCTCGACCCGGACGGTCACGAAGTCCAGCAACCCTCCACCGCGGGACTCCTTGCGCGCGACCGGCCCGACGGAGGCCGTGGTCCGGAAGGTGTGCCCGACCCGCAGCGGGTGGAGCTGCTCGATTCCGCAGGTGCCGTACAGCAGGGTGTCCTGTGGCCGCTGCCCGGCGAGGGCGCACAGCTCGTCGACGGTGATGCCCATGCCGCGCAGGGCGAGGACGATCAACCAGAAGGGATGGGCATGATCGGTGTCCTCGGCGGGCGCCAGCAGGGCGTGGTCGGCGATCGCGCTCTGGTAGGCCTCGACGGTCAGCTCCGCGCCGGGCAGCTCACGCCCGTCGAGCGCCTCGCGCAGCCGCTGGATGTCGATCAGGTCGGACGTGGGTGCGGTCATCGTTTCCCTCCGTGCTCGCTCAGCCGGGGAGCGGGAGCTCCACGGCCTCCTCGAACTCCCGCAGGTCGAAGGAGTCCCGCCACTCGACGATCAACCCGTCGACGACCCGGGTCACCCCCGTGACCGGCAGCGCGAAGGACTTGCCGGTCGGCAGCGCGGTGAGCAGATTCGATCCGCTCGGTGAAGACGTACCCGTCGCGGGGGGCGAGGTGCAGGGTGTCGATCCGGTCCACGGACATGACGCCGAAGAGCATCCCCCAGGTCTGGAGCACCGCCTCCTTGCCGTGGGCGGGAGGCAGCGGCATGTTCGGGTACATCGCGTCCGGGGCCAGGTACGGCTCCGGCTTCTGCGGGTCGCCCGAGGACAGGTCCCCGAAGAACGACAGGACCAGCCGCTCGTCGTCCGTCTCGGGGCGTGCCGCCGCGGTGGTCGTGTGGTCCGTGCCGGCTGCCGTAGCTCGGTCACAGGTTTCCTCCTCGTGCTCGGTTCTCGTCGGTAGGTCAGAAGATCGTGTAGCAGCCGGCGGATCGCGAGATACTCGACGGTCATCTCCAGGCAGCGTTCGACCAGTCCGAGTTGCTCGGACGCCAGCAGGACCGCACCGACCCGCAACGCCTCGGTCACGGCGCCCTGGACACCCGAGGCCACGAGACGCCCTGCACCCCGTCGAGGCCGAGGTCCACCAGCTGCCGCGTCATGTCGAGGAGGCCAGGGGGTGCGGGTCAGCCCCTCGGCCTCAATGCCGACCGCGTAGACGTCCTGGCCGAGCTCCTCGGCGACGACCGCGGCCTCGCCCGCGGGGCGCTCCGAATGCGCCACCAGCACCGGCCGGCGCGCCGTGTCGTCGGTGTAGCGCAGCGCCTCGTCGCCGAGCAGGTCGAGCTCCAGCGCCGAGATCTGCTGGTTGAGCCGGGCGTGCGTGAGCTCGACCCCCGATCCCTCCGGACCGGGCATCCCCGCAGCTTGCTGCTGGCCGAGTCGCTCCGCGGTCAGCCTGCCCGCCTCCGCCTCCACCCAGAACCGCACGACCCGGTCGTGAAGTCCCTGGGTCCGCAGTTCGGGGCGCTCCCGCCAGACCTTCACCAGCTCGCCGATCGCGCCGCTCTCGCGCGGCATCGTGCCGCCGCCGATCGCAACCCGCTCGTTCATCAGAGTGTTCCGGGTGACGGCCCAGCCCTGGCCGATCTCCCCCAGCCGCTGGGAGTCGGGAACACGGACGTCGTCGAGGTAGACCTCGTTGAACTCGCTCTCGCCGGTGATCTGCCGCAGCGGCCGGACGTCCACGCCCGTCGCGTGCATGTCGCAGACGAAGAAGGTGAGGCCGCGATGCTTGGGCTGAGCCGGGTCGGTGCGCGTGACGAGGATGGCCCAGGTCGCGTCGTGGGCCAACGAGGTCCACACCTTCTGTCCGTTCACGACCCAATCGTCGCCGTCCGGCTTGGCACTGGTGGCGACGTTCGCGAGATCGGACCCGGCACCGGGCTCAGCGAAGAGCTGGCACCAGATCTCCTCGCCGGTCCACAGCGGACGCAACCAGCGATGCTGCTGTTCAGGCCGGCCGAACCGCAGGATCGTCGGTGCGGCCATGCCGAGTCCGATGATGTTGGCGTGCGGGCGGTTGTCCGGGCCCCCGCTGCGGCCAGGGCGGCGTCCACCCCCGGCTGCAGCCCCGGGTCGGCCCCGAGTCCACCGAGGCCTTCCGGGTGATGCACCCAGGCCAGGCCGGCGTCGCAGCGCGCCCGGAGGAACTCCAGCCGGTCCGTGCTCGCGGGGTCGTGCTCGGCGAGGAACACCTGGACCCGGGCGGCGAGGCCGTCCGCGGTGAGCGGGCCGCTGGTCGCAGTACTGGTCACGATCACCCTTCTGCCGGGACACACGGGTGCGCAAGGCAGACCCGTCCTGTGCTCGTACCCCGACAGTAGGAAACGCCTGCCGTGCGGGGTTGTCGCAAACCGCGACAACCGCTCCGGGTCCCCGGTGGAGCGGAATGCGACACCCCGGGCCCGGTGATCTGACTAGCGTCGCGGCCGCACTCGTCGGGGCGCTCCGCCCCGACGCCCCTTGAGATGGGAGCACGGACAATGGGTCGTCTCGACGGCAAGGTCGCCTTCGTCACCGGTGCCGCCCGCGGGCAGGGCCGTAGCCACGCCATCGAACTCGCCCGTGAGGGCGCCGACATCATCGCTGTGGACGTCGCGCACGATCTGCCCGAACTCGGGCTCGGGTACCCGATGGGCAGCGCCGAAGAGCTCGCCGAGACCGCCGCCGACATCGAGAAGCTCGACCGCCGCGTCGTGACGGCCGAGGTCGACGTGCGCGACGCCGCCGCGCTGAAGGCGGCGCTGGACTCGGGGGTCACGGAGCTCGGCCGGCTCGACATCGTGGCTGCCAACGCTGGCATCGCCGCGAACGCGGTGCCTGCACACGAGATCACCGAGGACGCCTGGGAGCAAATGCTGAGCATCAACCTCACCGGCGTCTGGAAGACGGCCAAGGTCGCGGTCCCGCACCTGATCGAGGGCGGACGGGGCGGGTCGATGATCCTCACGAGCTCGATGGCCGGGCTGCGCGGCTACCAGGGAATCGCTGCCTACACCTCCGCGAAGCACGGCGTCGTCGGCCTGATGCGGGTGCTGGCTGCCGAGCTCGCCCCGCACTCCATCCGGGTCAACAGCGTCCACCCCACCCAGGTGGACACGCCGATGGTCATGAACGACGAGACCTTCAAGATCTTCCGACCGGACCTCGAGAACCCCACCAAGGAGGACTTCGAGGTCGCCTCGGCCTCGATGCACGCCCTGCCCGTGCCGTGGGCCGAGCCGCTCGACATCAGCAAGGCGCTGGTCTTCCTGGCCTCCGACGACGCGCGGCTCATCACCGGTGTCACGCTCCCGATCGACGCCGGCCTGCTGGTCAAGTAGCGGCTCCGCACACAGTGCGCGGTAGGTGGTGCTCCGACACCACCTACCGCGCACGTGCGTGGTGCGCTACGCGGCAGCGAACCGCTTGCGCAGGAACTCCCCGAAGCGGTTCGTCGACTCCTGCGCCTCGGGCATGAACGAGAACACCGGCCAGATGTGGACCATGTCCTCGCCGATCTCCAGTTCGGCCTCGCCCCCGGCTGCCTGCACCTTCTCGACGAGCCGGACGGCATCGTCGTGCAGGCCCTCGTCCGTGCCGACCAGAACCCGCAGCGGGGGCAGGCCCGACAGGTCGGCGTAGAGCGGCGAGGCGAGCGGTGTCGCCTTCGGCTCGGCGCCGGCGAGGTAGGCCCCGCCCATGGCACCGACGAGGGCTGCGGCGGGGAGCGGGTCGAGGTGGGCGCGCTCGGTCAGCGAGGCACCCTCGCCGGCGAGGTCGACCAGCGGCGAGCAGACCACCGCGGCCGAGGGCGCCGTGTCACCGTCGTCGCGGAGCTTCACCAGCGCCGAGACCACGAGGCCGCCGCCGGCGGAATCGCCGACGAAGGCGACCCGCCGTACACCCGGCTGCTCGCGGGCGTAGCGGTAGGCGGCGACGGTGTCGTCGAGCGGTGCGGGGAAGGGGTTCTCCGGGGCGAGCCGGTAGTCGACAACCAGGACCCGGGCGTCGGCCGCCTTCGAGACGCGGTAGCCGAACTCCCGGTACCCCTTCGCGTTGCCCATGCACCAGCCGCCACCGTGCACCAGCACGACGGCCTGCTCGTGGGAGACGCCCGGGGCGCTCACCCATACGGCCGGCACACCCCCCGCGTCGACCTCCTCGGTCTCGGCGTCGGCGGGCAGCTCGAAATTCGCCAGCACCTCGTCGTACAGGCGCCGGTAGTCCTCCATCGTGGCCTCCGGTTCGGAGACCAGGTGGCTCAGCAGGTCACGGGCACGGGACAACTCAGGGCTCGCCATGGACTACTCCTCGATCGTCGGTGATCAGTGGCACTGGGTCACATCTTCCGGAGGGTGGGCATGACCTCACGGGTGAACAGCTCGTAGCTGGCCGCGGCCTTCTCGCCCTTGAGCCCGCCGTACTGGAACACCATGATCGGCTCGTACTCGCCGACGATCGCCCGGCGCTCCTCGTGCTTGGCGAGCTGCTCCTCGGGCGTGCCCCAGATCTGAGCGTTGACGTAGATGTCGACCACTGTGTCGAGGCCGTACGAGTCGATGGCTTCCTTGGCGGCGGCGTAGGAGGCGTAACCGCTGGTGCTCTCGAAGTGCCGGCCGCCGAACTCGTAGTGCTCCACGCAGCACATGTAGTAGTTCGCCACGTGCTCGGTCGCGACCCGCCGGGCCTCGTCGGAGTCCTCGTGGCAGTAGGTCAGGTCGATCATCAGGGGCGGCGGGGCCTGCTCGCCGTGGGTCTCCTGGTAGGCCTCGCGGTACTGAGTGATCATCGGCATGTGCATGGTTTCCATCGGCCCCTGGATGAAGGCCATCATCTGGACCCCCAGCTTGCCCGCGGCCACCGCCGAGTCCGGGCTCATGGCCACGCAGGTGGTCCGGCCCTTGAAGCTGCCCAGGGGCGCCGGGTGCACCGGCACCTTGACCTGCGGGTAGTACTTCCCGTCGTTCTCGACGTACCCGTCCTCGAGCCCGCGGATGATCATTGCGGCGGCCTCGTCGAACCGCTCCCGCGACTCACCCATCTCGATGCCGAAGCCCTCGAACTCGCGGCGGGCCAACCCGCGGCCCATGCCGAACAACGCGCGGCCGTCAGACAGGTTGTCCAGCAGGGCGATCTTCTCGACCACTCGCATCGGGTTGTTCCACGGCAGGATCACCGCGGTGGTGTGCATCTTGGCGTTCTTGGTCCGGCCGGCGAGGTAGGACAGGAACTGGGTGTTGTCCGGGCACATCGAGTACCCCGGGTCGAAGTGGTGCTCGACACAGCCGATGCTCTCGTAGCCGTCCTCGTCGGCACGCAACGACAGCGCGATCTGGTCCTTGTAGATGTCGTAGTCGCTGCTGGCGTTGTTGTAGTTCTGGATGAGGTTGGTCATGTGGACCTTCACGTGGCCTCCTCGGCACGTCGGTGGAGCCCGCGCGCGGGACTCGCGGGCGGTCTGTGGGACCGGGCCGTTAGCCCGGCGAGGGGGTGAGACGGTCGCCGTCGGAGAGCACCACTCCGGTGACCAGCGAGCGCAGGGCCGCCATGTCCTTGGTGCGCTTGGGCATCGTCCGCGGTACGGCATCGACGGCCAGGTACAGCCGAGGTCGCTTCCATCGTTCGAGGTGGGCGAGGCAGTGCTCGTCGAGCGCTGCCTCCAGGGCACGTTCGTCGAGGTCGGACACGACCACGGCGGCCGGCACCTCACCGAAGCGTTGGTGGGCGACGGGCACGCAGGCGACGTCGACCACCGCCGGATGGGTCCGGAGTACGCCCTCGATCTCGACCAGGGAGAGCTTCTCGCCGCCCGAGTTGATGATGTCGTCGGTGCGGCCGCCGAGGAACCACCACCCGTCGGCGTCGAACGAGGCGACGTCACGGGTGTGCAGGAAGCCTTCGGCGTCGAACGCCTCGGCCGTCCGCTCGGGATCGTTGTAGTAACCCGGGGAGACCACGTCACCCCGCACGCACACCTCGCCGACGACCCCCGGCTGCGTGATGTGGTCGCCGGTGGCCGGGTCCTTCAGCACGGTCTCGCAGAGCTCCGGGACGGGCCGGCCACAGGATCCGAGCGGCGGCTCCTCGCCGTGCGCAACGAGCGGCTTCAGAATGCCGACCGGCATGGTCTCCGACATGCCGTACGAGTTCTGGGCGACCATTCCGCGGGCGATCAGCCGGGCCTGCAGATCGGCGGGGACGGGCTCCCCGCAGAGGATGGTGCGCACCCCCGCCAGCGGCAGCTCCTGCCAACGTGGGTGCCGCTCGAGGTCGCGGACCATCGTGGGGACCCAGAAGTAGATCCAGGTCGGCTGGTACTCCTCGACGAGGCGGACCGCGAGATCGGCGTTCCACCCGCCGGTGAGGACGTTGGTGGCGCGCGCCATCGTCCACTTCACGGCATCGTGGATGCCCCCCGAGTGGTAGAGGGAGATGCAGGACAGGTTCACGTCGGTCGACCGGAGCCGATCGAGGACCAGCGACGCCTGCGCCGAGAGCCCGAGGCCCCCGTGGGTGAAGATCACGCCCTTGGAGACCCCGGAGGTACCGCCGGTGAAGTTGACGGCGGCGACGTCCTCGGCCGTGCGGGGCACGACCGGGGCTCCGGGCGTCGCCGCGCCGGCAATGTCGCGCAGATCCTCCGGCCGGCCGAGCCCGTCGGTCACCAGCTGCGTCAGTTCGGTCTGCTCGAGGAGCTTCTCGCCGACCGCCAGGTGGTCGGGCCCGACGACGAGTGTGCGCGCCTCGAGCCGCGACACGTCGGCGGCGAACTTGTCGAACCCGAGAGTGCGGTTGAAGCCGCTGAACACCGCGCCGATCCGGAGCAGCCCGAAGAACACTGCGGTGTGCCACAGATCGTCGGGCAACAGGGTGGCCACGACGTCCCCCTGCTGGACGCCGAAACGGGTGCGCAGCACGGTGCCGACGCGGTCCGCGTTGTCGCGCAGGACCCGATAGGTCCAGGACTCACCTGAGCGACCGTCGACCAGGGCGATCTGGTCGGGGTCCTCGTCCGCGGCTCGTTCGAGCCACCAGGCGATGTTCACTCACGTTCTCCTCGTCGCGACGGTGCGGAAGGGAAGGCGGACGGAACGGGCCGTGCGGACCGCGCTACTGTGGCCGACGTCTCAGACCCTTGCAGCGGGCCCGTGGGCGATGTTGTTGCAATGCGCTACAGCTCGATCCCGATCGGTCGGTCGTGCACCTGAGCGCCCGCGAGGGGCCGCGGCGCACGCCGCGCCCGCTCGTCCGGTGCCGGAGTGTCGGGTCTGTCCCGTCAGCCGAGTATCAGCCGTCCGATCGCCTTGCCGGTGTAGCCGACGAACCACAGCGCGCCGTCCGGGGCGGGCGTCGGCGGGAAGTCCGCGGGTCCGATGCCTGGCAGGGGGACCGTGTACTCGGTGAAGGTCAGGGTCTCGGGATCGAGCCGGGCCACCTTGTTGCCGACGGTCCCGGCGAAGTAGCAGGCGCCGCCCGGTCCCGGGTTCCCGCAGATCATTCCCGCCGGCACGGTGGGCACGGCGACGTCGGTGATCTCGTCAGTGTCCAGGTCGATGCGGGCGACCTTGTTCCCCGCCGTGTAGGTCACCCAGATGTTCCCGTCGGGGCCGACGTCGGGTGAGAACGGCGCCGCAGCCGGGGTCGGGACGGGGAACTCGTCGAACCTCTCGGCCCGCGGGTCGAAGCGGCCGATCTTGTTGCCGACGAGCTCGCAGAACCACAACGCGCCATCCGGGCCGGCGATGATGTCTGCCGGGAAGAACGAGGGGGTCGGCACCGGGAAGAGCTCGATGCGTGCCGCAGGTCCGGGGCCGGCGACCGCCGGGCCGACCTGCGCGAGCGCCCGGCGGCCGTCACCGGGAGCGGGACCTTGCTCGGGACGCTCAGGAGGTCCGGCGGGAGGACCGCGGCGGCTGCACGGGAGAATCCCGACGTCGCGGTCCCGGCCCCGCCCAGCGCGGCCAACCCCCATCCCGAACACGCCTGCGCGCCCGAGCAGGGCCCGCCTCGTCATCGCCATCTGTGCAGTCCTCGTCGAGAGCCCTGCCGGGCGCCTGCACGACGCCGGCCCACCGGGGATCCGGTGGGCCGGCGGTCGTCGCTGCACTCGGTCAACGAGGACGCAGAGTGGCAAGATTGTCGCGATACGCGACAGTCAGATCTTCTCGAAGTGCGCGATGTCGAGGATCTGGCCCGACCGCTGCTCGGCCCATACCGCGCGCACCCGGGTGCCCGGGCCGATCTGCTCGCGGACCGTGTGCGGGTTTCCGAGGTCCAGCCCGCCGACGTAGTGCATGAGCAGGGTGGACGCGCCGTCGAGGCGGATACCGGCGATGGCGTAGGGGGGTGTGGGGCCGCCGCGGAAGCCCTGCCAGGCGACGGTGAACGCCTCGACGACGCCCTCGGGGGGCAGCTCGAGCCATTCGTCGGTCTTCACGAAGCAGGACTCGCAGTAGGCCTGCGGCGGCACGAACACCCGCGAGCACTCCGGGCACCGGTTCGCCAGGATCCGCTGCTCGGTCAGGCCCTGCATGAACCGCCCCCAGGTCGCACCCAGGTGCACGTCGTAGTTCAGGTCCCAGTGAACCCGCTGGGTGGTGATCGGGGTGGTGGACTCCGTGCTCACAAGCGCTCCAGGATGGCCAGGTTCTCGAACTGGAAGAAGGTGCCGCCGGTGCCGTGCGCCAGACCGCGGCGGGCGCCGGGGACCTGCATGGCCTCCGGGGCGTCGCCCATCAGCTGCAGGGCCACGTAGACGATCGGGGCGAGCTCGCCCGCCACGCCCGCGTTCGTGCACAGCGGGCCGCCGGAGAGGTTGACCGGCAGGTCACCGTCGATCCGGGTCGCCCCGGAACGGATCAGGTCGATGCCGCCCCCGGGCGGCGCGAACCCGAGCGCCTCCAGCTGCATCGGCTGCATCGGTGCGTACGGCGAGAACACCTCGACGACGTCGATCTCCTCGCGCGGCCTGCGCACGTCCGCGAGCTGGTAGACCTTCTGCGCGAGGATGGCGAGGTTCTCCATCGCCGCGAAGTCGTTCTTGCCCCCGCCCAGGTAGGGGTCGCTGCTCGTGGCGAAGGCCTTGATCAGCACCGGGGTGGGCCGCAGGTCCTCGGTGGTGCCCTCGGCGCAGACCAGCAGCGCGTTGGCCGAGGTCGACACCGGGCACACCATCGCCATCGTCAACGGGTAGGACAGCGGCTTCGCCGACACGACGTCCTCGACGGTCATCGTGTTGCGCAGGTGCGCGTACGGGTTGCGGGAGGCGTGCTCGTGGTCCTGCACCGCCGAGACGGCGAAGTCCTCCACCGTCGCGCCGAAGCGCTCGGTGTAGGCGCTCGGATAGAACGCGCCCATGTGGTAGGCGCCCATGCCGAGCGGCTGCTCGACGATCATCGGCGAGTTGGTGTTGATCGCCGACTGCAGGTCCTCGGCCCCGAAGAAGGTGGGGCCACCGATCACGAGCACGCGCCGCCGGTCACCCGCCCGCACCTGACGCGCGGCGACCTGCACGAGGTTCCCGCCGGTCGTCCCGCCGGTGTTGAGGATGGACACCGGCAGGTCCGGGCCCAGGCCCAGCCGCCGGACCAGGTGCTTGGCCCCGAGGACGGTGCCCTCGAAGCCGTCGATGTTGCCGATCACGATGCCGTCGAGCGAGTCCGGGGTGGCGCCGGAGTGCTGCAGGGCACCCCAGACGGCCTCCTGGACCAGCTCCAGCGACGACGACGTCTGCTTGCGCGGCGAGCTCGCCGGGGTGATCCCGACGCCCGCGATCACAGCCCTGGTGGCCATCAGACTCCCTCCAGCACGAGCACGGTCGCGGTCTCCGCGACCGGGCCGGTGAGCAGGTCCGTCGAGTGCGACACCGCCCGCCCGCCGTTCCCCTCGAGCCACTCCACGGCCTCCAACAGCCGCAGGGCCCCGTTCGCGACGCCGGGGAAGCAGCTCGCCACCCCGCCCGACGGGTTGATCACGGTGTCGCCCTTGGCGAGGCCGAGCGCGTCGACGGTCGGCGCGAGCAGCGCCGGCGTCGCGGCCGACAGCTCGGCCGCGCCGACCTGCTCGCCCGGCTCGGTGAGCCCGGCCCGCCGGTAGGCCTCCCAGCCGGCGCGGCGCGCGGCCGCGGCCGGGTCGGTCAGCCACTGGCCGCCCGCCGTGGTGTCGCTGGTCGCCTGCCCCCACCCGGTGATCACCGCGCGCGGGTGCAGCGCCCGCCGCGACCGACCGAGCGAGCCCAGCACGACGGCGACCGCGCCGGTGGCCTCGGCGGGCAGCATGAGCTCGCGCAGAACACCGTTGACCGGCGCGGAGGCGGCCACGTCGACGCTGGTCACCGCGGTACGGGCAGCGCGCGGCCTGCCCGCACCGCGGGAGATCTCGGCCGCGGCGAGCTCGGCGAGCCGCTCCTCGGTCAGCGCGCCGGAGTCGACGGCGTACCCGGCGTGCAGCCCGAACACGGCCTCCGCCGACAGCCCCACCGGGCGGTCGAAGTGCGGCTCGAAGCCGTGGTTGGAGATCTGCTGCAGGAAGGCGCGCCGGTCGGGCGCCGACACCTCGGGGTTGTAGACACCGACGGCCAGCGTCAGGTCCGCGTCCCCCGCGGCAATCGTCTGGGCGGCGTGCACGATGGCCTGCCCGGCGTCGCCCTCGATGCGGTAGGACTGCGCGAGATAGCCACCGGAGGCGGCGTTGGTCAGCCCGGAGGAGATGCTGCGGCCGTCGTAGATGTCCAGCGACGCCGTGACCGACAGGCCGATCTCCTGCTTGCGGATGCCGGCCTCGCGCAGCGCGCGGGACACGGCGTCGAACACCAGCTCGTCCAGGACCGCGTCGGACTCGGGCACGAGCGGGGTCGCGGCCAGGCCGAGGACCGGGATCGGGTCCTGGGCCGCGGCCGACGGGTTGAGCCCAGTCACATCGACACACCCCCGTCGACGGGAAGCACGACCCCGGTGACGTAGGCGGCCTGCTCCGAGGCCAGGAAGCCCACCGCGGGCGCCATCTCCGCCGGGTCGGCGAAGCGGCCCAGCGGCACCGTGGCCGTCATCTCCGCGAGCCGGTCCGCCGGGATGGCCGCGACCATCGCCGTGGAGGCGTTGGGCGAGATGGCGTTCACGGTGATGCCGAAGCGCGCCACCTCCTTCGCGACGGTCTTGGTGAAGGCGATGATCCCGCCCTTGGCCGCCGCGTAGTTCGCCTGGCCGACGTTGCCGTGCATACCGGTGAAGCTCGTGACGTTGACGATCCGGCCCGAGCCCGCCTTGCGCATGTGCGGCACGACGGCGCGGGTGACGGCGAACGTGCCGCCCAGGTGGACGTCGAGCACGATCTTCCACTGCTCGTCGGTCATCTTCCAGACGACCGTGTCGCGGGTGATCCCGGCGTTGTTCACCGCGACGTCGATGCTCCCGGCCCACTCGACGACGCCCTCGACGGCCTCGGCGACCACCGCCGCGTCGGACACGTCGACCGCGACCTGGCGGACGTTCTCCTGCCCGTCCCACGCGGTCTTGAGCGCCTCGGCGTCCCGGTCGACCGCGGAGACCTTCGCCCCCGCGTCCAGGAAGTACTTGACGATCTCGAACCCGATGCCTTGCGCCCCACCGGTGACCAGGACCGACGTGCCGGTGAAGTCGGGGGTCAGGGTGCCCGCCATCAGAGGCGCTCGATGATCGTCGCGTTGGCCATGCCGCCGCCCTCGCACATGGTCTGCAGGCCGTACCGGCCACCGGTGGCCTCGAGATGGTTGACCATGGTCGTCAGCAGCCGGACACCGGAGGCACCGAGCGCGTGGCCCAGGGCGATCGCGCCGCCGCGCGGGTTGAGCTTGTCCGGGTCCGCCGCCAGGTCGTGCTGCCACGCCAGCGGGACGGGCGCGAAGGCCTCGTTGACCTCGTAGGCGTCGATGTCGTCGATGCTCATCCCGGCGCGGGCGAGCACCTTCTGGGTGGCCGGGATGACGCCGGTCAGCATGAACAGCGGGTCGCTGCCGGTGACGGCGAACTCGTGGAAGCGGGCGCGCGGACGCAGGCCCAGCGCGTTCGCCTTCTCCTCGCTCATGATCAGCGTGGCGCTCGCGGCGTCCGTCAGCGGCGAGGAGTTGCCCGGGGTGATGCTCCAGTTGATCTCCGGGAAGCGCTTGCCCAGCTCCTCGTCGGCGAACGAGGGCTTGAGGCCGGCGAGCCCCTCGGCGGTCGTCGAGGCGCGGATCGTCTGGTCGACGTCGTGCACCTGCCCGTCGACGGTGATCGGCACGATCTCGCCCGCGAAGGCGCCCTCGGCGGCGAACGCGGCGGCACGCGCGTGCGAGCGGGCCGAGTACTCGTCGAGCGTGTCGCGGTCCAGCTTCCACTTCGCCGCGATCAGCTCGGCCGACACGCCCTGGCCGACCAGGCCCTCGGGGTAGCGGGCCTTCAGCGGCGCGGTGGGGTGCTGGTCGACGCTGCTGTAGCCCATCGGGACCCGGCTCATCGACTCGACGCCGCAGGCGATCACGATGTCGTAGGCGCCGGCGAGCACGCCCTGCGCGGCGAAGTGCACCGCCTGCTGGCTCGAGCCGCACTGGCGGTCCACCGTTGTGCCCGGCACGGACTCGGGGATCCCGGCCGCGAGCACGGCGTTGCGGGCGATGTTGAGGGTCTGCTCCCCCGCCTGGGACACGCAGCCCGCGATGACGTCGTCGATCGTGGCCGGGTCGATGCCGGTGCGCTCGAGGAGCGCGCTGAGGGTGTCCGCGAGCAGGGTCACGGGGTGCACGCCCGACAGGGCGCCACCCGGCTTGCCCCTGCCGGACGCCGTCCGCACCAGGTCGACGATCACTGCTGAAGTCATGGAGCTCCCAATCGGTTCACAAGGGGAGAAGACACGCGGCCCGGCTCCCCGATCGTCCTCAGACGCTAGGGAATCCGGGCCACGATGGGTTGTCGCAAGGCGCTACACACTCACTCCGGCGGCGCCGGGTTGAACGTCGAGAGCACCAGGTGGCCACTGTCCACCGGCATCTCGATGCCCGTGATCCGCGCCGACTCGTCCGAGGCCAGGAACACGACAGCGCCGCTGATGTCCGAGGGCGCCATCAGCCCGCCGAAGGCGTGCCAGTGCCGTGCGGCCTGCTCGTGCTCGGCCCGCGTCCCGCCCTCGTGGCCGCTGGTCATGTCCCAGGCGCCCTGCCAATTCGTCATGTTCGTGTCGACGAAGCCCGGCATGATGGCGTTGACCCGCACCCGGTAGGGCGCGAACTCCATGGCGGCCGCTTTCATCAGCCCGATCACACCGTGCTTGGCCGCCGTGTAGTGCGCCGAGCCGGCCTGACCCTCCACCCCGTTGACCGACGAGGTGAGGATGATCGAGCCGCGCTTGCGCTCGCGGAGGTGCCCGGACACGGCCTTCACGGTCTTCCAGACCGCCGTGAGGTTCGTGTCCACCATGTCCTGCCAAGTGTCCTCGGAGAGGTCCCACAGTGCGCCGCGCGTCCAGATCCCGTGGTTCACGGCGACGATGTCGATACCACCGAACTCGGTGACCGCGTCCGCCACGACGGCATCCAGCTGCGCCTGGTCGCGGGCATCGACCTGGCGGGACAGGACCCGCCGGTCGAGCGCCTCCACCTGCTCGACGGTCTCCTTCAGGTCGTCGGGCGTGGCGAGGCCGTAGGGCACGGTCTCGATCTGCTCGCAGATGTCGACCGCCACGATCTCCGCGCCCTCACGCGCCAGTGCCAGTGCGTGCGAGCGCCCCTGGCCGCGCGCGGCACCGGTGATCAGTGCGACCTTGCCGTCGAGTCGTCCCATGTGCAGTCTCCTGTCCTCGTCGTCAGGTGTCAGTCGTGCCGTGCGCTCGTCCGGCTCAGCGGCCGGCGCGCTCCGCCTCAAACCGGGCCTGGGCCTCGGCCTGGCCGGCGCTGGTCGCCTTGGCGCCCGCGCCGTCGCTGTTCACGGTCTGGTCGTAGCCGCGCTGGCGACGGTCGAGCGAGCCGTTGAAAACCGGCATGACCTTCTCGGCGATCAGCTCGAGGCTGCGGATGCTGTTCGGGTGGTCTGCCCACTCGCCGTGCAGGATCAGCAGCTTGCCGAACCCACCCGACGCCTCCTGCATGCGCTTGATCTGCTCGACGGCCATGTCCGGGGTGCCGACCACGCCGAAGCCGGTACTGTTCATGCCGTCGATCAGGACGTCCACGTCGTCGAGCTGGGCCAGGCCCGGGCTGACGTGCGCGAGGTAGTTCATCAGGTAGAGCAGGCCGTGCCGGGCGTTCTCGCGGGCCTTGGCCTCGGTCTCCGCGATGTGCATGGGGCAGGTCAGCCGCCAGTTGCGGCGGTCGACGGTCTTGCCGTTCTCGGCGGCGAGCTCCTCGACGATCCCCCAGTGCGCCTTGAGCGCGGCCGAACCTTCGGGGCTGGTCGCGGCGAGGGAGAGCAGACCGGCGCCGTAGCGACCGGCCAGCTTGGGTCCGGTCGGGGAGACGGTGGCGGTGACCGCGGTGTGGATGTCCGAGTACGGCGGGACCTGCAGATAGGCCGCGTCGAGGTCGTACCAGTCGGTTTTCTCGGTCACGGTCTCGCCGGCCAGCAGCCGGTGGATGACGTCGAAGGACTGCTCCATCTTGCGGCGGTTCTCGAGCGAGTCGATGCCGATCGAACGCGAGTCGTCCACCAGCTGCCCCGGTCCGGCACCGAACAGGAACCGGCCGCGGGTGAGGTGGTCCAGCAGCACGATGCGGTCGGCCAGCAGGAACGGGTTGTGATAGGGCAGTGAGAGCACACCGGAGCCGAGCTTGATCCGCTGGGTCCGCTCGGCAGCGGCCGCGATGAACAGCAGCGGGTCGGCGACGATCTCGACGCCGCCGGAGTGGTGCTCGCCGATCCAGAACTCGGAGTACCCGAGGCGGTCCATGGCGACCGCGGTCTCGAGGTCCTGATGGATGGCGATGTTGGCGTCGGTGTCCACCCGGTGCCACGGCGCGAGGAAGGCGCCGAACTCGAGGGGGGTCTGGTCCATGTGCTGGCCTTCCGGGGTCGTCTTCTCGGGAGGAGGCCGTCCGGCCCGATGGCGCCACCTCCGCGTGTCCGGTGCCGAAGCTAGAGACGTGATCACCGCGCACGGTGTCGCAATCCGCTACAGGACCGATCTTGCTTGAGCCTTGCAGATCATGCGGGAGGGTACGACCCCTCCTCGTCATCCACAGGTTTCAAGCATTGCTCGGTCCGGCACACCACCGCTTCTGCGCCAGAGCCCGATCTTCAGCCGGCCGTCGCACCGCCATGGCGACTTCGCCGATGGTCGACCACTCGCCTCGCCTTCAGCATGCCTTCCACTGCGGGACGCGCTTTTCAACGAAGGCTCGAGGGCCCTCCCTGAAGTCCTCCGTGTCAAACAGACTGTTGGCGGCCTGCCAGGAGATCCGCCAGCCCTCCTCCTCGGACGCCTCAAGGCAGTCCAGGAGGGCCTGTCGGGAAGCACGTACGGCGAGCGGGGCCGCGTCGTTCATTCGCGCGGCAAGGAGAAGGGCCCGCGGCAACGCCTCACCGGGAGGTGTCAGGTCAGCGACCATGCCGTGCGCAGCAGCTTCGGCGGCAGTGATCGGGTCGCCGGTGAGCACCATTTTCATGGCGATGTTACGAGGCAGCACCCTCGGTAGCCGCATGACGCCGCCCGCGCCAGCCACCAAGGACCGCTTGACCTCCGGAAGCCCGAACCGTGCGTTGGCGGAGGCCACGAGCAGATCGGCGGCGAGGGCGATCTCGCAGCCACCGGCGAGCGCTGCCCCCTCCACTGCCACGATGAGAGGTTTGGTGCGCTTGCGCTTGACCAGGCCGGCGAAGCCGCCACGCACTGTCTCGATGCCGGCGAAGGAGCCGGAGGCGACCGTCTTCAGGTCGGCGCCGGCACAGAACACCTCCGCGGAGGACGCGAGGACGACGGCCCACACGTCGTCGGCCGACTCGGCGCGGTCGATCGCCGCTTCGATGGCCGAGGACATCTCCGGATTGATCGCGTTGCGGGCCTCGGGCCGGTCGAGCGTGAGGACTGCGGTGTGACCGGTGATCTCCACACGCACCAGTTCGCGTCCAGAGCTGGGCGGGTCGAGTGTCCTCATCTCGGCCCCTCGCCTCGAAGGCCCCCCGATACCACCGCATGGCCGGTGAGGGTGGTGGTGCCGTCGGCCAGCGTCACCGCGAGCGAGAACCGCCGGTGTCCGGCCGCGTCGGGGCTGTCCAGCAGAGTGCCCCGGCAGGTCGGGACGGCATGCACCGGAGTGGCAGCCCGGAACCGGACGGAGAACTCCCGCAGGTCCTCCTGCCGCACGGCGTCGGTGAGGAGCCGACCCAGATAGGCCATCGAGAGCATGCCAGGGGCGATCACGTCGGCGAGACCCGCAGCCCGAGCGGCGTCGCTGTCGATGTGGAGCGGGTTCGCGTCCCCGGACGCACCCGCGAACATCGCCAGCGTCGCCCTGCTCACCGGGGGTGCGTGCAGCGTGAACTGCGCAGGGTCGAGAGGTGTCTCAGCCTTGGCGTCCCGACGTTCCGGGGATGGCTCCGACCCGAGCCGGGTGATGAGCACGTCGTCGCTGTCGGCTACGCGCCGGCCGGTGGCGGCGTCGGTGATCGCGCCATGACGCTCGGCGAAGTCGAAGCGCCCATCGCGGCTGCGCCACATCCGTCCGATGGTCGTGACCAGCGTCAGCTCGTCGCCCGCGTGGACGGCACGGTGGTAGCGAAAGGTCTGCGCGCCGTGCAGGACCGTCGACACCGCGGCCCCGATGGCCTCGAGATGCGAGAACAGTGCTGGATCCTCCTGGGCGAGGAAGAACAGGACTGTCGGAGGGGCGAGGAGGTCCGGATGGCCGGCCGCCCGCGCCGCATCGAGGTCGAAGTACACCGGATCGGTCTGGCCGGTGGCCCGGGCGAAGGCCCGTAGCCGCCCTCGCTCGACCGTCGCCGTGACGGGGGGGAAGGAGCGGCCCTGCCACTCCCTGTCCAGGCCGTCCGTCGTCTCGCTCCTCACTGCCCCCGACACCTCTCCGCACAGCCTGCGCTGTCCGACATCAGGTGCGGAACCCCATCGACCGGGCGATGATGGTCCGCTGGATCTGGCTGGTCCCGGCACCCACCGTACCGAGCAGGGCGTCCCGGAGGTGTCGCTCCATGTCGAACTCGGGGAGGTAGCCGTACCCGCCCAGCACCTGCATGCCGCCGAGGCAGATCTCCTTGGCCCGCTCCGTGGCGAAGAGCTTCGCCATTGCGGCCTCCGTGGCGCACGGCAGGCCGTCGGCGAATCTGTTCGCCGCGGTGGCGACGAGCGCCGAGGCGGCCTCGACCTGGGTCGCCATCTCCGCGAGGGAGTGCCCGACGGCCTGGAAGTTTCCGATCGCCTGGCCGAACTGATGGCGCTCGCCCGCGTAGGCCACCGCGTCCTTGAGTGCGCGGCGGGCGATGCCCACCGACATCGCGGCCATCGTGATGCGCTCGACTTCGAACGTCTTCATGGCCTGGGCCCAGCCCTCGCCTGCGGCTTCGGCCCCGCCGAGCACGGCGTCATGCGGCAGCCGGACGTCGTCGAGGACGAGCTCACACGTGGTGATCCCCCGGTTACCGATCTTCTCCAGCTTCCGGATCTCGAGCCCGGCAGTCGGGTTCGGCACCAGGAAGACGGTGAGGCCGTCGTGCCTGCGCGGGCCACTCCCCGTCCTGGCCACGATCATGACCAGCTGGGCCTCCTGAGCCCCGGAGGTGAACATCTTGGTGCCGTTGAGCACCCATCCGCCATCCATGCGCTCGGCCTTGGTGGACACCGCGGAGACGTCCGAACCCGCATCGGCCTCCGTGATCGCCATCGCGGACAACAACTCGCCTGAACACACCTTGGGGAGAAGCTCCGAGCGCTGAGCGTCGCTTCCGGACAGCAGGATGTTCAGCCCGCCGAACACGGCCGTCGAGATGACGATCCCGGAGATCGCACTGGAGACAGCGGACAGCTCCTCGCCCAGAACGACGAGTTCGTGAATTCCGCCGCCACCGCCGCCGTACTCCTCGGGGAACGCGACTCCCATATAGCCGAGCTCACCGAGACGCCGGATGAGATCCGGCGGGATGAAATCCTCACGGTCCATCCGACGCACCAGCTCAAGGGTGACCTCGCGCCGACAGAAGGAGCGGATGGAGTTGCGGAACTCCTCCAGATCCTGCGCATTCGCCGAACTCATTGCTCGGTCTCCTTGATCTGTTCGATACTCACCGGTGTCGGA